>NZ_CP025030.1:2141927-2447917 GCF_002812705.1 Achromobacter spanius | reverse complement strand
ACCTACCCTGGCCAGGCCGCCGCCGATTGGGCCGCCCGCATGAATGACCTGGCCCTGGAGCACTGCGCCCACGCCCCCTCGCGCCTGAAGGCATTGGCGCAAGTGCCGCTGCAAGACCTGGACCTGGCGTGCAAGGAAGCCTCGCGCGCACGCGCCGCCGGCCATCTGGGCGTGCAGATCGGCAACCACGTCGGCCCCCGCGACCTGGACGACGAATTGCTGGTGCAGTTTCTGATTCACTGCGCCAATAACGACATCCCCGTGCTGGTGCATCCCTGGGACATGATGACCGACGGCCGCATGAAGAAATGGATGCTGCCGTGGCTGGTGGCCATGCCCGCTGAAACGCAACTGGGGATTCTGTCGCTGATCCTGTCGGGCGCGTTTGAACGCATTCCCCGCAGCCTGAAGCTGTGCTTCGCGCATGGCGGCGGCAGCTTTGCCTACCTGCTGGGGCGCGTGGACAACGCCTGGCGCCATCGCGACATCATCCGCCAGGACTGTCCGCAATTGCCCTCGTCGTACACCGACCGCTTCTACACGGACAGCGCCGTGTTCGACGCGCGCTCGCTGCGCCTGTTGATCGACGTCATGGGTGAAGACCGCGTGCTGCTGGGGTCCGACTACCCCTATCCGCTGGGCGAGCAGGAGGTGGGCCGCCTGGTGGCGCACGCCGAGCTGGTGCCGGATGTGCAGCAAAAGATTCTGTTCCGCAACACGATGACGTTCTTTGGCCTGACGCCGTAGTTCATCAGGCCGTAGTGCAACGCCCCGCACTTAGGCTGCCGCACTTAGACAGCCCCGCTTTAGCCAGCCCGCTTCGCCAGCCGCAGCACAACACCACGACCGTGACACACGGCAACTCAAGGGAAAACGCCATGAAACGCACCACCACGCTGACCGCAGCCGCGGTCCTGGGCCTGGGCCTGAGCTTGGGCCTGACCCTCCCCGCTGCCGCACTAGCCGATGTGAAGATCGGCCTGTTGACCACATTGACCGGCCCCGGCTCGGTGCTGGGGCAAGACCAACTGGACGGCTTCATGCTGGCCGTGGAGCAAGGCGGCGGCAAGCTGGGCGGCGTGCCGGTGCAGGTCATCAAGGAAGACGACCAGTTCAAGCCCGAGGTGGGCGTGCAGGCCGCGCGCAAGCTGGTGCAAAGCGACAAGGTGCCCATCATTACCGGCGTGGTGTATTCCAACGTGATGCTGGCCGTGGTGCGGCCGGTGACCACGGCCGGCGTGTTCCTGGTGGGGTCCAACGCCGGCCCGACCAACCTGGCCGGCAAGGACTGTTCGCCGTATTTCTTTTCCACGTCCTGGAATAACACGCAGCGCCACGAAGGCAGCGGCGAAATGGCCAAGCAGATGGGCTTCAAGAAGGTCTACCTGCTTGCCCCCAACTACCAGGCCGGGAAAGACGCCATGGCCGGCTTCAAGCGCTTCTACAAGGGCGAGATCGCAAACGAAGTGTTCACGCAGGTCAACCAGCCCGACTACTCGGTGGAACTGGCGGCGCTGGCGGATGCGAAACCCGACGCCGCCTACGTGTTCTTTCCTGGCGGCATGGGCGTGAACTTCGTCAAGCAATACCGGCAGGCGGGGCTCTTCGGCAAGATCCCGCTGCTGTCGGTGGACACCATCGACGGCGCCACGCTGCCCGCCTTGCAGCAAGACGCGCTGGGCGCGGTGACCAACGTGCCGTATTCGCCCGACCTGGACAACGCCGCCAACAAGGCGTTTGCCGCCGCGTTCCGGCAGAAGTACGGCCGCGAACCGTCCAGCTACGCCGCGCAATCGTTTGACGCGGCCCAACTGATCGGCTCGGCCTTGAAGAAAACAGGCGGCAAGGTTGACGACAAGGATGTGCTGCGCAAAGCGCTGGAAGCCGCCGACTTTGCATCCGTGCGAGGCGAATTCCGCTACCAGCCCAACCACTTCCCGGTGGCCGGATTCTTCCGCGCGGACGTGCAGGCGGACGCCGACGGCAAGGTGGCCTTTGTGAACAAGGGCCCCATCTTTGCGGACCTGTCCAAGGTGTCCGACCAGTACGCCGCCCAATGCGTGATGAAGTAATGCGGGCGGCCGGGCTGGCCGCTGGCGCAAGGTGATCCCCATGTCCACGACGCTGCTGCTGGTGCAGGCCTTGAACGGCTTGCAGCTAGGCATACTGCTGTTCCTCTTGGCTGCCGGGCTGACGCTGGTGTTCGGCATCATGAACTTCATCAACCTGGCGCACGGGTCGCTGTACATGATGGGCGCGTTCATCGCAGCCACCGTGTTCCGCCACACGGGTTCGTTCCTGCTGGCGGGCGCCGCCGTCATCGCGGGCATGGCGGCATTGGGCCTGCTGCTGGACCGCATTGCGCTGGCGCGCCTATACCCGCGCGACCATCTGGACCAGGTGCTGGCCACCTTTGGCTTCATCCTGTTCTTCAACGAACTGACGCGCATCATCTGGGGCCCCGCGCCGATCAGCATGGGATTGCCGTCGTGGCTGTCGGGCACCATCGACATCCTGGGCGTCACGTATCCGCTGTACCGCTTCCTGATCATCGTGGTGGGCCTGCTGGTGGCGGCCGGTTGCTATGTGCTGATCCACCGCACGCGGCTGGGCATGCTGATCCGGGCGGGGTCCACCGACCGCATGATGGTGGGCGCGCTGGGCGTGAACATCGCGCGGCTGAACACCTTGCTGTTCGTGCTGGGCGCGGTGCTGGCGGGCCTGGCGGGGTTGATGGCCGGCCCCATCCTGTCGGCGCAGACCGGCATGGGCGAACCGATTCTGATCCTGACGCTGGTGGTGATCGTCATCGGCGGTATCGGCTCGGTGCGCGGGGCATTCCTGGCCGCGCTGATGGTGGGGCTGATCGACACGCTGGGCCGCGCGCTGCTGCCCACGCTGCTGCGCGCGGCCTTGCCTCCCGCCGCCGCCAACGCGGCCGGCCCGGCGATTGCGTCCATGCTGATCTACATCGTGATGGCGCTGGTGCTGGCGATGCGGCCGCAGGGCCTGTTTCCCGTCAAGCACGGATAAGGGGAACCTCATGCACATGTCTCCGCGCTTTCTGGTGGCCTCCGCCCTGCTGCTGTTGCTGGCCCTGGTGCCGGTGTACGCGCACTGGCAGGGCGAACCTTTTCTGTTGGCGCTGTTTGGCCGCGTGCTGGTCTACGGCGTGGCCGCGCTGGCGCTGAATCTGCTGCTGGGCTCTGGCGGCATGGTCAGCTTCGGCCATGCGCTGTACCTGGGGCTGGGCGCGTATTCCGTGGGTGTGATGTCGCACTACGGCATTGAAAGCGGCTGGCTGCATCTGGCTGGGGCGCTGGCCGGCTGCGCCGTGGTGGGTCTGGTCAGCGGCTACGTGGTGATGCGCACCTCCGGCATCGCCTTCATCATGATCACGCTAGCGTTTGCACAGATGTTCTATTTCCTGGCGACGGGGCTGGACGGCTTTGGCGGCGACGACGGCATGTCGCTGTTTGCCGGCAGCGACTTCGGCGCGTTCCGGCTGGATACGCCGCTGGCGCTGTACTACACGGCCTTTGGCGTGCTGCTGGCGGTGCTGGGCCTGATGCACCGGCTGATCCATGCGCCCTTCGGCATGGCGTTGCGCGGCTGCCAGGCAAACGAACGCCGCATGCGCGCGCTGGGCTTTCCCACCTTGCGCTACCGGCTTGCGGCCTACGTGATATCGGCCATGATCTGCGGCGTGGCCGGCGTGCTGCTGGCGAACCTGACCATGTATGTGTCGCCGTCCTACCTGGCCTGGACTACGTCGGGCGAACTGATCGTGATGGTGGTGCTGGGCGGCATCGGCACGCTGTTCGGCCCCGTGGCGGGCGCGCTGGCGTTCCTGTTGCTGGAAGAAGGGCTGAAGCTGCTGACCGGGCACTGGATGCTGATCATGGGCCTGCTGATCGTGGGCGTGGTGCTGGTATCGCGGCGTGGGGTGTACGGCAGCCTGCGCGACACGCCCTGGCGTGGCCGCAACGCGGCGCGGCGGCAACCTGCGGAACAAGCGCAAGGGTCGCTGGGAGAAACGCCATGAGCACTCTGCGTGTTGAAAACCTGGTGAAGCGCTACGGCGGCCTGACGGTTACCGATGACTTGTCGTTGAACGTGCACGCGGGCGAACTGCACGCCGTGATCGGGCCGAACGGCGCGGGCAAGACCACGCTGATCGGCCAGCTTAGCGGCGAACTGCGGCCCGACAGCGGGCGCGTGCTGCTGGACGGCCGCGACATTACCCGCATGCCGGTGAACACGCGCGTGCGCCACGGGCTGGCGCGTTCTTACCAGATCACCTCTGTCTTCAAACCCTTTACCGCCCTGGAAAACGTGGTGATGGCGGTGCAGGTGCGGCGCGGCCACAGCTTCCGGTTCTGGCAGCCCGTGCTGTCGACCACCGCCCTGACCGACCCGGCCCGCGAGGCGCTGGCGTTGACCGGCTTGTCGGCCCGCGCCGATACGCCCGCGGGTGAACTCGCGCATGGCGAACTACGGCAATTGGAACTGGCCATGGTGCTGGCTTGCCAGCCGTCGCTGCTGTTGCTGGACGAGCCCATGGCGGGCATGAGCCAGCACGAATCCGAGGCCATGACGCGCCTGCTCTTGCAACTGCGCGGACGCTACACGATCTTGCTGGTGGAGCACGACATGCAGGCCGTGTTTGCGCTGTCTGACCGCATTACGGTGCTGGTGTACGGCAGCGCGCTGGCCTGCGGCACGGCGGACCAGATTCGCAATAATCCGCAGGTGCGCGAATGCTACCTGGGCAGCGAACGCGCCAGCGCGCGCGGCAGGCGGGGGAAGGTCGAAGGCGAAGCCAAACAAGGAGAACCCGCATGAGCGCGCTGCTATCGCTGCGGGGCGTGACCGCGCACTATGGCGCCAGCCAGGCGCTGTTCGGAATCGACCTGGATATCGGGCCAGGTGAATTCGTGACCTTGCTGGGCCGCAACGGCATGGGCAAGTCCACCACCGTCAAGACGGTGATGGGGCTGACCCGCGCCACGCAAGGCAGCATCGTGTTCGATGGCCAGGACATCAGCCGGCTACCGTCGTACAAAGTGGCGCAATGTGGCATCGGGCTGGTGCCGGAAGGCCGGCACATATTTCCCAACCTGTCGGTGCGTGAAAACCTGGTGGCCACCGCGCACAATCGCCAGGGCCTGGCGGAACCGTGGACGCTGGACCGTGTGTACGCGCTGTTTCCGCGCTTGTCCGAACGTGCGCGGCATCTGGGCAGCCATCTATCGGGCGGTGAACAGCAGATGCTGGCGATCGGGCGGGCGCTGCTGACCAACCCGCGCTTGCTGATCCTGGATGAAGCCACCGAAGGCCTGGCGCCGGTGGTGCGTGAAGAAATCTGGGCAGCGCTGGACAGCCTGAAAGCAACCGGCCTGGCCGTGCTGTGCATCGACAAGAACCTGGAACCGCTACTTGCCACGGCCGACCATCACGCCATCGTCGAGAAGGGCCGCGTGGCGTGGACGGGCTCGTCGCAAGCCTTCCTGGACGACGAGCCGCGCCTGTTGCAGTACCTGGGCGTTTAAGCGCGGCGCGCGGGTAGCGCCACACCCAGGCGCTGGCTCCAGGCCTTCATCTCGTTCCACAGGGCGGGCGGCACGGGAATGCCATCGCGCAAGCGCTCGGCCTGGGCCTCGGTTTCGGGGTCGCCCGGCATGCGCGGCGCGCCGGGTGCTTGCGACAGTTCCACCGCCATCGCCGCCACCACGCCCGCCAGCGCCGCGCCGCCCGCAAAGCGTTGCGGATCAATCACGATAAAGAACGCGCCCAATTCCCGTGGCTGATCCAGCGCGTCGTACATGGGTGAGATGTGCGGACCAAAGGGATTGCCGTTCAAGGGGCCGCACAGCAGCTCAATCATCATGGCCAGCCCGTAGCCCTTGTGGCCGTACTCGATGCCGCCCAAGGGCCGTAACGCGCGCACTGCGTCGGCGTCCGTGCAATCACTGCCTTGGGCGTCCAACGCCACGCTGGGTGGCAGGGCCACGCCGTCGCGGCGGGCGTTCATGACGCGGTTCCACGGGATGGAGGTGGTGGCCATGTCCAGGCATAGCGGCTCGCCGTCCGCGCGCGGGAACGCCATCGAAATGGGGTTGGTGCCGAAGAAGGCGTGATGGCCGCCATGGGGCGCGGCAATGGAATCCGAATGCGTGAAGGCCATGCCGATCAAGCCTTGCCGGGCGGCCGCGCGGCTATACAGGCCCACCGCGCCGCAGTGCGAGGAATTGCTGACGCCAACGGCCGCGATGCCGGCTTCACGCGCCAGGTCCATCGCCAGCGCGTTGGCGCGGTGCGCCACCACGATGCCCTGCCCTTGCCCGCCGTGCAATTGCGCCGTGCCCGGGCCCGTGCGGTCAACGCGGATAGCCGGGCGCGCCAGGATGGAGCCATGCGCCACGCGGTTCAGGTAATGCGGCAGCCGCGCCATGCCGTGCGAGTCGATGCCCCATAAGCTGGTTTGCGTCAGGCTGGCCGCCAGGCAGCGCGCATCGTCCTCGTTGAAGTCTTGCGCGCGCAGGCAGGCGGCGCCCCAGCGTTCCCATTCAACGGCGTCCACTCGGCTATCAGCAGGCATGCCATGCGCTCCTTGATTCGTGGTCGGGAACCGGTAAGTGGGAACCCTTAGGTTGCTGCTTCCACGGCGAACATCACACCGTGCTCGCGCAGGTTTTCCAGATGCGTGGTCAACGCGGCGACGAACTCGGGTTTTTTGCCCAGGTCGCCAAACACGGGTTTGAAGCCGGCCAGCACCATGGCGCGGCGCTGCGCCGCTTGCGACGGGGCCGACGCCCGCGCAGCCACCTCGGCGCGCGACAGCAGCTTGGCCAGCCGCGCCGCCAACGGGTCTTCGATGGCGTAGCGCGCCCCCTGTTCGTCTTCGCCGCGCAAATAATGCAGCCACGCCGCCACGGCAAGCGTCAGGCGGTTGATGTCGTCGCCCGCGCGCAGGCGGTCGCGCAGGGTTTCAAGCAGCCGTTGCGGCACTTTCTGCGAGCCGTCCATGGCCACTTGCGCGCTTGGGTGCGGCAAGGCCGGGTTGGCGATACGGGCCAGAAAGCGCTGGCGATATTCCTCCAGCCCACTGCCCGGAATGCCCTTCAAGGTAGGCGCGATTTCCAGCCGCATCATCGCGTCGACAAAATCAAGCAAGGCCGGCGTCTGCACCGACGCGCTGATGGTCCGGTGCCCCAACAAGATGCCCAGGTAGGCAAAGGTGGAGTGCGGCCCATTCACCATGCGCAGCTTCAGCCGTTCGTAGGGCTCGGCGTTGCGCACAAAGGTAGCGCCGCCCTGCGTTTCCCAGGCGGGGCGGCCGGCGGCGAATTTGTCTTCGATCACCCAGTTCAGATAGGGCTCGCCCACCACGGGCCAGGCGTCTTGCACGCCCAGCCGCGTGGCGATGCGTTGGCGGTCGCCGTCGTCGGTGCCGGGCACCATGCGGTCCACCATGGAATTGGGAAAGGTGCAGTGCGCGTCGATCCATGCGGTCAGCGCCACGTCCACGCGCAGGGCAAAGGCCAGCACCAGGCTGCGCAGCATGTCGCCGTTGCCGCGCAGGTTGTCGCAAGACAGCAGCGTGACGGGCGGTAGACCGCGCTCGCGGCGCAGCGCCAACCCGTAGACCAGGATGCCGATGGTGCTGCGCGGGCGCTGCGGGTTTTCCAGGTCGTGAAGAATGTCGGGGTCGTCCCAGCGCAGGTAGCCGGTGGCCGGTTCGTGGCTGTAGCCTTTTTCGGTGACCGTCAGGCTGACGATGCGGGTTTGCGGATACGCGATGCGCTCGAGCACGGCGTTGGGGTCTTCCTCGGCCACCATCACGCGCAGCACGGAGCCCACCACGCGCAGTTGTTCGCGGGCCTGCCCGTCGGTTCCCCCCTCGCGCAGGGCCAGCGTGTACAGGCCGTCTTGCGGCGTCAGCGCGTCGCGCGTGGCGCGGCTGCGCAATGACACGCCCAGGATGCCCCAGCTCAGGTCGCCGCTGGCCTCGATGGCCAGGTCCGTCATCACCGCCTGATGCGCGCGATGAAATGCCCCCAGACCCAAATGCACGATGCCGGGCGTGAGCCGGCTGCGATCATAGGCGGGCTTTTCCACGTCTGCGGGCAGGCGTGGCAACGACTCCGAATTCAAACGTTCGAGCATGGTTGACCCAGGGCGGAAGGCGCCATGCACCCGTCGGATGACCGGCCAGTCGGCGCGCGAATGAGGATATCTGTAGACACGGAAATCTTCGATATCAAGTCAGTGACCAAATGCAACATCACCGCCTTCCCGGCGCTACATCACCGCGCCCAGTTGCCAGGGCACGAACTCGTTCTGGCCATACCCGTGCTCTTCACTGCGCGTGCGGCGTCCCGATGCCGTTTGCAGCATTAGCTGGAAAATGCGTTCGCCCATCTGCGCCACGGTTTGTGCGCCGTCCACTACTTCACCGCAATTGATGTCGATGTCGTCGGACTGGCGCTGCCACAAGGCGGTGTTGGTCGACAGCTTCAAGGACGGCGCGGGCGCGCAGCCGTAGGCGGAACCACGACCCGTGGTGAAGCAGATCAGGTTGGCGCCGCCCGCCACCTGGCCGGTGGCGGAGACGGGGTCGTAGCCCGGCGTGTCCATGAACACCAGCCCGCGCGTGCGCACGGGCTCGGCGTATTCGAACACGTCGGTCAGGTTGGTGGTGCCGCTCTTGGCGATGGCGCCCAGCGACTTTTCCAGAATGGTGGTCAGCCCGCCCGCCTTGTTGCCGGCCGATGGGTTGTTATCCATTTCGGCGTCATTGCGGGCGCAGTAGTCTTCCCACCAGCGCACGCGCGCCAGCAGTTTTTCAGCCACGGCGGGTGTTTGGGCGCGGCGCGTGAGCAAGTGTTCGCCTCCATAGATCTCGGGCGTTTCCGACAGGATCGCGGTGCCGCCATGGCGCACCAGCAGGTCCACCGCCGCGCCCAGCGCCGGGTTGGCGCTGATGCCCGAATAGCCATCGGAACCGCCGCATTGCAGGCCCACCGTCAGATGGCTAGCCGCCACCGGCTGGCGCCGCACCTGGTTGGCCTGGTCCAGCATGCGCTCGACCAATTCAATGCCACGCGCCACGGTTTTGCGCGTGCCGCCGGTGTCCTGGATGTTGAACGTGTGCAAGAGGCCGCTTTCACGCAGGCCTTCTTGTTCCATCAAACCGCCGATCTGGTTGGTTTCGCAACCCAGCCCCACCACCATCAGCCCGCCGAAGTTGGCGTGGCGCGCATAGCCACCCAGCGTGCGGCGCAGCACTTTCAGCGGCTCGCCCTCGCTGCCGGTGGCACAGCCCGCGCCGTGCGTCAGCGCCACCACGCCGTCCACGTTCGGACAGGCGGCCAGCGCGTCGGGATGGATGTCGCGGCGGAAGTGGTCGGCGATGGCGCGTGCCACCGTGGCAGAACAGTTCACGCTGGTCAGGATGCCGATGTAGTTGCGCGTGGCGATGCGGCCATCGGCGCGCACGATGCCCTCGAAGGTGGCGGGTTGCGCCACGTAATCGGTGGCGTGCGCGCCCTGCCCCACGGCGTAGTCGCGCTCGAATTCAGAGAACTCCAGGTTGTGCGTGTGGACATGCTGTCCGGCCGCGATGGCCTGGCGCGCCACGCCGATGATCTGGTTGTAGCGGCGCACCGGCTCGCCCGCCGCAATGGCGCGCACGGCCACCTTGTGGCCGGGCGGCACCAGCCCCTGCACCGTCACGCCTTCGCCTTCCAGCCGCGTGCCGCTGACCAGTTGGCGCCGGGCGATCACCACGTTGTCCGCCGGGTGGATGCGGATGAACGCCATTTCGTTCTGGGACATGAGGACTCCGGAAAATAAGGGGTGCGGGCGGGCGTGCGGACGCGAGCGCGATCAGCCGTCGATCAACGCGGGGTCCCAGGCATGCACGCGCTGGCGCTGTTCGCCCAGGCCCGCGATGCCCAGCTTGATCTCGTCGCCCGCTTTCAAATAAATGGGCGCGGGCTTTTGCCCCATGCCCACGCCGGGCGGCGTGCCGGTGCTGATGAGGTCGCCGGGGTACAGCGTCATGAAGCGGCTGACGTACGCCACCAACTGCGCCACGCCGAACACCATGGTGCGCGTGCTGCCGTTCTGATAGCGCTTGCCGTTCACTTCCAGCCACATCTCCAGGTCTTGCGGATTGGGAATTTCGTCGGCGGTGGCCAGCCACGGGCCGATGGGGCCGAAGGTGTCGCAGCCCTTGCCCTTGTCCCACGTGCCGCCGCGTTCAATCTGGTATTCGCGTTCGGACACGTCGTTCACCACGCAATAGCCGGCCACGTGCTTCATGGCGTCGGCCTCGCTGACGTAGCGCGCCTTTTCACCGATGACCACACCCAGCTCCACTTCCCAATCGGTCTTGATGGAATCTTGCGGCAGCACGACGGGGTCATTGGGGCCGACCACCGCTGAGGTCGGCTTCATGAAGATGACGGGTTCGGCCGGCACGGGCAAGCCCGATTCGGCGGCGTGGTCGGCGTAGTTCAGGCCAATGCAAATGAACTTGCCCATGCCGCTCCACGGCGGCGCCACGCGCCCCGGGTTCGCCACCAGCGGCAGCGTGGACGCATCCAGCGCGCGCAGTTCGGCCAGGCGCGCGGCGCCTAGTGTTTGCGCGGTGATATCGGGCAGCACGGCAGACAGGTCGCGCACCTTGCCCTCGGCGTCGATCAGGCCAGGTTTCTCGGCGCCCTTGGCGCCATAGCGCATCAGTTTCATAACGGTTCCTTGTTGCGAAAAGAGGAAAGCTTCAGTTGGACCAGCCGCCGTCGATCACCTGGGCGGTGCCGGTGGTGAAGGCGGATTCATCGCTGGCAAGATACACCGCCAGCGCGGCGATTTCATCGGTGCGGCCAATGCGGCCCATGGGTTGGCGGGCGGTGAAGGCGGCTTCGACAGCGGCTATCGTCTGCCCGCTGGCCGCGGCCTGCGCTTCGATGCGCTGGCGCAAGGACGGCGATTCCACGGTGCCCGGGCAGATGGCATTGCAGCGGATGCCTTGCGCCACGAAGTCCGCCGCCACCGACTTGGTCAGCCCGATCACGGCGGCTTTCGTCGCGCCATAGGCGCAGCGGTTGGGCGCGCCCTTGATGCTGCCTGCCACTGACGCCATGTTGACGATGGACCCTGCACCGCGCGCCAACATGCCGGGCAGGCAGGCGCGGATCAGCCGATACATGGACCGCACGTTCAGGTTGAAGGAAAAGTCCCACGCCTCTTCGTCGCAGTCCAGGATGGTGCCGGCGTGGACGAAGCCCGCGCCGTTGAACAGCACATTCACCGGCCCGGCACCTGCGACCAGCGCGGCAATGGCGCGCCCGTCGGTCACGTCCAGCACTTGCGTGCGGCAGCCGGACAGCGTCAGCAGCGCGTCGGCATTGATGTCCACGGCCAGCACGTCGGCGCCTTCGCGCGCGAACGCCTCGGCCACGGCGCGGCCGATGCCCTGGCCGGCGGCGGTCACGATGGCGGTCTTGCCTTGCAGTCTTTGCGACATGAGTGCGTGCTCCTTATTTGCCGGCCATGCCCATGGCAGTGGGCAGCCACAGCGTGATCTGCGGGATGTAGGTAATGGCGATCAGCGCCACGAACAGCGGCAGCAGCCACGGCAGGATGGCCATGGTGGTGCGTTCAACCGACAGCCGCGAGACCCTGGCCAACACGAACAGCACCATGCCCATGGGGGGATGCAGCAGGCCGATCATCAGGTTCAAGACCATGATCAGGCCGAAGTGAACCGGGTCGATGCCCAGTTGCAGCACGATGGGCAGCAGGATGGGAACCAGGATCGTGATGGCGGCAATGGTGTCGATGAAGCATCCCACGATCAGGATCAGCACGTTGGCCATCAACAGGAATACCCACTTGTTCTGCGTCACGCTCAGGATGGCGTCGGTCAGCGCCTGCGCGGCCTGCGTCGTGGTCAGCAGCCAGGCAAAGACGGATGCCGCCGTCACGATGAACAGCACGGATGCGGTGGTCTCGATGGTGTCGAACGACGCCTTGGCCAACGTGCGCAACGTCATCGAGCGGTAGCGCACCAGGCCCAGGAACAGCGCCCAGATCACGGCGGCCACGGCGGCCTCGGTGGGGGTGAACCAGCCCAGCGTCATGCCGCCAATCAAGATTACCGGCGCCATCAAGGCCATGACGGCCGAAAAGTTGAAGCGCCAGTCCAATAGCAGCAGCGCCGCGAACGCGATGCCGGTGGCCAGGTTGGGCGATACGCCGGCCAGCGTCATCAACCAGATCGACAGCGGAAACGCCAGCACGATCAGCACTTCCAGCCCCGCGCCACCCAGGCGCTTCCAGTTGAACGCGACGTCGCCGCCCCAGTTGTTGCGGCGCGCGTAGTAGGCCACCGTCAGCATCATCAACAGGGTCAGCACGGCGCCCGGGATCAGGCCCGCCAGGAACAGCGAGCCGATCGACACGTTGGCCATCATGCCGTAGATGACGAAGGGCAAGGACGGCGGAATGATGGGGCCCAGCGTGGCAGACGCGGCGGTGACGCCCACCGCGAACTCGGTCTCGTAGCCATGGTCTTTCATGGCCTTGATTTCAATGGTGCCCAGGCCCGCCGCGTCGGCAATCGCGGTGCCCGACATGCCGGCGAACACCACCGAGCCGATGATGTTCACCTGCCCCAGGCCGCCGCGCATCCAGCCCACCAGCGCCACCGCGAAGTTGTAGATGCGGCCGGTGATGCCGGCGATGTTCATCAGGTTGCCCGCCAGGATGAAAAACGGCACGGCCAGAAGCGGAAACGATTCAATGCCCGCGATCATGCGCTGCGCCACCACCACGTCGGGCACGCTGCCGGAAACCAGAATGAACAGCAGCGACGCGCCCACCATGGACACCGCCACCGGCAGGCCCAGGATCATCAACAGCAGAAACGTTCCAATCAAAATGCCCATGTCTTGCTCCCGGATAGGCAATGCGGGGTCATCAGGAATTGCGGCGCGGTGAACACGTTCAATCCAGCGCGTCGTAGGCCGCGGGGTTTTCCAGGATGGAATAGCCCTGCCGCCAGTTGCGCGCCGACACTTGCAGCGACCGCAGGAACATCATGGCAAAGCCCGCCAGGGCCACCCAGTACACGTAAGACTTGTTCCAGAACAGCGTGGTCATGGGCTCGTCGCCCACCAGCACGATGTAGCGGTACGTGAGCCACACCGCGTAGCCAAAGAAGGCGGTGCGCAAGATATCGATCACGGTGGCCAGCACGCGGCCCACCGGCTTGGGCAGATAGCGGTACAGGAAGTCCACCTGAATATGGCGGCAGGTCCGCACGCACATGGCGGCGCCCAGGAACACCACGCCGATCAGGCAATACACCGCCAGTTCCTCGGTCCAGGCAAAGGAGTCGTTCAGCACGTAGCGGGAGAAAAACTGCAAGAAGACAAGCAGGGACATCACCCAGAATATGCCCAGGCAAATCCAGTCTTCAGGTTGATAGCCGGACAGGTCGACCGTGTGCTGGTCGGCCTCTTCGAAACTGTGGACGATCTCGTCGACGCTGGTCTGGTGTGGGCCGGATGATGAACCGGAAGACGGGCTGGCGTAGCTGGGCGCCGACACCGGACCCGGCCCATGGCTCACGGCCGCCATCGGCGCCGCTTTCGCGTTGGAATGCATGACGTTCCCCTGATCGGATTTCGGTGGGTCGGCGGGCCGCAAGGGCCCGCCGGTTCCGTGGGTGGCTACCATCGGCAGCCGCCCCTGGCGGCTACTTCACCGCCTGGATCTTTTCCCAATCCGACTTCTGGTAGCCGTATTGCTCGAACGGCACCTTCTCCAACACGGTCTTGCGGAAGTCTTCAACGTTGACTTCGGCCACGTTCAGCCCGCGCTTCTTGAACACATCCACCATTTTCTTTTCGCTCGCGGCGACCTCGGCCGAGGCCTTTTCCGCCGCTTGCTGCGCGACCTCGGCAAAGACCTTCTTGTCGGCATCGGACAGGCTCTTCCAGAGCTTGCCCGAGATGACCGTGTTCAGGTGGTCGACGATGTGGCCCGTCAGGATGATGTTCTTCTGCACCTCGTAGAACTTCTTCGCTTCGATGGTGGTCAGCGGGTTCTCTTGCGCTTCAACCGTGCCGTTCTGCAAGGCCAGGTAGACCTCGGCAAACGCAATCGGCGCGGTGTTGGCGCCACAGGCACGCGGCATGGCCAGGTAGGCGGCCACGTCCGGCACCCGGATCTTCAAGCCCTTCATTTCGGCGCACTTGGTGAAGGCGCGGTTGGACGTGGTCTGGCGCGTGCCGTAGTACGTGGTGGCGACGATGTGGTTGCCGCTTTTCTGGTCGTAGCCTTGCGTCAGCTCTTTGTAGACGTCGCTCTTGGTGTAGGCGATCAGGTGCTCGGGGCTGCGGAAGGTGTAGGGGTAGTACGTGACGCCAATGCGCGGAAAGCTCTTGGCGGCGAAGCTGGACCCGGAAATGATCATGTCCACCGTGCCCAGGGTCAGCCCCTGGTTGATGTCGTTTTCCTTGCCCAACTGAGAGGCGGGATAGACATCGATGTGATAGCGGCCGTTGGTGCGTTTTTCGATTTCCTGCGCCGCCCACACCGACGAGGTATGGAAGGGTTCGGAAGTCTCGTACACATGCGCCCATTTCAACTTGGTTTGCGCCAGCGCGCTGCCACTGACGGCCAGCGCGACGGCGGCAAACAGCACTTTGATAGCGTTGCCTTTATTCATGTTGTCTCCTCTCTTTGAGGTAGCGGGCGCGGCGTATGTTGTTTTGGGCCGGCCCGCTTTATGTTTCACATCGGAATTTCACATACAGGTTGCACCTTCGTACTGCGACTACGGATCCCCGGTGGCGTCAGGACGCCGCCGGCTCTTTGCTATCGATGCGCATCGTTTCGGCCGCGCCCGGCCAACTGGCGGTCAAGCGGTCGAACGAGCAGGAAAGATGGTGATGCATGGCGGCGCGCGCGGCGGCCTCGTCGCCCGCGGCAATGGCGGCGATGACGCGGCGGTGCTCGGTGATGGCGGCGGCCCAGCTATCGGGGTTTTCGAAGTAGTCGCCAAGCTTCACGGACAAGGGGTTGTGGCGTTCGTCGAATAGTTCGCCCACCACGCGCACCAGCACGGCGTTGCTGGCCATTTCGGCCACGCGCAAATGGAACAGCCGGTCGCCGCGTATGGGCACGCTGGCCGCGCGGGCTTCGTCTTCCATGGCGCCCACCGCCTCCAGCAACCCATCGACCAGCGCGGGCGCCGGGTTGCGGGCCGCCTGCGCGGCAAGTTCGCCTTCGATCGTCCAGCGCGCGCGGATGGTTTCCAGGGGGCTTTCCGCCATCAGGCTGGCGCGCGGCGCGCCAGACAGGCTTTGCACATACACGCCCGAGCCCATGCGCACTTCCACCCAGCCTTCCACTTCCAGCGCAATCAACGCTTCACGCACCGACGGGCGCGACACGCCCAGCTTCAGGGCCAGGTCGCGTTCCGGGGGCAAGCGCGCGCCCACCGGAAATTCGCCGGCCTCGATCAGCAAGCGCAGCTGGTCGGCGATCTGGCGGTACAAGCGGCGCGGCTCGATGGTCTGGATCGGCATGGTTACGGTGGGGGTTGCGGTGGGGCTGGGGTGCCCGGGCGTTGCAACATCAGAAAGGTAAAGTGGCCTTACCAATTGACCAGAATCCTGCGCCTGCCCGCGATGCGTCACAATTAGGGTTTGCCCATAGCCCAACATCACGCCATGCGGGCAACCGAACTCTGTTAAAAAGCGGCCACCCTTCCGCCTTACTACGCACTCATGACCCACGACCCGCAACACTCGCCCTTCAAAAGCTCCGGCGGCTTGCGCCGCATCCTGAATGCGCTGCGCTATTCGTGGCAAGGCCTGAAAGCGGCCGTCAAATATGAAGCCGCGTTCCGCCAGGAACTGGCGCTGGCCGTGCTGATGATTCCGGCGGCGTTCTTTCTGGGGCGCACCACGGTCGAGGTGTTTTTCCTGGTGGGCACGGTGGTGATGGTGTTGGCGGCCGAGCTGCTGAATTCCGCCATCGAAGCGCTGGCCGACGCCTTGTCGGTAGAGCGCCACCCACTGTTGGGGCGCGCCAAGGACCTGGGCAGCGCGGCTGTGATGCTGCTGCTGATCTTCGCCGGGGTCGTCTGGGTGGGCGTGGCCATCAGCCGATTCGTCATGCATTGACACGGGCGGCATCCCACGGGGGATGCGGCCGTATTTATACTGGGAGCCATGATGCCTAATTCGACGTCAGCACGCTCTGAACGCATCGTCATCGTTGGCGGTGGCGCAGGCGGCCTGGAACTGGCCGCCAAACTGGGCCGCATCCACGGCCGCCAGCACATCACGCTGGTCGACAGCCGGCCCTTCCACATCTGGAAGCCGTCGCTGCACGAAGCGGCCGCCGGCACGCTGGATATCCACCAGGAAGGCTTGTCCTACCTGATGCTGGCCCACATGAACGGCTTTTCGTTCGCGCAAGGCAGGCTGCTGAGCGTGGACCGCGAAAGCCGCCAGATCGTGGTGGACGCCGTCAACGATGCGCAAAGCCTGGAAGTGCTGCCGCGCCGTGAGTTCGGCTACGACACGCTGGTGCTGGCCCTGGGCAGCACGTCCAACTTTTTCAACACGCCCGGCGCGGCTGAACACGCCGTCACGCTGGACACCACCGAAAACGCCGAACAATTCCGCCTGACCATGCTGAAAGCCATGGCGCTGGTGGACTTGGCCAAGGTGCGCAACCCGTCGGCACGGCTGGACCTGGTGATTGTGGGCGGCGGCGCCACCGGCGTGGAACTGGCCGTGGAGCTGACCGAAGCCAGCCACGTGGTCAGCGCCTACGGTCTGCCGAACTTCCGCGCTGAACGCGACCTGGCCATCACGCTGGTGGAAGGCGCGCCGCGCATCCTGTCGGCACTGCCTGAAAAAATTTCCGAAGCCGCCACCAACCGGCTGACCGAGCTGGGCATCGGCGTGGAAACGTCATGCCGCGTGTCGGAAGTCACGGGCGATAGCGTCAAGACCGCCGACGGCCGGGAATTCCCCGCCCAGTTGTGCATGTGGGCCGCCGGCATCAAGGGCCCCGCCCTGCTGGCCGATCTGGACTTGCCGCTGAACAAGCTGGGCCAGTTGGAAGTCAACGAGCGCCTGGAAACCCCCGACCCGCACATCCTGGCCTTGGGCGATTGCTGCGCGGCGCCCTGGCGCGACGGGCGCACCGTGCCCGCGCGCGCGCAGGCGGCGCACCAGCAGGCCGACTACCTGGCCAAGAAGCTCACGGCGCGCCTGCGCCGCACCGCCGAACCCACCGCACCCTACGTCTACCAGGACCATGGCTCGCTGGTGTCGCTGGGTCAGGACGCCGGGGTGGGCAGCCTGATGGGCAAGCTGGCCGGACGGGGACTGTTCGTAAGCGGTACACTGGCGCGCTTGATGTACATGAGCCTGCACCTGATGCACCACAAAGCGGTGCTGGGCATCTCGCGCACCGCCTCCCTTGCCCTGGCCCGCCTGCTGATGCGGCGCACGCGCCCCCGGGTCAAACTGCACTGAACTCCCCATGAATTTCCTGCAAAAACTCGAACACGCCTGGACCACCAGCAACTCGCTTCTGCAAGTGGGCCTGGACCCCGACCCCCAACGCTTTCCGCGCGAATTGCAGGACAAGCCGGACGCCATCTTCCAGTTCTGCCGCGACATCGTCGACGCCACCGCGCCCTACGCTTGCAGCTTCAAGCCGCAGATTGCGTACTTCGCCGCGCACCGCGCCGAAGACCAGTTGGAAGCGCTGTGCCAGCACATCCGCGACAAGCACCCGGACCTGCCCATCGTGCTGGACGCCAAGCGCGGCGACATCGGCTCCACCGCCGAGAACTACGCGCGCGAAGCGTACGAACGCTACCAGGCGCACGCGCTGACGGTCAGCCCCTACATGGGCCTGGACTCGGTCGAGCCCTACCTGGCGTGGCGTGACCGTGGCGTGATCGTGCTGTGCCGCACGTCCAACCCCGGCGGTTCGGACCTGCAATTTTTGAAGATGGATAACGGCGAACCGCTGTATCTGCACGTGGCAGGGTTGGTGGCCGACAAGTGGAACGCCAACGGCCAGTGCGGCCTGGTGGTGGGCGCCACGTTCCCGAACGAACTCGCGGCAGTGCGCCAACGCATCGGCGACGCCCTGCCCCTGCTGGTGCCGGGCATCGGCGCGCAAGGCGGCGACATTACCGCCACCGTGAACGCGGGCGCCAACGCCGCGCGCAGCGGCATGATGATCAACTCGTCGCGCGCCATCATCTACGCCAGCGGCGGCGACGACTGGCGCGAAGCCGCCGGCCAGGCCGCCATGGGCCTGCGGGACGCCATCAACGCGGTGCGTTGATGTCCTTGGTCAACGCGGCGTATTGAATCAGGCCGGCTCGCCCAGCAATTCGAGCAAGCCGCGCAGCGCGAATTCCACGGCGGCCTGACGCACCTGCGTGCGGTCGCCGTTGAACACATGGGTGGCGGCGCGGCTGCTGATGCCGTCGTCCACCCGCATCGCAAAACCAAAACACACCATGCCCACCGGCTTGCCCGGTGTAGCCCCGCCCGGCCCGGCAATGCCTGTGGTGGATACGGCCATGTGCGCGGCGGGCGAAGCCAGCAACACGCCGTTGGCCATTTCCAGCGCCACGGGTTCACTGACCGCGCCGAAGTGATGCAAGGCATCGGGCGATACGTCCAGCTCGGTCACCTTGGCGTCGTTGCTGTAGGTGACGAAGCCGCGTTCGAACCAGTCGCTGGACCCCGCCACCGACGTCATCGCTCCGGCCAAGAGGCCGCCCGTGCACGATTCGGCCGTGCCCAACATCCAGCCCTTGCGCCGCATCGCATCGCCCAGCCGTTCGGCCAGGGCGACCAGCGTGGCTTCCGCCAACTGCGCCGCCGACAGATTCGAACGGGTGACTGCTTGTTGTTCGTTCATCCCAAGACTCCTGTACGCACTACCAAGGCCATAACCAGCAAGGCATAGCCGGCCGCGACGATATCGTCCCACATGACGCCAAAGCCACCCTTGACGTGGGCGTCGAAGAACTTGATGGGCGGCGGCTTGACGATGTCGAACGTGCGGAACAGCGCGAACGCCAGCAACTGCGACAACCATCCGGCCGGCGTCAGCCAAAGCACCAGCCAGAACGCCACCATCTCGTCCCAGACCATTCCGACATGATCCGACTGCCCAAGTTCGCGGCCCACGCGATGGCAGGCCCAGCACCCGTACACAAAGGCCAGCGCCAGGAACACGCCGATGGCCAGGTTCGACGCGGCGGGCGCGGCGGCCACCCAGATGCCCCAAGCAAGTAGCGTGCCCCAGGTGCCCGATGCCGGCCGGATCAGGCCGCTGCCCAGGCCGAAAGCGATCAGGCGGCCGGGGTCGCGGCACACCCAGGAAAGCGCGGGATACACGGCGCGCGAGCGTTCGCGCATGGAGGGAGATGGCTTGGAGGAAGAGGACATGGATCCTGGGCCGATGGGGAATGAGAAATGGGGAGTGGGGAATAGGAAGTGGCGAAGCGCGAACCGGCTGCTCAGGCGGCGGGGAAATGATCGAAGCCGCCCGGGAGGTCGGCCAGCGGCCGCCCATGCCCGTCCAGCACTTGCAGCCCCGATTGCGCCAGCGTCTGGCCCACGCGGGTGACCTGAGCGCTGGCCCCGCGGGCGGCGGCCTGGACGGCCTCGCGTTGCGCGGCCGGGGCGGTGAAACACAGTTGATAGACGTCGCCACCGCCCAGCACCGCGCGACGGCGCGGCGCGTCGTCCAGGGCCGCCACGGCGGCGGCCACCGGCAGGCGGTCGACTTCCAGGCGGGCGCCCAGCCGGCTGGCGGTCAGGATGTGGCCCAGGTCTTGCAGCAGGCCGTCGGACAAATCAACGGCGGCGTGCGCAATGCCGCGCAGCGCCATCCCCAACGCCACCTGCGGCTGCGGCCATTCCAGCGCGGCGCGCGTGGCGGCCAGCAAGGCGTCGTTGGCGGGGTACTGGCCGTCCAGCAGGCGGTAGGCGACATCGGCCGCGCCCAACTCGCCGGATACCCAGATGTCGTCGCCCGCTTGTGCCGCATCGCGCCGCAGCGCCTGGCCGGCAGGCACGGCGCCAAAGACCGTGACGCTGATCGCCAGGTCATGCGCGCTGCGCGTGGTGTCGCCGCCAATCAGCGGGCAGCCATGGGCCGCCGCCAGCGCATGAAAGCCTTCGGCGAAGGCGGCCAGCCAGGGTTCGTCAAGGCGCGGCAACGCCAGGCCCAGCACGCAGCCGATGGGGCGCGCGCCCATGGCGGCCAGGTCGGACAGGTTCACGGCCAGCGATTTGTGGCCCAAGGCGCGGGGGTCTACGTCGGGAAAGAAATGGCGGCCTTCCAGCAGCAGGTCGGTGCTGGTGGCGACCTGCTCGCCCGCGGGCACGGGAAACAGCGCGCAGTCGTCGCCCACGCCCAGCAAGCCGGCGGGCGCGGCCCGGGTGAAATAGCGCGCGATCAATTCAAATTCGGACGCCACGGCAACTCCGAGAGGCCGGCACGCGGGCCGGCGGGAATACAAATACCAGATACACGAAGGGGTCAGGTGCAGACCACGCCTGGCGCACCGCGAAAGTGCGCGCAGGGCGGCATGCGCCTGACCCCTACACAGACCGTTGGGCCGGGCCAATGGCCCGGGCCGTCGGTCCGAACCAACAGCCCGGATTCAGCGTCGCTGCTGCGCCGCGGCCTGGACCTCGTTCGCACGCACATCGGCGGCCAGCTTGTCGAGCACGCCGTTGACGAACTTGAAGCCGTCGGTGCCGCCAAACGACTTGGCCAGCTCAACGGCTTCGTTGATGGCAACCTTGTACGGCACTTCAACATGATGAATCAGTTCGAAGCTGCCGATCAGCAGGATGCCATGCTCAACGGGCGACAACTCGGCCAGCGGGCGGTCGACGTAAGGCGTGAAACGCTCGCGCAGCGCGGGCGCTTCGCGCAGGACACCATGCAGCAAGGTCTTGAACCATTGCGCGTCGGCCTCGGAGAAATCCTCGGTGTCGCGCAGATGGGCGTCGATCTCGCCGGCGTCCTGCGTGCCTTCGCCCCCGCGCAGCAGCCACGCATAAACGCCTTGCAGCGCGAATTCGCGTGCACGGCGGCGTGCGCTGCGCGCGTTGGCGCGGGCTTGCGCCGCGCTATCAGCGCTTGTCGTCGTCTTCTTCGTCGTCAAAATCTTCGTCCTCGTCGTCTTCTTCGTCTTCGTCTTCTTCCTCGGGTTCCAGCGCCGCCACCAGGTTGGCCATTTCAACGGCCACCTGGGCGCAATCGCGGCCCTTGCCGGCGGCGCGGGCTTGCGCCTGCTCGTCGGTGTCGACGGTCAACACGCCGTTTGCGACGGGGATGCCGGTTTCCAGGGAGATACGGGTGATTGCAGTGGCCGTTTCATTGCTGACCACTTCAAAGTGATAGGTCTCGCCACGAATGACGGCGCCAAGCGCGATCAGTGCGTCGAATTCAAACGTTTCGGCCATGTGGGACAGGGCCACGCCCAGTTCCAGGGCGCCCGGGACGGTGGTGACCATCACGTCGCGTTCGTCCACGCCCAGCTCGGCCAATTCCTTCAGGCACGCTTCGAGTTCGGCCTGACCGATTTCTTCGTTGAAGCGGGCGCGTACGATGCCGATGTGCAGCCCTTCGCCGTTCAGGTCGGGGGTAAGGATGTAAGGGTTCATGTGTCGGCCTTCAGTGTGTTGCGGGAGTATTCTGCGGGTCGCAATCGTAACCCGTAATGGTCAGGGAAAAGCCCGCCATGCTGGGCATCTTGCGCGGCCGGGCCAGGAGCCTCATCTGGCCCACATTCAGGTCGCGCAGAATCTGGGCGCCAATGCCATAAGTACGCAGGCCGAAACGGTCGGTGCTGGCGGCGGCGTCGGCCTGGGCCTTCGGGTCGCTCCAGCCGGCAATCTGGCCAAACAGATGTTCGGTGGAAGACTGGCAATTCATCAGCACCAGTACGCCGGCGGGCGCGGCGGCAATGGCCTCCAGGGCCTTCGCCACGCCCCAGCTATGCGGGCTGGCGCCGGTGTCCAGCAGGTCCAGCACGGAAGCCGGTTCATGCACGCGCACCAGCGTTTCAACGTCGGGGGAAACGTTACCATGCACCAGCGCCAAGTGGGCGGAGCCGGTGGCGGCGTCTTCGTAGGCCACGGCCTCGAAGGTGCCCCAGGCCGTCTGCATGGGCCGCTTGCCCACGCGCTTGACGATGGATTCGTGTTCGCTGCGGTACTGGATCAGGTCGGCGATGGTGCCGATCTTCAGGTTGTGCTGGCGGCCGAATTCCACCAGGTCCGGCAAGCGGGCCATGGTGCCGTCGGGCTTCAGGATTTCGCAGATGACGGCGGCGGGCGTCAGGCCGGCCATGGCGGTCAGGTCGCAACCGGCTTCGGTGTGGCCGGCGCGCACCAGCACGCCGCCGGGCACCGCGCGCACCGGGAAGATGTGGCCGGGCTGGACCAGGTCGGCCGGCTTGGCGTCGCGCGCCACCGCCACCTGGATGGTGCGGGCGCGGTCGGCAGCCGAAATACCGGTCTCGACGCCTTCGGCGGCTTCGATCGACTGCGTGAAGTTGGTGCCGTAGCGCGTGCCGTTGCGGGCCGCCATCATGGGCAGCTCCAACTGGCGGCAGCGTTCTTCGGTCAGGGTCAGGCACACCAGGCCGCGGCCGTGGGTCACCATGAAGTTGATGGCTTCGGGCGTGACGAATTCGGCGGCCATGACAAGGTCGCCCTCGTTTTCACGGTCTTCTTCGTCAACCAGGATGACGATACGGCCGGCGCGCAGCTCGGCGATGATCTCGGCTACCGAAGCGATACCGAAGGATTCCGGCTCGGAGCCGGGCAAAGAGGACAACTGGACGGACATGGCGGGCACGCAAACCAGGCGGGAAAGCCCGGATTTTAGCGCCCCTGGGCCCAGAACCCCTATTGGTCTGCAAGAAGCCCGTTTGGCGGGGGGCATACGGTTAAACTTTCGCCCGGAGATCCCCCTTAAAACTCGAAGGAAAAACCTCATGCAAGCCCTTGCGGCCATGCCTTTGACCGTGGCGGCGGCGGTTCGCGTCGTCCTGACCGACATCGACGACACGCTGACCACCGAAGGCCGTCTGCCGGCCGATGCCTACGCCGCGCTGGAGCGCCTGGAGGCGGCCGGCATCCAGGTCGTGCCCATTACCGGCCGCCCGGCCGGCTGGTGCGACCATATCGCCCGCATGTGGCCGGTGCGCGCCGTGGTGGGGGAAAACGGCGCGTTCTACTATGCCTATGACCGCCATGCCCGCCGCATGACGACCCATTACTGGACGGACGCCGCTTCGCGTCAAGCCAGCCGCAAGCGCCTGGACGCCATCCGCGACCGCGTCCTGGCCGAGGTGCCGGGGTGCGCCGTCGCCAGCGACCAGGACTACCGCGTGGCCGACTTGGCCATCGACTTCTGCGAAGACGTGCCCGCCCTGCCGGAGGAGGCGGTCACGAAGATCGTGCAGATCTTCCACGACGCCGGCGCGCAGGCAAAGGTCAGCTCCATCCACGTCAACGGCTGGTTTGGCGACTACGACAAGCTGACCATGACGCGTACGATGTTCCAGCGCGAATTCGGCCAGAACGTGGCTGATGCACTGGATAGCACGCTCTTCATCGGCGATTCGCCCAACGACGAGCCGATGTTCGCGTACTTTCCGATTTCGGTCGGCGTGGCGAACATCCAGGCGCAATTGCACCGCCTGACGGACCGCCCTGCTTTCGTGGCGGCATTCCACGGCGGCGCCGGCTTTGTTGAAATGGCCAATCGGCTGCTGGCAGCGCGCCAGGCGCCGCAGCCGTCGCCCCCCACCCCGGCTCAACCGGCCTGAGGTCAGACACACCGTGGCCACCTCCAAGACCCCCGCGGCCTCCGCCAATGACGGCCGCCGCAGCATCCAATCCATCGAAGTGGGCGTGCCGCTGCTGGCCGCGCTGGTCGACGCCGGCAAGCCCCTGACGCTGCGCGACCTGGCGGCGGGCGCCGGCATGACGTCCGCCAAGGCGCACCCCTACCTGGTCAGCTTCATCCGCGTGGGCCTGGTGCAGCAGGACGCCATCACGGGCCAGTACGAATTGGGCCCCTTCGCCTTGCAGATGGGGCTCGTCAGCCTGCAAAGGCTGGACCCGGTACGCATCGCCATGCCCGAGATCGCCAAGCTGCAATCCGACATCGGCCATACCTTGGGCATCGCCGTGCTGGGCTCGCACGGCCCCACCATGATCCACATGACCGAAGCCAGCTATCCGGTACACGTGAACATGCGCAAGGGCACGGTGATGTCCATGCTGCACACCGCCACGGGCCTGGTATTCGCGGCGTGGCTGCCGCCCAAGGTCAGCGAACACTACATCGCCCGCGAAGAGGGCGACACCGCCGTCATCGCCAGCGTGCCGCCGCCGCGCAAGGCGTCGCGCGCCAATATCGAAGCCCAGTTGGCCGACATCCGCGTGCACGGCATGGCGCGCGCGCTGGGCAACCCGCTGCCGGGCGTGGACGCGCTGTCGGTGCCGGTGTTCGACAACACCGGCAGCATCGCGCTGGCGCTGACCAGCCTGGGGCCGACGGGATTGTTCGATGTGTCTTGGGACGGCGCCATCGCCCGGCCACTGCTGGCTTGCGCGCAGGAAATTTCCCGCAAGCTGGGATATCGAGGCTAGGGCCCCGCAGCGCGATCGCGCGAAAATAAACGAACATAAAACGAACAATTCGAACAATTCGCGAAAAAAAAGGCAGGGACTTTCCCAGGTGCGCGTTTTCCCTATTGTGTGTTTGAATTCAGGAAATATTCAAATTCATTCCCACGAGGAGACAAACCATGCACGCGATGCGTCTATTGCAAGCGGCCGCCCTGGCCGCATTCGCCGTTGGCGGCTCGGCCGCCAATGCCGCCGACACCTGCTCCAACCGCGGCGATCTGGACCAGATGTACTGCGACGCCAACAAGGATCTGGTGGCGGACACCCCCACTGACGCTTCGAAGCAGAAGACCCCGTCCACCCTGGTGTTCACGTACACACCCGTGGAAGACCCGGCGGTCTATGAAGACATCTTCAAGCCGTTCACCAAGCACCTGTCCGAATGCACGGGTAAGCGCGTGGTGTTCTACCAGGTGCAAAGCAACGCCGCTGAAATCGAAGCCATGCGCTCGGGCCGTTTGCACGTGGGCGGTTTTTCCACCGGCCCCACCGCATTCGCCGTGAACATCGCCGGCGCCGTGCCCTTTGCCGTGAAAGGCTATGCCGACGGCTTCCAGGGCTACAACCTGATCGTCATCGTCAAGAAAGACAGCCCGTACCAGAAGCTGTCCGACCTGAAGGGCAAGAAGCTCGCGCACACCGCGCCGTCGTCGAACTCGGGCCACATGGCGCCCGTGGCCCTGTTCCCCAAGGAAGGCCTGACGCCGGACAAGGACTACAAGGTGATCTTCTCGGGCAAGCATGACCAGTCGGTCATGGGCGTGAACTCCGGCGACTACGACGCCGCCGCCGTGGCATCCGACGTGTTCAAGCGCATGGTCGAACGCGGCCAGGTCAAGGAAGCCGATTTCCGCGTGATCTACACCAGCGAAAAATTCCCGACCTCGTCGTTCGCCTACGCACATGACCTGGAACCGAAGTTCCGCGACCAGATGTTGAAGTGCTTCTACGACTACCGCTTCCCCGCGGAAATGTCGAAGGCCTTCGACGGCGCCGACCGTTTCTATCCGGTGACCTACCAGAAGGACTGGGCCATCGTCCGCCAAGTGGCTGAATCGGGTGGCGAAAGCTTCAACCGCGCCGCTTACGACCGCGAATCCGCCAAGAGCAAGAAGTAATCCAGCATGACGACGTCGCTACGCATTTCCGGCCTGGTCAAGGAATACCGGGCCGGCCGGCCGGTTCTCAATGGCATCAACCTTGAAATCGCCGGCCAAGGCCTGACCGCCATCATCGGCCCTTCCGGCACCGGCAAAAGCACGCTTCTGCGTTGCGTCAACCGGCTGATCGAACCCACCAAGGGCGAGATCGTGCTGCAGTCCCAGGAAGGCAGCGTGGACCTGGCCCGCGTGCGTGGCGCGTCGCTGCGCCGCGCGCGCCGGTGCATCGGCATGGTGTTCCAGGAATACAACCTGGTTGAACGCCTGACCGTGATGGAAAACCTGCTGACCGGGCGGCTGGGATACACCTCGGCGCTCAAGGCCTGGATGCGCCGCTTTGAAGCCGAAGATATCGAGCACGCCTACAAGCTGCTGGATACCGTCGGCCTGGCCGGCTTTGCAGACCAGCGCGCCGATGCGCTGTCGGGCGGCCAGCGCCAGCGCGTGGGCATCGCCCGCGCCCTGATGCAGCGCCCCCAACTGCTGCTGGCCGACGAGCCCACCTCGTCGCTGGACCCCAAGACCTCGGTGGAAATCATGGAGCTGCTGTCCGATCAGGGCAGCGCCACCGGCATTCCCGTCATCGTCAACATCCACGACGTGGAACTGGCGCGCCGCTACGCCACCCGCATCGTCGGCATGTCCGGCGGGCACGTGGTCTATGACGGCGACGGCCAGGGCCTGGACGCCGCCATGCTCAAGACCATCTACGGAGGCGAGTCTTGGCTGGAATGACACCCCTGCGGGGCAACCGCCCCTTTGCCATGTCCGGGCGCGCCAAGGCGGGCCTGGTGTTGCTGCTGATCTACACCGTCTACGCGGCCGCGCAACTGGATTTCAGTTGGGCGCGCTTTGAAAGCGGCATGGGACACGCGTCGACGTTTCTGGCGCGCATGTTTCCGCCCAATTTCGAAAAGCCCGACACCTTGTGGAAGGGCATCGCCGAAAGCCTGGAAATTGCCGTGCTGGCCTCGGTGCTGGGTATTTTGTTTGCGCTGCCCGTAGGGCTTCTGGGCGCGCGCAACATGATGCCCGCCTGGGTGTCGTGGCCCGCCCGTTCGCTGGTGGCCTTGTGCCGCGCACTGCACCCCGTCATCGTTGCCATCCTGTTCGTCAAGGCCGTGGGCTTTGGCGCGCTGGCGGGCATTCTGGCACTGACGGTGGCGTCCATCGGCTTCATCGGCAAGCTGTTCACCGAAGCCATCGAAGAGATCTCGTTAAAGCAGGTGGAAGCGGTGCGCGCCAGCGGTGCGTCGTTCGCCAACGTGATCATCTTCGGCGTGCTGCCGCAGGTTTTCGCGCGCTTCATCGGCTTTGCCACCTATCAGTTCGACTCCAACCTGCGCAACTCCACCATGGTGGGGATCGTGGGCGCGGGCGGGGTGGGCGGCACGCTGTTCTCGGCCTTCCAGCGCTTTGACTACGACTTCGTCAGCGCCATCTTGCTGACCCTGATCGCCATCATCATGCTGGGTGAGATCATCGCGGGCTTCGTGCGCGCCGTGTTCCTGGACAACCTGGGCTTTGACCGCATCCTGCAAGGCCGCTTTGCCGGCGCGCGCGGCATCGGTTCCGGCAAGCCGCCGGTGGCTCGCAAGGCGGAGGTGGAAGAATGAACGCCCACGCCTCTACCCTGAATCCGGCGGGCACGCCGCGCGTGTGGCAGCGTTACAGCATGGGGCAGCGGCTGCTGCGCTTTGCGCTGTACCTGCTGGTGGTCGCGGCCATTGTCCAGGCCATCCGTGGCGTGGAAGTCATACCGGAATTCCTGTATGACGCCCCCGAACAGATGGCCGACCTGTTCCGCCGCATGTGGCCGATCGACTGGGCCTACTACCCGGATGGCGTGCACGCGGCGCTGATCGAAACGCTGCACATCGCCACGCTGGGCACCATCCTGTCCGTCTTCATGGCGGTGCCGGTGGGCTTGCTGGCGGCCAACAACCTGACGCCCAGCAAAACCATCAACATGCTGGCGCGCTTGATCCTGGTGTCCAGCCGGTCGGTCAATTCGCTGGTGTGGGCGCTGCTGTTCATCGCCATCTTCGGACCCGGCGCGTTGGCGGGCACGCTGGCGATTGCGTTTCGCTCCATCGGTTTCGTCGGCAAGCTGGTGGGCGAAGCCATCGAGGAAGCGCAGCGCGGCCCCATCGAAGCCGTGACCGCCACGGGCGCCAGCAAGGGCTCGGTGCTGTGGTATGCCTACTGGCCGCAGATCCGCCCGGCGTTCTGGTCCATCGTGTTGCTGCGCTGGGACATCAACGTGCGCGAATCCGCCGTGCTGGGCCTGGTGGGCGCGGGCGGCATCGGCATGGCGCTGGACACGGCGTTGAACCTGTTCCAGTGGGATCGCGTGGCCTTGGTGCTGGCCGCCATCTTCGTGGTGGTTGTGCTGGCCGAAATCATCATCACCCAGGCGCGCAAACGGATTCTGTAGTTGCATCTTATTTACGCTTGTCGGTTTCCCCTGACCAGCGCTCCTTGGCGCCGCCCTTGAAAAAGGGCGGCGTTTTTTCTTTTGCTGCGGTGCCCGCTTGTTCCACGCAACAAATGGCGTCTATGCTCGATATGACCAAAATATGAACGGTCATCAAATCCCGCCCCTTGCTTGATTAACATCTCGGCTTTTGCCGTCGGACACCCACCGCCATGTCGGAACAGGAATTGAAACTGCACGTGCCCGCCGCTACGCGCCAGGCCGTGCTGAAGGAAGTCAAGCAACGCGAGGCCACGCGCATTCGCCTGCATGCCATGTATTTCGATACACCCGAGCGTGAACTGGCGCGTGCGCGCATCGCCATCCGCCTGCGCCAGGAAGGCAATGATTGGGTGCAGACGCTGAAGATGCCCGGCATCAACGCCATCACCCGCATCGAAATGAACCACCCCCGCCCCGGGCCAGTGCTGGACCTGTCGGTGTATGCAGGCACCGAAGTCGAAGCGGCGCTGAGCGCCATCAAGGGCGAGCTGGGCCTGCGCTATGAAACCGACGTGCTGCGCCTGCTGCGCAAAGTGCGCACGCGTTACGGCACGGTTGAACTGGCCTACGACACCGGCATCCTGCGCGCGGGCGCGCTGGAACTGCCTATTTCCGAACTGGAATTTGAACTGGTGTCGGGCCGCCCCGCCGCCATCTTTGCTGTTGCGCGCGGCTGGCAGCAGCGGCACAGCCTGGTGCTGGACCCGCGCAGCAAATCCGAACGTGGCGATGCGCTGGCGCAGTTGGCGGAACGGCTTGCCGAGGAAGACGCCAAGGCGGACGATGATCTGGAAGCGCGCCGCGCCCAAGCCATTGCCCAGTTCTGGGCGCCGCGCGGCGCGGCCTCGGTCAAGCTGCGCGAAGACATGACGGCGCCGCAGGCCTTGGGCCGCATCGCAGCGGAATGTTTGGACCAGATCGCGCGCAACGCCGCGGTGCTGGCTGAAGTGGACACGGAAGGCGTTTACCGCGCCGGCAATTCCGAACACGTGCATCAGTTGCGCGTGGGCGTGCGCCGGCTGCGTTCGGCGTGGAAGCTGTTCGAAGGCTGGGTGGCGCCGCTGCCCGACGCGCTGTTGCAAGGGGTGCGCACGCACTTCGCCGCCTTCGGCGCCAACCGCGACCAGGACGTGCTGAACGAAACCGTGGCGCCCGCGCTGCTGCGCGCCGGCATGCCCGTCATCCCGATGGAAGCCGCGCCGCCCGAGCAGGACGCGCAGACGATCGCCGGCGGCAAGGCCTTCCAGGCGTGGCTGCTGGACCTGCTGGAATGGAGCCTGGACGTACCGCCCCCGCTGCCGTCGGACGGCACGCAAACCATCGCCAACGGCACGCCCAACGACACCGCGCCCGAACCCGCTATCCGGCTGGAAGGCGGCCTGTCGGTATCCAACGTCAAGCCCACCATCATTCCCATGCTGGCCCCCGAGCCGGATCCGCGCCGCTTGCGCAAGCAACTGGCGCGCCGCCTGCACCGCTGGCATAGCAAAGTGGCCGACCAGGGCACGCAATTCGCCAAGCTGGACATTCCCACACGCCACGAATTGCGCAAGCGCGGGAAACGGCTGCGCTACAGCCTGGCGTTTGCCGAATCGCTGCTGCCCGCCGCCAAGCTGCGCGGCTATCGCAAGCTGTTGTCCAAGGTGCAGGACGTGCTGGGCGAAATCAACGACCTGGCCGTCGCGAAGGACTACTACGAATCGTGTACCGCCACGCATCCGCAAGCCTGGTTCGCCCTGGGCTGGATCAGCGCCCGCCTGGATGAACTGGCCGTGGAAGCACAAAAGGCCTTCGACGCCCTGGCGCAAAGCAAACCGTTCTGGCGGTGAACGTGATTGCCCGATTTTCACGACGAACCACGATCTCGTAGGATGGGTGAAGCGCGCGCGGACGGCGGCTAGGTCGCAGAGGCCCCATCGCGCGTAACCCATCTTGCGGCGATCCGATTTTTATCCACCGGCGGCTGATGGGTTGCGCGCGTTCGGCGCTTGGGTTTTTCTGGACGTTTCCTCGCGCTACACCCATCCTACGATCGCCCATCGACCACGACCTCGTAGGATGGGTGAAGCGCGCAGTGTCACCGGCAAGATCACCAAGGCCCCATCGCGCGCAACCCATCTCGCGTCACCCCGGTTCATACCCCCCTCCAATACCTCACTTTGGCGACAGTCCTCATTGCCGTTTGCACCTGGAAACGCATCTCGCATGGCGTTTCAAAAAAAGGGCCATAGTCAGCAACGGGTCAGCTTCCGGTCAATTGTTCGACATCCGCGGCGCCAATACTGGGTTGCTGTCGCCCCGCCATCACATCATGCGTTGGGCGCATTCGTGGCCCGCTGCATACGCCCGACATTCGTCCTTGTGACGGCATGAAGGCCCCCGGCGGGCCGTCAGCCCACCCACAATGACCGAACCATGAAACACCCATCCTGCTTGCTCGCCCATGCAAGACGAGGCCTTGCGGCCTTTTGCGCCTTGTCGCTGGTCTTCGCGCTGTCCGCCTGCGGCGGCGACGACGATAACGACACTGACGAACCGGCTCCTGCCCCGCCCACGACGACGCCTGCCGCTTGCGCCGCGCATTGCGCCCCTTGAGGCGTATGAGCCCCTTGAGCCTCTTGAGTCGCTTGAGCCCCCTCCAGCCCCTCGAATCGCTTGAACCCCTGCGCCCCTCGAGCCCCTAGCCCCCCTTGAGCCCCTCGCGCCGTTTAAGCACACTTCACATCGATCACCAGGACAGGCAAGCCAATGACGTTCGACGCATCCAAAAGAAAGTTCTTCAAGACCACCGTGGGCGCCACCGCCGCGGTCAGCGCGCTGTCGATGTTCCCGCCCAGCATCCGCCGGGCGCTGGCTATTGAAGCCAGCAACGCCACCGGCACCATCCAGGACGTCAAGCACGTCGTCCTGCTGATGCTGGAAAACCGTTCCTTCGACGGCTACTTCGGCACCTTTCCCGGCGTGCGCGGGTTTGGCGACCGCTTCCCCATTCCGCTGGCCAACGGCAAATCAGTCTTCCACCAGACGCGCAGCGATGGCAGCGAAGAACTGCCCTATCACCTGGACACCACGCTGGGCAATGCGCAGCGCGCGGGCAGCACGCCGCACTCCTGGCCCAACTGCCAAGCGGCGTGGGACCACGGCCGCATGAGCAAGTGGCCCAGCGCCAAGCAGCCGCTGTCCATGGGCTACTACGAAACCGCCGAAGTGCCGTTTCACCGCGCGCTGGCCGACGCCTTCACGCTGTGCGACAACTACCACTGTTCGATGCACGCGGGCACCATCCCCAACCGCCTGTTCTTCTGGACCGGCACCAACGGCCCGTCGGGCGACAACGTGTCGGTGGTGATGAACGAATGGAACGACGGCGCCGACGTGGGCCCATCCACCGAAGGCTGGACCTGGACCACCTACGCCGACCGGTTGCAAGCGGCCGGCGTCAGTTGGAAGGTCTACCAGAACATTCCCGACAACTTCGGCTGCAACGAAATGATGAGCTTTCGGCACTGGCGCGCCGAGATCGAAAAGATGCCTGCGGACCGCCAGGTCACCAACCAGGGCGGCCCCGCGTACAACCCCGCCATCGACGACCTGTACAGCCCGCTGGCCAAGGGGTTCGGCAACACCATGCCCGACGGCGGCTTCCTGCAAAGCCTGCGCGACGACGTCATGAACGGCACGCTGCCCGAAGTGTCGTGGATCATTCCGCCGGCCGCCTACAGCGAGCACCCCGGCCCCTCCAGCCCCGCCAAGGGCGCCTGGTACATCCAGGCGGCGCTGGACGCGCTGACGCAGTCGCCCGAGGTCTGGAGCAAGACGGTATTCCTGGTTACCTATGACGAAAACGACGGCTTCTTCGACCACATGCCCACGCCGTCGGCGCCGTCGCGCAACGACGACGGCACGCTGGCCGGCAAGTCCACGCTGACCGATGCGCAGATGGCGTTTGAATACTTCACCTACCCGCCCGCCACGCCCAAGCAATTGACGGCCGATGGCAAGCCTTACGGCCCCGGCATGCGCGTGCCGATGTGGGTGATTTCGCCGTGGAGCCGTGGCGGCTGGGTCAATTCGCAGGTGTTCGACCACACGTCCGCCTTGCGCTTTCTGGAGCAGCGCTTTGGCGTCGTCGAACCCAACATCAGCGCTTTTCGCCGCGCCGTGTGCGGCGACCTGACGTCCACCTTGAATTTCGTGTCGCCCAACAGCGCCACCCTGCCCACCTTGTCGGGCCGCACCACCAAGACCGATGCCGACGGGCTGACTGCCTGGCAGGAAGCGCAGCCCGCCATCGCCATCCCCACGCAGCAGACCCTTGCCCCGCAGGCGCCCGGCACGCGCCCGTCGCGCGCGCTGCCCTATGAACTGCACACGAGCGCACGCGAACAAGCCCGCGAGAACCGCGTGCAGCTATTGTTTGCGAATGCCAGCAGTGCGCAAACAGCAGCCGTCTTCCACGTGTACGACAAACTGCATCTGGACCGCATCCCACGCCGCTATGTGGTCGAAGCCGGCAAGTCTTTGGATGACGCCTGGGACGTGTCGGCCGACAGCGGCCAGTACGACCTGTGGGTGCTGGGCCCCAACGGCTACCACCGCTCGTTTGCGGGCGACTTGATGCGAGCAGCCGGCGCGCAGCCCGAAATCCAGGTCTGCTACGTGCCCTGCGACGACCCGCAAGTGCAGGTAAAGCTGCACAACAACGGCAGCCAGGCCCGCACGTTCACCGTGCAAGCAATGGCCTACCGCAACGACGGCCCCTGGACGGCAACCGTGGAGGCAGGCCAGGTCGGTGAACTAAGCTGGCCCATCACCGACAGCGGCCAGTGGTACGACTTTGCAGTGTCCTGCGACGGCTACGCCGCATTTCAGCGCCGCTTTGCCGGCCGCATGGAAACCGGCAAGGACGCGGTCAGCGACCCCGCGATGGGCCAGCTAGACGCTTAAAAGCAAAACGGGACGGCGCCTAGGCACCGTCCCGTCTTTACTGCTTCACACAGCGAAAACTCAGTCCGCCAGCAGCGCGCCCGCGAACTCATCCGCCACGAAGGGCTGAAGATCTTCCAGGCTTTCGCCCACGCCAATCCAATACACCGGAATCGGCCGCACGCCCTGGCTACCCGCGGCCACGGCGGCCAGCGTGCCGCCCTTGGCGGTGCCGTCCAGCTTGGTCACGACCAGGCCCGTCAGGTTGATGGCCGCATCAAAGGCGCGAATCTGCGCCAGTGCGTTCTGGCCGGTGTTGCCGTCCACCACCAACAGCACTTCGTGCGGCGCCGACGCATCCGCCTTGCCGATGACGCGGCGGATCTTTTTCAGCTCTTCCATCAGGTGCAACTGCGTGGGCAAGCGGCCGGCGGTATCCACCATGACCACGCCCATGCCGCGCGCGCGTCCGGCGTTGACGGCATCGAACGCCACGGCGGCCGGGTCCCCGCCGTCCTGAGAAATCACGCTGACGTTGTTGCGGCTGCCCCATTCCACAAGCTGTTCGCGTGCCGCGGCACGAAAGGTGTCGCCTGCCGCCAGCAGCACGCTTGCACCCTGGCGCTGGAATGTGTGCGCCAGCTTGCCGATGGACGTGGTCTTGCCCGCGCCGTTAACGCCGGCAATCATCACCACCAGCGGCTTTGCGCTGGTGAGGTTGAAGCCGCGCTCCAGCGGGCGCAGGTGGTCGGCCAGCAACTGGCGCAGCGCCGTCTTCACCTTGGCGGGGTCTTCAATGCGTTCCTTCTTGACCCGCGCACGCAGCGCGGTCAGCAGTTTCTCGGTGGCCTCCAAGCCCGCATCGGCCATAATGAGCGCCGATTCGAGTTCCTCGAACAGGTTTTCGTCGACCTTGACGCCAACGAAAATGCCGCCAATGCTCTGCCCCGTGCGCGACAAGCCCTGCTTCAAGCGCGACAGCCATGACGACTTCTTGGGTGCCTCGGCGGCAGCGGGTTGGGGGGTTGGCGCGGGTGCCGGCGCGGGCGTTGGCGCGGGTGCCGGCGTGGATGCTGGCGCGGGCGTTGGCGCAGTCACCGGCGTTACGATCGGTGCAGGCGCGGCAGTCGGCGCAACCGAAACCGTAGGCGCAGGCATCGGCTCTGGCGCGCGGACCGGCTCAATGGCCGGCGCGGGTGGCGCGGCCGGTGCCGGTGACACCACCGGCGCGGGCGCCGCAACCGGCGTCGTATGGGTCGGCGCGGCGGTTCGCGTCAGAGTCGGTGCAGCGGTCCGAGTCAGAGTCGGCGCGGCAACCGGCGTCGACACCGTCGGTGCAGCGATCGGTGCAGCAGCCGGCGCCACGGTCGGCGCGGCAGGCGACACCGGCGGTGCAATTGCAGGCGAAACCGGTGCGGCGACAGGATCAACGGCCGGGGCGGGAGCGGGTGCGGACACCGGCGCGACCACCTCGGGACGCGGCGCGGGCGGCGGAATCACCGGCGCGGCGGCGGGCTCCGTGGGCGCGACGGCGGCGTCCACGACCTCCGGCGGCGGCACGGGCTGAGCCGGTGCGGCGGGCGGAGGGGATTTTTTCTTGAAGAAGCGGCTAAACATGGGTAACAAGTATATTCGTATCGTCGGGGGCCAATACAGGCGCACCCCCATCGCCGTTCCCGACGTGGAGACGCTGCGCCCCACGCCCGACCGGGTTCGCGAAACGCTGTTCAACTGGTTGAATCATCTTTGGGCCGGCGAGTTCGCCGACAAGCAGGTGCTGGACCTGTTTGCCGGCAGTGGCGCGCTGGGCTTTGAAGCGGCCTCTCGCGGTGTGGCGCATGTGCAGATGGTCGAGCGGGACAAGACCGCCGCGTCCGCGCTGCGGACACTGCGCGACAAGCTCAACGCCGACATGATACGCATCCACGTGGGCGACGCCATGCAGGTTGCCGAGCGCATGGATGCGTCCCGCTTTGACCTCATCCTTTTGGACCCGCCCTTCGGACAGGGTTGGCTGGCGCGGCTCTGGCCCATTCTGCCGGGCATTCTGAACGAGCATGGGCTGGTCTACGTCGAGGCGGAAGCCCCCATCGAAGCCCCCGAAGGATTCCAGATCTTGCGGCAGGACAAGGCAGGCGCGGTCCACTACCACCTGCTGGAATTTGCTGCATTGCGGAAATAGATCAATAATCCGAGCTTCGGAGGATGGTGTACACCACTAATAACGGTACGGAGCTCGCATGATCATCGCTGTATATCCCGGCACTTTCGACCCGCTGACCCGGGGCCACGAAGACTTGGTCCGCCGTGCGGCCACGCTCTTCGACAAGGTCGTGGTGGGCATTGCCCACAGCCGCAACAAGAAGCCTTTCTTCAGCATCGACGAACGCGTTGAAATCGCGCGAGAAGTGCTGGGCCACTATCCCAACGTGGAAGTGCAAAGCTTTGGCGGCCTGTTGAAGGACTTTGTGCGCGACCAGAACGGGCGCGTCATCGTGCGCGGCCTGCGCGCCGTGTCTGACTTTGAATATGAATTCCAGATGGCCGGCATGAATCGCCATCTGTTGCCCGACGTTGAAACGCTATTCATGACGCCGTCGGACCAATACCAGTTCATCTCGGGCACCATCGTGCGCGAAATCGCCCAGCTGGGCGGCGACGTCAGCAAGTTCGTGTTCCCGTCCGTGGAACGCTGGTTGCAGGAAAAAGCCAAGGAGCGCCGCGAGCAATCCTGGCCGGGCTGATCGGCCTGCACGGCACCATCCCGAAGGGCGCATCTTGCGCCCTTCTTGCGCTTTGCGGCCCGGCAGTACAATGGCAGCCGCCCTCGGCTTTACACCGCTGCCCACCATGGCCTTGCTCATCACCGAAGAATGCATCAATTGCGACGTTTGCGAGCCCCAGTGCCCGAACGACGCGATCTCCATGGGTGATGACTATTACGTCATCGACCCCGACAAATGCACCGAGTGCGTCGGCCATCACGACGAACCGCAGTGCAAGGTGGTGTGCCCGGTGGAGTGCATTGAACTGCACCCCCAGTGGAACGAAGGCCAGGAACAGCTCATGGCCAAGTACCGCCGCCTGACCGGTGCCGCATGAGCGACGCCACGCAAAGCGGTATCCCCCTTCCCTCGAATTCCCACCACGCGCGCCGCGATGTGTCCGCATCGGCCATCGCCGCGGGCGTGGTGGCCGTGCTGGTCAGCTTTGGCGGCACCGCCGTGCTGATGGTGCAGGCGGGCCACGCCGCGGGGCTGGACGCGGCCCGCATCGGCTCGTGGATCGGCTCGCTGAGCCTGGCCTTCGGATTCGGCGGCGCGTTCTACAGCCTGCGCACCGGCCTGCCGATCGTCATGGCGTGGTCCACGCCCGGCGCCGCGCTGCTGGTGACCGCGCTGGTGGGCGTCCCGTTCAATGAAGCCATCGGCGCCTACATGCTGGCCGCCGGCCTGACGCTGGCCTGTGGCCTGTTTGGCTGGATCGACCCCATCCTGCGCCGCATCCCCGGCGAAATCGCCGCCGCCATGCTGGCCGGCGTGCTGCTCAATTTCGGCATAGGCATTTTCAGCAACGTCGCCCTGCAACCTGGCCTGGTGCTGGCCATGTGCGCCACCTATCTGTTGTGCCGGCGCTGGGCGCCGCGCTACGCGGTGCTGCTGGTGATGGTGGTGGCCATTGCGCTGGCGTTCGCGCTGGACCTGATCCGGCTGGACCTGCTGGACTGGCGCCTGACGGAATTCGTCTGGACCACGCCCACGTTCAGCATGCAGGCGGTGGTCAGCCTGGGCATTCCGCTCTTCGTGGTGGCCATGGCGTCGCAGAACCTGCCGGGCCTGGCGATCCTGCAAGCGGCGGGGTACCGGCCCCCGGCGTCCCGCATCGTGGCCGCCACGGGCTTGCTGGGCCTGTTGGCGGCGCCCTTTGGCGCGCACAGCGTCACCATGGGCGCCATCAGCGCCGCCATCTGCACCGGCCCCGAAGCCCACCCTGACCCCGGTAAGCGCTACATTGCCGCCGCCACCTACGGCTTGGGTTACGTGGCCTTGAGCCTGGTGGCGGGCGCTGTCGCCGTCTTCTTCCAGGCCCTGCCCGCCGCCCTGCTGGCCGCGCTGGCGGGCCTGGCGCTGCTGGGCACGATCATGGGCGGCATGTCCGCCGCCATGGTCAACCCGCAACGGCGCGAAGCCGCGCTCATCACCCTGTTGGCAACGGCGTCGGGCTTCAGTTTCTGGGGTATCGGGTCGGCCTTCTGGGGCCTGGTGGCGGGCCTGCTGGCCCACGCGGCATTCGAGTTCAAGCGCCGCGCCTAGGTCCTATGGCGCTGGCCCAAGCGCGAGCCCTGCCCGCGCGGCGACTTGTCACGCTGGCAGTATGTCAGGCCGGCCAGGCCGTGACCGGCGTGTCCGGGTGCACCTTCATGATGCGGCAGGGCACCTGCACGAAGTTCGATATCCAGGCCGCGGCCAGTTCGCCTTCGTCGATTACGTCAATCGTCTGATCGCCCACATTCATGCTGTAGCGCACGCTGTCGTCGTCTTCGATGACGTCCAGCGGAATATCCATGCGCAGCATGCCGGGCGCTTTCAGCACCAGATAGCCCAGCCGCAACTCCACCGACACGTCGGCAAGCTTGGGACACAGCTCGCGGTTCAGCCATTGGCCGGAATCATTGGCAATGAGCCACTGCCGGTGATAAGCCGCCGCATTGGGCTGCGTGGTGGTGCCGCATTGCGCGATGGGCTGGAACGTATCGGTGCTCATTTTCCAAGCAATCCCTTTAAAGCCTTGTCCACGGCCTCGCCGCCCTTGCCCTTGCCCGTGACGGCCTCGCGCAGCTTGTTCTCGAGGCTGCGCTTGAGGATGCCGCCGATGGCGTCTTTCCACAGCACGGTGTAGGTGGGCTTGTCGAACGGACCTTGTACGTGCACGGGAATGGTCACGTCTTTCAGGTCGATCAGTTCCTGGCCTTCCGGGGCGGCGGCCGGGTTGACCACCCGGGCGCGCGCCACCAGATTCAGCTCGCTCTTCACGAAGTCGATGCTGGCCGGATCGCCCTGCGTGACGCGCAGCAACGGCGACACGATGTTCAGCCGCTTCACCGCCGCCACGCCCTTGGTGAAGGCCAGGTCTGCGTCCATTTCCGAGAATTCGGTCTGCTTGCTGGTGTCGGCCGGCACGGTCTCGTTTTGCGATTCCGGCTTGAACGCCGCCTTCAGCTCGCGCAGCGTCTGCGTCAGGTTGATGCCCTTGACCGCGCCATCCCGCAAACGCACTTGCAGGGTGCCGCCCAAGGCGTTCTTCATGGCGTAGACATTGGCGCCGGCCGTCTTCAAGTCCAGCGCCAGGCTGCCCGTGCCGCTCAGCACGTTGCGCTTGGCCAGGTCCATCAGCAACGGCTCGATGGCAATGCCGGCCAAGGACATCTTGGTGGCCAGTTGATTGCCTTGCGCGGCGTCCACGGACAAGGCGCCCGCCAGCTTGCCGCCATACAGGCCCGCCGTAAGGCTGGAGATTTCAAGCTTGCCCTTGTCCAGCTTGACCACGGCCGACACCTCGTCGGCTTTCAGGCCGCGCACCACCAGCTTGCCCACCTTCAGGGTGCCGTTGACGCTAGGCCCCACCAGCGCGGACAGGTCGATGGTGTCATCCACCGGCGCGGCCGGGGCCGCGGGCGTGGCCGGCTTGGATTCGTCTTTCTTGCCGTCGGCGGGCGGCTTGGCCGGGGCCGCCACCACGGGCGGCGCCAGCTTGTCCAGGTCCAGCGTGTCCACCACCAACGCGAACTTCACCATCGGCGTTTCGGACAGCTTGGTGATGTCGGCGCTCAGATCAAACTTGCCGCCTTCCAGCACGGCATTGATCTTGCTGCTGGCCTGGTCTTTCAGCAGGTCCACGTTCACGCTGCCGATGACTGGAATCTGCAGGCTGCCCTTGGGCAGGCCTGGGTCGGTGATGTTGACGTCGCCCCGCAGCGCCGACAGGCCGCCGGTGCGCTGCCACAGGTTCAGGGTCAGCGGCGATGCGAAGTTCAGCTTCACGACGCGCTCACCGTTCTTGGACGTGCTGTCCACCTTGGCTTCCTTGATGTCCAGCTCGGCGGCATTGCCGCTGATACCGTTCAAGCCGAAGCTGGCATCCAGGCCGCTGATGCGCACGCGCCCGGTCAGGGCTTCACCCGTGGCCGAGGTCGGCGAAATGTTCAGCGCGGGCGCGTCCACCGCGACTTCAAAGGGGCCGTCGTCGGACCCGCCCTTGGCGCGCACGGCCAGCTTTTCAATCTGCAACTGGCTCTTGTGGGGGTCGATGGCCAGCTTGGGCATGGCCACGCTGGCTTCCACATTGGTGGCGCGCGCGGCCGGGTCCGTGATGTCGCCCTGAAACACGACTTCCAGGCCGGCGATATCCAGCGACGACTTCTGTCCGTTGAAGGCCAGGTTGCCGCGCATGGCCAGGCTCTTGGCCTCGGCGCCGGGCAGCTTGCCGTCCAGGCGCAGGTCCAGCTTCTGAGCCGCGTAGCGCTTGGCCGATGGGTCCAGCGTCAACAGGGCCTGCCCCGTCAGGTTGGCGTCCACGCGCGGGTTACCGCCTTCCACGCGGGCAGTCATGCGCACATCGAAAGGCTGGTTGAACGTGACGCGGCCCGTGTTGGCGTTGATCTTCGTCACCGCCACGGCCATGCCAGAAATGGCATCCTGCAACAACACTTCGCCGTCCTTCAGGTCCAGGCCGGCAATGTCGATCTGCATGTTGTTGCGCGTGGCCGGCAAGGTGCCGCTGGTGATGACCTGGGCCGCGGTCTGGGCCGCGCCAACCAGCGCTTCGGCCGGATTGGACGGCGCGGCCGTAACGCCCGGCGTGCCTCCCACCAGATTGCTGAAGTTGAACTGGCCGTCCTTGTCGCGCACCACTCGGGCCTTCAGGCCGCTGATGGCTACGTGGTCCACCACGAAGCTGTTGGACAGCAACGGCCAGACGGCAACCGCCAGGCGCGTGCTTTCGATGGAGGCGAAGGTGTCCGGGCTATTGGGCTCGGACAGCGACACGCCCTGCACGGACAGGCCGATACGAGGGAAGAGCGATAGCTCGATCTCGCCGTCGATCGTGAGGGTGCGGTGATAGCGTTCCTGAACAAGCTCTTCCAGCTTGTACTTGTACGCGTTGGGGTCGAATGTCAGCAAGAAGATGGCCAGGCCAACGACGGCCACGACAACCAACACTACCAGGCCTATCAAAATGCGCTTGAACCACGTTTTCATTGCTGCCCCGTCGGTACCTCGACTGGAAATTCTGGAATGCCGCCCGCCGCGCAACGCGCGGGGATGGTGCTGTAGCGGCGGAAAAATCGCGCGCCGGATGGAACTGTCTGCCTGGAACTGTCTGCCTTCAGGACGAGTCCCCGCTCCTGCCGAAAGCTTGTGGCCGCGGCGTAGGGAGGAAGGGTCTACCAAGGAAGGACTGCTGAAGACGCCAGCATGACCAGCGTGCAGATTTCGCTATCGTAACAAATCAGACCGGCTTCGCGCGGCATTGTCAGACCATGACACCAAAAACGCGCCCGCTTGCCAGCCCAAAGCGCCGCGATGCCGTCCATTCAAGCCCGCGAAGCTGACGATTTTCTGTTTGCGGATTGTAGGACTAGAATAATTGATCCATCAATCGTTGATGCATCCAACAATGCCCGCCCCCACCCCAAGTACCCCACATTCGCCCGGCCAGGTGCTGCCCTTCCGGCAAACGCTGCTGGCCATGCTGGGCATGTGCTTCGTCATGATGATGGTCGCCATCGACCAAACGGTCGTGGGCACCGCGCTGCCCACCATCGTGGCCGAGCTCAAGGGCTTTGAACTGTACGCCTGGGTCGCCACGTCCTATCTGCTGACGTCGGTCATCACCGTGCCCATTTTCGGCCGCCTGGGTGATTACTACGGGCGCAAGCCCTTCGTAGTGGCCGCCATCATCCTCTTTACGCTGGCCTCGGCCCTGTGCGGCGCGGCCGACAGCATGCTGTCGCTGGTGCTGGCGCGGGCCCTGCAAGGCATCGGCGGCGGCATGCTGGTGGGCACCGCGTTCGCCTCCATCCCCGACCTGTTTCCTGACCCGCACGTGCGCTTGCGCTGGCAAGTAATGCTGAGTTCGGCTTTCGGCATTGCCAACGCCGTCGGCCCCACCCTGGGCGGCGCGCTGACCGAACACTATGGCTGGCGGTCCGTGTTCTACGTGAACCTGCCCATCGGCATCCTGGGCCTGTGGTTCGTGGCGCGCTACCTGCCGCACCTGCGCAACCACACGTCCGGCAAGGTGCGCCTGGACTGGCAAGGCGCCCTGCTGGTCGCGCTGGCGCTGGGCAGCCTGCAACTGCTGGTGGAACTGCTGCCCAAGGAAGGAATAAGCGGCCCCATCGTGCTGCTGGGCCTGGGTAGCATCGCCTCTTTCGTGCTGCTGATCTGGTGGGAAAAGCGCTGCCCGCATCCGCTCTTGCCGCTGGACATGTTCCGCAACCGCGGACTGGCCACGCTGTTCACGCTGGCGCTGCTGGTGGGCGTGACCATGTATTCGCTGCTGTTCTATGCGCCCCTGCTGCTGCAAGGCGGCTTTGGCCTGTCGCCGCAGGACGCCGGCATGCTGATCACGCCCATGGTTGTGTTCATTACCGTCGGCAGCATCATCAACGGCCGCATCATTACCCGCATCCGCAACCCCAACCGCATGCTCTATGCAGGCTTTCTGCTGATGGCGCTGTCGTGCCTGGGCATCGTCACCACCCACAACACCACGTCGCATATCTTGATTGCCGCCTACATGATGATGGCCGGGCTGGGCATGGGCTTCATCATGCCCAACCTGACCGTTTTCGCGCAGCAAACCGCGGGCCGCACGCACCTGGGCATCGCCACGGCGTTGCTGCAATCGCTGCGCATGATCGGCGGCATGCTGGGCACGGCGGTCGTCGGCACCATGGTCAGCCATAGCTACTTCAGCGGCGTCGAGTCCACGCTGAACGGCGCGTCGGCGCAATGGCTGCCGGAACTGAACGACCCGCAGATGCTGGTCAACCCGGCGGCGCAGACGCAGTTCCTGGCACAATTGGCGCATCAAGGCCAGGACGGTACGTCGCTGATCGAGATTGCGCGAGTCGCGCTGGTGGGCGCCATCCATGAAGGCCAGCTCATCGCGCTGGCCGTCGCCATCTTCGCGCTATGGTGCGTGCGGCGCGTGCCGCTGGTGCAATTGGCCCGCCCATCCAAGGCGGAGCCCGCCGGCGTCGGAGAATAGCTTTTGCCCAGACAACAACAAGGCCTGCAAGTCATCCAGCACATGGGGCAGACGTACCGCGTCATGCAAAGCGCATTCAGCAGCAAGGTCGGCCACGCCCTGCCCCGCTGGCGCATTCTGCTGGCGCTGCATGAGAACGGACAGTGTTCGCAGAAGCATCTGGCGGAGCGTTGCCGGCTGGATCCGGCGTCATTGACCCGGCAATTGCAAGCGATGGAGAAAATGGGCTGGATAGCGCGTGCGGTGGATGATCAGGACAACCGCTTGACGAATGCCACGCTGACCGCTGCCGGGCAGGCGGTGGTGAATGAAGCGCTGCCTAAACGGGCGGCGTTTTTTGAAGAGGCGTTGAAGGGGTTGTCAGCGGCGGATGTGGATACGCTGAACCGGGTGCTTAGCGTGCTGGAATCGAATTTTCTAAGGGCGGCGGGGGATAAGGCGGGGGGGTGATGGGGGCGCGCGGAACCCGGGTCAGTCAGGCTTCAATTCGTAGCTGGTGCTGCGGCCACCAGCCCCCGAGCGTTGCAACACACCAAGATCAACCAGTTCGGAAATGTCGCGCAGCGCGGTATCGCTAGAACACTTCGCAAGAGCAGCCCACTTGCTGCTGGTCAGCTTGCCTTCAAAGCCGTCGAGCAAACGGTTCAACACCTTCACTTGCCGGTCGTTCAATGAAGCGCCGGACACACGGTTCCAGAACCGTGCCTTGCCCAGCACCGTATCCAGCGTGTGATGTGCCTGTCGCACCGCCTCATCCAGCATCTGAACAAACCACATTAGCCACGCCGTCACGTCCAGCGTGCCCTTCTGCGTGCGCTCAAGGATGTCGTAATAGGCATTGCGCTGCCGCTGGATCTGCGCGGACAGGCTGTAGAAACGCCGCGGACTGCCATCGGCGCGGGCCAAGAGCAAGTCGCCGATCGCTCGGGCGATACGGCCATTGCCATCATCAAAGGGGTGCAAGGTCACAAACCACAGATGCCCCAGTCCGGCGCGGATCAAAGCGGGCTCCGACGCCCGTGGCGCATTCACCCAGCCCAGAAAGCACATCATTTCCGCCGGCAGACGCTCCGCAGCGGGGGCTTCGTAATGAACCTTATGGCGCCCGACGTGACCCGACACCACCTGCATCGGCCCTTGGGCGTCATCCCGCCACCCGCCAGTGATGATCTTGCCGAGGCCCGAGCAGCCAGTGAGGACCAGCGCAGCATGCCAACCGAACAAGCGCTCCGCCGTCAGCGGCTGGCTGCTGTTGCCGCTGGCATCAAGCACCATGTCCACTACGCCTTCCACATTGCGGTCGACTGGCGCCAAGGCACCGATATCGACACCAAGACGGCGAGCAATGGACGAGCGGACCGAGGCTGCGTTGAGGTGCTCGCCCTCGATCTCGCTGGTATTGACCACGTCATCCGTCAGGGCGGCCAGGCTGGCTTGCCCTTGTAAGCCAAGGCCCACGTCGGCAAGTCGCCCTAGCAACATGCCCTGCGCGCGGCTGACTCGCGCCAACGGCTCGGCGAGAACAGCCAAGTCGTAGCGCCAATTCGGCCAGTCGGGGGCCTGCCAGATATAAAGATAATCGCCGCAGTTCATGCGGCGATTATCGGGGCTATTCGCCGCAGCGGCAAGATATTCGCTGCTGACGTGTGTGTATCCATGCGATGAGATGCAAGGACATGGGCCGTTGTAATCCAAACCCTGGAGATTTCACATGGCAGACTATCGCAGCGACTTTACCCAGCAGGCGCCCGAGGCGCTGTTCACCACGCCTACAGCACTCATGCTCGACATCCGCCTCACGCCGTTGGCTCGCAACGGTTGCCCTTGATGAAGTGAGCTCCTTGCTACGGTCTGGCTGGCATATGTCGTTCGCAATGAAATGGGCTTAGGAAAGTTCTTGTTCTAGCTGTGCCCGACACCCTCGCATGCTCAATAGGCCGATACTTCACCCCTCGAACTGCAGTGGAGTATTGGCATGGATACCCTAACGAGCCTGAAGGTTTTCCGTGAGATCGTTGAGCTGCACTCCTTCAGCGGTGCAGCAAAACGACTCGCGATCTCGACAGCCATGGTCAGCAAACACGTTGCCCATTTGGAAGCTATTCAGCGAACGCGGCTTCTCAATCGAACCAGTCGCAGCATAAGCCTGACCGAATCCGGAAGGCTCTACTACAACAGCTGCCGCGAAGCGCTCGACATACTCGACGATGCTGAGGCGCTATTGGGGCACCACAATGGAAGCCCAAGCGGAACGCTGCGGGTGACTGCACCTCAGTGGTTCTCCAATGCCGAGTTCGCACGCATTCTGGTGGAGTATCAACACGCCTATCCGAAGATCAAGCTGGAACTTCTTCTGGACAATACGAAGCAGGACCTCGTGTCTGGACGCTACGACCTGGCACTTCGAGTCACTGACAAGCCATCACCTACTCTCATCGTACGACCAATAGCTACTCTGGATTTTGTCTTGGTCGGTACGCCATCCTATTTTGCCAAGTCAGGACGCCCATCCTCTCCGAAAGATCTGGGGACCCATAACTTCATCCTGCCGGTTCTCACAGAGGTCGAGGGTGTGGATATCAGCAAGGATCAGGAAGCCGATTCGATTGCCGGAGGGCACGTCATGCGCTCGAACGACACCACACTGATTCTGCAACTTGCTCAGTCAGGTTTCGGACTGGCCTATCTGCCGCGCTGGTTGGTCGAAGCAGACCTGGAAGTGGGAAAGCTGGAAATGGCCATACCGGGCTACGTTCCGTTCTCCTCGCCGCTTTACGCTGCCTATAAGAACCGAAGGTTCCTAGCCCCCAAGATTCGCACCTTCATTGATTTCATGGCGCTTGCGCTCTCCCACCTCGATACCGCAGGAGATGCTGCGGTGAAATCTACAACCATCTAGAGTTGCGTCAAGACCTGCAGTCCCTTGGCCATCCATTTCAAACACGCAGCGACACGGAGGTTCTTCTCAAGGCATTCCTGCAATGGGATGTCGAAGCGATCAGCCGTCTCAATGTTTGCCTTTGCTGTCTGGGACCACCGGCAGGAAGAACTGATCCTAATTCGCGACCGCGTTGGGATAAAGCCGCTCTATCCCTATCCCACACAGCATGGAATCATCTTCGGTTCCGAACCGAAGGCTACGGTGATCGGGTCGTCACCTATCTGATATTCACCGGGCATTTCACGGGAACCTTTCGGGGAGTACAGGGAGGAGGGCAGCCGGTCAATTACATCTCAATGGATATCTATCGCTTCTTCAATGGCTTGATCTTCGAAAGCTGGCATCTGGAAGACAACCTCACCCTCTACTCCCAGCTTGGCATCATCAACTCCTGAGAAACTTTGAGATTCTCGGCGGGGGCACGCGGGGGGTTCGAATCCAGTTAGTCTAGAAGACGTAGATGCACCCGCCTTCTGCTGGTTCGACGGCGGGCTGCAATCGCTCACATTCAAAGGTAAGCAAGAGCGCCATGACTGAAGAAATCTGTGCCGTTCCCACCGAAGCAAAAGAGACCGATCGCTTGCCGCTCTTGGCGCTCCTTGCGCTAGCCGCATCGTGTTTCATCACGATCCTTACGGAAACCCTACCGGCTGGCCTTTTGCTGCCGATAAGTGCAGACCTTGGAATCTCCGAGGCCATGGCGGGGCAGTTGGTGACTGCATATGCCATAGGCTCACTCGTCGCCGCCATCCCTTTGAGCATCGCCACACGAGCCTGGGATCGACGCCCGTTGCTGATGCTCACAATCGCGCTCTTCGCGGCGATCAATCTGATCACCGCGGTTTCCGACAACTACGTGCTGACGCTTATAGTCCGCTTCCTCGCTGGTATGAGCGCTGGGTTGCTATGGAGCATCATCGCAGGCTATGCCGCCCGGATGGTCGCTCCCGAACTCAAAGGGCGCGCCATCGCAGTGGCAATGGTTGGAACGCCCATCGCATTGTCCCTCGGTCTTCCGGCGAGCACATTCCTAGGCCAGCTACTGGGTTGGCGCGCAGTTTTTGTTCTCATGTCCGGCGCAAGCATGCTGCTTTTGATCTGGATCCGCTGGCGCATGCCTAACTTGCCAGGGCAGGATGCCAGAACGAAACTCACTCTGAGTCGGGTCTTTGTGCTTCCCGGTATGAGACCCATACTTCTTACCCTGTTCACATTCGTTCTCGCCCACAACATCCTCTACACCTACATCGCGCCAATGGTGGGTCCGTCCGGACTTACCGAGAATCTGAGTGGCGTGTTGCTTGTCTTCGGCCTTGCGTCGTTGGCCAGTATCGTATTTGTCGGCAGCCAAGTGGATAAGCGTCTGCGGCAACTAACTTTAGGCAGCATTGCGCTATTCATTGTCGCTGTCGTTGGCCTCGCGACCGGGATAGATCTAGTGCAGGCTATCTATGTCGGCGTCGCTGCATGGGGGCTTGGCTATGGCGGTTCGGCAACCCTCTTTCAGACTGCTACAGCTCATACGGCAGGAGCGGATATTGATGTCGCGCAATCCATGACTGTGGTTGCCTGGAACCTCTCAATCGCGGGAGGCGGCATTCTCGGAGGGCTGCTTCTGTCTGTCGGGCTCGATGCGCTACCGATGGCTACGATTCCGCTTCTGATAGTTGCGCTCATTACGGTAATAAGCGCGTCGAAACACGGATTCAACTGAGATTGTGAATCGGCTTATCATCGGGACCAGGCTTTACTGGAGCCTACCCGCCTCACTGTGCGCGCAGATAACGGAACGGAATTTACGTCTAGGGCGTTGGACGATTGGGCATACCGACGCGGCATCAAACTCGACTACACACGCCCAGGCAAGCCGACGGATAATGGGCTCATCGAGTCGTTCAACGGTCGATTGCGTGATGAATTCCTTAATGTGCATGAATTCATCACGCTGCACGACCTGCAGCAAAAACTGCGAGCCTGGCAGGACGACTACAACCACCATCGTCCCCACGGCTCACTGGTCATCTGACCCCGCATGAGTATGGCGCAGCGCCTGGGATCGCGTGATTCCCTTCTTCGCATTTCCGCCGGAAGTGCGCCGGGTGATCTATACGACCAATGCCATCGAGAGCATCAACGCCCAGTTGCGCAAGATTATCAAGACCCGCGGTTACTTCCCGTCTGAGGACGCCGCCGCCAAGCTCATCTGGCTGGCCCTGCGCAATATCACCGCAGACTGGGGACGGCCTGCTCGCGACTGGAAGCAGGCCATAACCAATTCGCTATCCTCTATGAGGATCGGTTTATCAGACCTTCCGTGTAAGTCTTAACCCCGCCTTGAACACGGAATTTCTGACCCCCCCGGCGAGTTGTACTCGAAACGCATCAAGTCATCGCATCACTTGTCGGCGCCATCATCCATAGAGTTGCCCAATTCCTGCTCGATCTGCTCAATCGTCGGCAGGCTGGTTTGAAGCTCTTGTGGCAAGGACTCCATCAGTTTGTATTCGGCAATGCCCATCGGCTGCGACTTGTCACCCAGGGCGTACTCGGCTACCACTTTGTTCTTGCTCTTGCACAGCAGCAGGCCGATGCTCGGATTGTCCTGCGCGTGCTTCACCTGCCGGTCCACCGCCGTCAGATAAAAACCTAGTTGCCCCAGATGCTCGGGCTTGAACTTGCCCGCCTTCAGTTCGATCACCACGTAGCAGCGCAGCTTTAGGTGGTAGAACAGCAGGTCAATGAAGAACTCCTCGCCGCCTACGTCCAACAACACCTGCCGGCCGACAAATGCAAAGCCAGCGCCTAGTTCCAGCAGAAAGTCGGTAACGTGCTGCACAAGCGCGTTTTCGATCTCGCGTTCCTGTGCCTCCTCGCCCAGACCGAGGAAGTCAAAGCGGTAGGGGTCTTTCAGCGACTCGATGGCCAGATCGGACTGCGGCGCAGGCAGGCGCTGTTCAAAGTTGGTAACAGCGTTGCCCCTGCGTTCCAACAAGCGGGTTTCGATGTGGATGTTCAGCACGTTGCGCGACCAGCCATGCTCGATGGCGGCGCGGGCATAAGCCAGACGCTCCGTTGGCTGTTTAAGCCGATCCAGTAGTACTAAGTTATGCCCCCAGGGCAATTGTGCAGCAGCCTGCTGCACAATCTCAGCATCCGGCCAAGCCTCGGCAAACGCCCGCATGTACTTAAGGTTGCGTGGCGAAAAACCCTTCATATCCGGGAAGGCGGCACGCAGGTCATGCGCCAGCCGGTCGATCACCTTGGCACCCCAACCCAACTCGGCTTGTCGTGCAAGAATGTCGCGACCGATCTGCCAATACAGCCAGACCAGTTCCCGATTAACCGCCAGCGTCGCACGCTGCTGCGCACTGTGGATGCGCCCTTTCAGGTCGATCAGCCAGTCAGCGTAGCCTTGAGGAGCTGAAGTGAGGGAGGCGGGTTTGGCGGCGGCCATCAGCTTTCCATCCATGACTACGGGAAAAACACCCCGCGGTTGAACACGACTACCCCCAACCCACCCCTGAATCCTTCATACCTAGATAAACAATAGGAACGTTCGCGAGGTCCGGGGAAAACTCACACGTTAAACAAGAAATTCATCACATCGCCGTCCTGCACGATGTATTCCTTGCCTTCGGCGCGCATCTTGCCGGCTTCTTTGGCGCCTTGCTCGCCCTTGTATGTGATGAAGTCTTCGTACGCGATCGTTTGCGCGCGGATGAAGCCGCGTTCGAAGTCGGTGTGGATCACGCCGGCGGCTTGCGGGGCGGTGGCGCCGATGGGCACCGTCCAGGCGCGCACTTCCTTCACGCCTGCCGTGAAGTAGGTTTGCAGGCCCAGCAGCTTGAAGGCGGCGCGGATCAGGCGGTTCAGGCCAGGCTCTTCCATGCCCATGTCGGACAGGAAGGCCTGGCGGTCGGCGTCGTCCAGGTCGACGATTTCGGATTCGATGGCGGCGCAGATAGCGACGACCGGCGCGTTGCGCGCGGCGGCGAATTCGGTCAGGCGGTCAAGCAGCGGATTGTTGGTGAAGCCGTCGTCGGCCACGTTGCCCACGTACATCGCGCGCTTGGCGGTGATGAAGCACAGTTGGGCGATGTCGGCATGCTCTTCCGGGCTGAGGTCCAGCGCGCGGATGGGCTTGGCTTCGTTCAATTGGGCCACGCACTTTTCCAGCACGGCCACGATGCGCTGCGATTCCTTGTCGCCGGAACGCGCGGTCTTCTGATGACGTTGCAGCGCTTTTTCAGCGGTTTGCATGTCGGCCAGCGCCAGTTCGGTTTCGATGACTTCGATGTCGGCGATGGGGTCGATCTTGCCGGCCACGTGAATCACGTTCGGGTCTTCGAAGCAGCGCACGACGTTGACGATGGCGTCGGTTTCGCGGATGTGCGACAGGAACTGGTTGCCCAGGCCTTCGCCCTTGCTTGCGCCGGCGACCAGGCCCGCGATGTCCACGAATTCGACGGTGGCGGACAGGATGCGCTCGGGCTTGACGATTTCAGCCAGCTTTTGCAGACGCGGATCCGGCACTTCGACCACACCGACGTTGGGTTCGATGGTGCAGAACGGATAGTTCTCGGCGGCGATGCCGGCGCGGGTCAGAGCATTGAAGAGAGTCGATTTGCCAACGTTGGGCAGGCCGACGATGCCGCATTGCAGAGCCATGGGAATCCTGTGTAAGTACGGTATTGATCGTTAACGTTCTAGTTTACCCCGGGTGCGCCCTGGGGCAGTTTCATCAGGGCCGGCGATACGGCCCCGCTATTTGACGATGGACGGCGCCCAGCGCATGACGGCCCAGATCATCAAAATGGGGCCGGCGTTGAACGTGGCGTGCAGCAGGATGGCCGCGCCGATGCCGCGTCGCACGCGCATCCAGCCCAGCACCAGGCCGGTCAGCCATTGCGGCAACACCAGTAGCGGCATCAGCCAGTACGGCGTCTTGCTATAGACGAAGTTGGTCAGATGGACCGCGGCAAACGTCAGCGCGACCAGATGGAACACCAGGCCGAAGTGCTTCAGGTAGTAGCGCCGCCACGTCGTGTCCCAGCCCGTCAGCATCGCGTCGCGCGGACGCACGCCCCAGCAGGCCAGCAACATAAAAGCCGCCAGCAGCAGCCCCGTCCACAGTTGCGGGCCATACAAGACCACGGGCATCAATGCAGGCACCAGCCAGAGCGTCTGCAAGGGCCGACGCAAACCGTAGCGGAACAGCATTTCTTCAACCAGCGGCGCCCAGATAATCGCCGTCAGCCACGGCAGGTTGGCCGGGTCGATCCGGTGGGTCGCGCCACCCAGGCCCGCAGCCATTACGGCGACAGGGCCCAGTGCAAAAAGATTCAACGCCCACAGCAGCCCGGCCCAGGCCAAGAGGCGCCCAGGGCGGATGCCCGGCCACCAGTCGGCCAGAAACCCATTACCCGCCACTCGCCCCGGCACGCGTGACAGCGGACGCGGGTGACGGATATAGCGCCAGAAGTCCGCGACTTCTGATCGAAAGCGGGTTTTACCGACGGGGGTGGACTGCGCGGGGTTGTTCATCCGGCAACGTTGCCGCTATGCAGTTGGCGCGTGGCCAATGGGAAATCACCCGCCAGCATCGCCGGTACCACGGCGCGGCAGCGGTCGATGACGGCGTCGATTTCTTTTTGTTCATCGCGGCGCGGCGGGTGCAGCACAAAGTCCGCCACCTGCTGGGCCAGGCCCAATGTGCGCGGATGGCCGATGCCGATGCGCAGCCGCCAGAAATTCGGGCTGCCCAGCACGGCCTGAATGTCCTTCAAGCCGTTGTGCCCCGCATGGCCACCGCCCTGCTTGAGCTTGACCTGTCCCGGCAGCAGATCCAGTTCGTCATGCAGCACCAGCACCTGTTCGGGCGCGAGCTTGTAGAAGCGCGCCAAGGCACCGACGGCCTGGCCGGATTTATTCATATAGGTGATGGGCTTGAGCAGCAGCACGTTGTCCGCGCCCAGCCGAGACTTGGCGACCATGCCGAAAAAAGATTTCTCAAGCGCGAAAGAAGTGCGCAGATCGTCCGCCAGATGGTCGGCCAGCCAAAAGCCGGCGTTGTGCCGGGTCGTTTCGTAGTCGGGACCGGGGTTACCCAATCCCACAATGAGGCGTATGGGAATAGACATGATGGAGGGTGTTTAAACCAAAAAACCCTGCGCATGCAAATGCACACGCAGGGTTTCGGGCACAAGCCGAGGAAAGCCCGAGGGCTTCCCGCAACGCTTAGGCAGCCGGAGCAGCTTCTTCGGCTTCGTCGGCAGCGGCAGCGCCGCCCTTGACGATGGCGGCAGCCAGCAGCGGGTTGTCTTCACCGCCGTGGGGCACGTAGGTGACGCCCATGGGCAGCTTGATGTCGGCCAGGTGGATCGAAGCGCCAGCCAGGATGTTGGTCAGGTCGACTTCGATGAACTGGGGCAGAGCCTTCGGCAGGCAGGTGATTTCCAGTTCGGTCGTCACGTGGCTGATGATGGCGCCGGCCAGCTTCACAGCGGGCGAGATTTCGGCGTTGACAAAGTGCAGCGGCACCTTGGTGCGCAGAGCCTGGTTGGCGTCCACGCGCTGGAAGTCCACGTGCAGGACTTGCGGCTTGTAGGCGTGCCATTGAACCGAACGCAACAACACTTGCTCATCCTTCGAGCCTTCGAGCTGCATTTGCAGGATCGATGCGTGGAATTCTTCCTTACGCAGGGCGTGATAGATCTCGTTGTGGTCGAGTTCGATGTTCAGGGGGGCAGCCGTACCACCATAGACAATGGCGGGAACGCGGCCCGCGCGGCGCAGGCGGCGGCTCGCACTCGAACCCTGGACGCTACGCGCAGTGGCGATGAATTTCATGGAAAACTCCAAAAACAAAATAAGGTGAAGAGGCTTCACCAGTTAACGGCACGGCGCGCAACATGCGCGCCGTGTTGATTGCGCCTTGCCGCGACCAGCAAGGTGCAAAAACTGAGAGTGGGCTGTGGCCCGACCGACGCGAAGCGCGTCAGTCGACAAACAGCGAGCTGACCGATTCCGCGTTCGAGATACGCAGGATGGTCTCGCCCAACAGCGCGGCGCACGACAGCTGGCGGATCTTGCCGCTGGCCTGGCCTTGCTCGGAGAGCGGGATGGTGTCGGTGACGACCAGTTCGTCCAGTTCCGACGCTTCAATGCGGTCAATGGCGCCGCCCGACAGCACGGGGTGCGTGCAATAGGCGTAAACGGCGCCGGCGCCGCGGTCTTTCAGGGCCTGGGCCGCCTTGCACAGCGTGCCGGCGGTGTCGACCATGTCGTCCATGATGATGCAGGTGCGGCCGTCGACTTCACCGATGATGTTCATCACTTCCGACACGTTGGCGCGCGGGCGGCGCTTGTCGATGATGGCCAGGTCGGCTTCCAGTTGCTTGGCCAGGGCGCGCGCGCGAACCACGCCGCCGATGTCCGGGGACACCACGACCAGGTTCGAGAAATTGCGGCGCCAGATGTCGCCCAGCAAGATCGGACCGGCGTAGATGTTGTCCACGGGAATGTCGAAGAAACCCTGGATCTGGTCGGCGTGCAGGTCCATCGTCAGGACGCGGTCAACGCCAGCCACTTGCAGCATGTTGGCCACAACCTTGGCCGAGATGGCAACACGCGCCGAACGCGGACGGCGGTCTTGGCGGGCGTAGCCGAAGTACGGAATCGCGGCAGTGATGCGGCCGGCCGACGCGCGGCGCAGGGCATCGACCATGACCATGATTTCCATCAGGTTGTCATTGGTGGGCGCACAGGTGGGTTGCAGGACGAAGACGTCCTTGCCACGCACGTTCTCGTTGATTTCGACCATCACCTCGCCGTCTGAGAAGCGACCGACGGTCATCTTGCCCAGGGACATATCGAGGTGGTTGACTACGTCCACGGCCAGCCGAGTGTTGGCCGTGCCCGTGAAGATCATGAAGCTATCGTTTGCCATGATGGATGATGCGATGGTCGTTGTAAGACACTAACGAGGTGGTGCGGGGTGATAACACCAGCGGATCCGGAAAATAAAAAAGCTGCTGAACCCGGGCCAGTGTCTTACAGGCGTGTTCAACAGCTTTTTTATGTATTCGGTTGGCTGGGGAGGAAGGATTCGAACCTTCGCATGCCGGAATCAAAATCCGGTGCCTTAACCAGCTTGGCGACTCCCCAACTATCTTGCAATCCAATTCCGCAACGGATGTTCAGTTAAACCAGTACAAGCCTGCACTAACCGAAACCGTGGATGCGATGTGCTATTTGTTTTAACAGCGCCGCGCATTATAGCGGATATTTCTGCTTTCGCCAAAACGGCTTCGGAAAGTTCAGAGAATTCGGCGAATAAACACGCGCCTGATCCCGACATGCGTACAGGGTAACCCTGTTCTGCAAGCCACCGCGATGCCCTGGAAACTTCAGGATAAAGACGGTGAACCACCGGCTCCAAGTCGTTTTTCCCGAAGGAAAAAGTTGGCGAAGCAAGAAAGTCCGCTATTGTGATGTAAGAAGAATCCCTTGTCAAATCGGGTGCGGAAAATATTCCAACAGTCGGCACGCTGGTGTCCGGCTGCGCCACCAGATAAGCGCGATCAGGCAGCGTCACGGCGGTGAGCGCTTCGCCCACGCCTTCCGCGAAGGCCGATTGCCCGAACACGAAGACCGGCACATCGGCACCCAAGGGCAAGGCCAGGTCCATCAGCTCGCGGCGCGTCAGCCCCGTGTTCCATAGCTTGTTCAGCGCGATCAGCACCGTGGCCGCATCGCTGGAACCACCGCCCAGCCCACCGCCCTGCGGGATACGTTTTTCAAGCCCGATCTGCACGCCCTGGCGCGTGCCGGTGGCGTGCTGCAAGGCGCGCGCGGCGCGCAAGGTCAGGTCATCGGCTTCGGACACGCCGGCAAGCTCGGTGGCACGGCTGATGACGCCATCGGCGCGCGCGTCGAAATGCAGCGTGTCGCACAGGTCGATGAAGCGGAAGACCGTTTGCAGCAAGTGGTAGCCGTCGGCGCGGCGGCCCACCACATGCAGGAACAGATTCAGCTTGGCGGGAGCGGGTACGTCGTACAGAGTCACAGAGGGCAGCCGATGCGTGCGGGACAAGCCAACATTCTAGCCACGCGCCGGACCTTGCGCCGTGTAGTAAGGCACGTCGGCGCGCGCAAGCGGCGTACGGCCGCGAAGGTGGTCGGCGATTTTCTCGGCCATCATGATGACCGGCGCGTTCAGGTTGCCCGTGACGATGTCCGGCATGATCGATGCATCAATCACGCGCAAGCCCTCCAGCCCGTGCACGCGCCCGTAGCCGTCCACCACCGCCATCGGGTCGGACGCCGCGCCCATCTTGTTCGAGCATGACGGGTGGTATGCGGTTTCGGCTTGCGCGCGCACGAAGGCATCCAGGTCCGCATCGCTTTTAAGGGCAGCGCCGGGAGATATCTCGCGGCCGGCGTACTGCGCCAGAGCAGGCTGCGCGAACAGCTCGCGCGTAATGCGCAGCGCCGCGCGGAATTCGCGCCAGTCCTGCGCGTCGGACATGTAGTTGAACAGGATGCTGGGATGGTCGCGCGGCGAACGCGAACGGATGCGCACCCGCCCACGGCTGGGCGATCGCATCGACCCCACGTGCATCTGAAAGCCATGCACCTTGATGGGGTTGGACCCGTTGTAGTTGATGGCGATCGGCAGGAAGTGATATTGCAGGTTCGGCCATTTGAAATCGTCATGGCTGCGTATGAAGCCACCCGCTTCAAATTGATTGCTGGCGCCAATGCCCGTACCCATGAACAACCACTGCGCGCCGATCGCAGCCTGGTTGCGCAGCTTCAGCGATGGGGCCAGCGACACGGGCTGCTTGCATTCATACTGCACGTACAGCTCAAGGTGATCTTGCAGGTTCTCGCCCACGCCGGGCAGGTCATGCTGCACGGCAATGCCCATGCCGCGCAGCATGCTGCCCGCCCCCACGCCTGAACGCTGCAAGATCTGCGGCGATGCGATGGCGCCCGCGCACAACAGCACTTCACGCAGCGCGTAGCTGCGGTGCTGCTGGCCATGCTGTTCCCAGGCCACGCCTTCGGCGCGCTTGCCGGAAAACAGAATCACATCGGTCCACGCGCGCGTGACGATCGTCAGGTTGGCGCGTCCGCGCGCCTGGTCCAGATAGCCGCGCGCGGTGCTGGCACGCCGGCCGCGCGGGGTCACGGTGCGGTCCATCGGCCCAAAGCCTTCCTGGCGATAGCCGTTCATATCCGGCGTTTGCGCGTACCCCGCCTGCTCGCCCGCTGCCACCATGGCCGCAAACAGCGGGTTGTTGCCGGCCTTGGGGGTGGTGACGCTGACCGGCCCCGCGCCGCCGTGATAGTCACAGGCGCCCACGTCGCGGCTTTCGGCCTTCTTGAAATACGGCAGGCAAGACAGATAGTCCCAATGCGCCAGGCCGTCTATGCGCGCCCAGTGGTCGTAGTCCAGCGCGTTGCCGCGCACGTAGCACATGCCGTTGATCAGCGACGACCCGCCCAGCCCCTTGCCGCGCCCGCAATCCAGGCGGCGGCCATTCAGATGCGGCTCCGGGTCTGTCTTGTAGCCCCAGTTGTAGCGCCTGCCCTGTAGCGGCATGGCCAGCGCGGCCGGCATCTGCGTGCGGAAATCGAGCCGGTGATCCTGGCCCCCGGCTTCCAGCAGCAGCACGGTCGTGCCTGGGTCTTCGGTCAGTCGCGCGGCCAGCGTATTGCCCGCCGATCCCGCGCCGATGATGATGTAGTCGTACTCGCGCTTGATGGACATTTTCTTCCCCCCGAACACGTGTAGAAAGCGGGTGCCCGCCGGTGTGGCGGGTACCCGTCGTGGCGCTAGCGAGGCCGCCGCGCGCATTAGTTGCCGCGGCATCAATCGCCAAGGCATCGACCGCCCCGGCATTGGCCAGCGCAACATCGGCCGCCGGCGATCAGAACACCGACGCGAACGGGCCGAGTTCAACCTGCACGGATTTCGTCTGCGTGTATTGGGCCAGCGCGTCCATGCCGTTTTCGCGGCCCAGGCCAGATTGCTTGTAGCCGCCCACCGGCATCTGCGCGGGCGATTCGCCCCAGGTGTTCACCCAGCAAATGCCCGCCTGCAAGCGATGCGCAACGCGATGCGCGGCGGCCAGATCGCGGCTGACCACGCCTGCCGCCAAGCCGTAGCGGCTGTCATTGGCGCGCTGCACGACTTCGTCTTCAGTGTCGAACGCCAGGATGCTCATGACGGGGCCGAAGATTTCCTCTTGCACGATCTCCATGCGGTCTTCGCAATCCGAGAAAACGGTGGGCGCCACATAAGCGCCCTTGCCCAAGGCGCCTTCCATCAAGCGGACGCCGCCGGCCAGCAGCTTGGCGCCCTCACGCTTGCCGATTTCAATCCAGCTCAGCACGTGGTCCATGTGGGCGGCGCTGACCAGCGGGCCGAAGTTCGTGCGCGGATCGAAAGGGTCGCCGATGCGGATGCGCGCCACCCGTTCCAGCACGGCGGCCTCGAACGCCGCCTTGTGCGATCGGTGCACGAACACGCGCGTGCCGTTGGTGCACACCTGGCCCGAGCTGAAGAAATTGGCCATTACCGCGATATCGGCGGCGCGCTCAAGGCAGGCGTCGGACAGCACGATCAACGCGGATTTGCCGCCGAGTTCCAGCGTGACGCTCTTGAGCGTAGCGGCGGCCACGCCCATGACTTGCTTGCCGGTGTCCACGCCACCCGTGAACGACACTTTCGCCACGCCGGGGTGGCCGGTCAGCCAGTCGCCAATCTCACGGCCGCTGCCCAGCACCACGTTGAACACGCCGTTGGGCACGCCCGCCTGCGTGTAGATCTCGGCCAGCCGCAAGGCCGTCAACGGCGTGATCTCGGCGGGTTTGAACACCATGGCGTTGCCCGTGGCCAAGGCCGCGGCGGACTTCCACATGGCAATCTGGATGGGATAGTTCCACGCGCCTATTCCCGCAATAACGCCCAGCGGTTCGCGGCGCGTGTAGAAGAAGCTGGATTCGCGCAGGGGCACCTGGATACCTTCCACCGCCGCCGCGAGGCCCGCGTAATACTCGATGACGTCCACACCGGTGGCGATGTCGACGGTACGGGTTTCGGACAGCGGCTTGCCGGTATCCAGCGTTTCAAGCTCAGCCAATTCGTCGTTGCGCTCGCGCAGCATCTGCGCCGCCTTCAGCAGCACGCGCCCGCGCTCGGCGGGGGTGCGCGCCGCCCATACCTTCTGCCCTTCCTGCGCGCTGGCCACCGCGCGGTCTATGTCCTGCCGGGCGGCCACCTGCACTTCCGCCAGCACCGCGCCATTGGCGGGGTTAACCGTGGTGATGGTCTTGCTGCTGATGGCGTTGGTGCGCCGCCCGTGGATGTAGAGTTGCTGGATGGGCAAAGGCATGGGAATCCGTCCTGTTGTCAAAGTAAGGGCGGGCCCAAAGCCGGCTCGCCCTTGAATTGGCTGCGATCAAGCAGCAGGTCCACATAGTCGTAAGCAATGTCGCGCGCCTTGTCGCTGGCAAAGTCCGCGCCCTGAAGGCTGCCCCGCAGCCACAGGCCGTCGATCAGGGCGGCCAGGCCGCGCGCGGCGTCGCGCGCTTGGGCAAGCGGCATCACGCGCAGGAATTGGCAGCACAAGTTGGAATGCAGGCGGCGGTCGTTGGCGCGTTGCAGCCTGCGCAGGCGGGGTTGGTGCATGCTGGCGGCCCAGAACGTGAGCCATGCGCGCATGGCGCTGCGTGATACCTGGGTGGGCACGAAGTTGCCGTCAATGATGGCGCGCAGTTGCGCGCGGGGCGTGGCTGGCGCATCAAGGCGCGCACGCGAGACCGAGTCGCGAAGATTGCGCAGCAATTCCCGCATGGTGGCTTCCAGCAGGCCGTCCTTGTCGCCGAAGTAATGGCTGATGATGCCGGTGGACAACTTCGCGGCGCGGGCGATATGGGCGATGGAGCTTTCCGCCAAGCCGACCTGGTCGATGGATTCAAGCGTGGCTTGGATGAGTTGATTGCAGCGGATGGGCTGCATTCCGACTTTTGGCATGATGCGCGCGGTTCCTGGGCTGGCGAGGGCGGGGAGCGAAAGGGGCGGGGACGACTGGGACGACTTCGGTGGAACCCTGGACTGCCCCGCCGGGTGCGGTCGAGTCTAATTTATATTGATTGATCATTCAATATAAAAACAGTAAGGTCCCGCAGACACCACGACGCAGTATTGGAAGCAGCACATCAGAAGCACCACGGCAGTATCACCACACGGGGAGACAGCGGTGCAGCAAGATCGAAAAACCACGGCGCTGGCATCGGGGGCCGCGCCGCCCAGGCGCGGCTGGCTTGCGCACACCAACCCCATCGTTTTCCTCAGTGCATCCGGCGCCGTGCTGCTTATCGGCGCCCTGCTCATCGTGCAGCCGGGCGAATCGCAAGCGTGGCTTGAAGCCGCCCAGTTATTGGTGGCGGCGCATTTCGGCTGGTACTACATGCTGGCCATGGCGGTCAGCGTGGGCTTTGCGCTGTGGCTGGCGCTATCGCGACATGGCGCGCTGCGCCTGGGCGATGACGACGAGCCCCCCGAATTCAATTACCTGTCCTGGGTATCGATGCTGTTCTCATCCGGCATCGGCATTGCGCTGGTGTATTACGGCGTCTACGAGCCGCTGGACCATTTCCTGATGCCGCCCACCGGCACGGGCGGTACCCAGGAAGCCGCGCGCAATGCCTTGACCCTGACCTTCCTGCATTGGGGCATCCACGGCTGGACGCTATATGCCCTGACGGCCACGGCACTTGCCTACTTCGCGTATCGCCACAAGCAGCCCCTGGCGCTGCGCTCGCCCCTGCAGGGGATATCCGGCAAGCCGCTGCCCAAAGGCGTGGGCCACGCCGTCGACGGCTTTGGCGTGCTGGCCACCATTGTGTCCATGGTGACCAACCTGGGGCTGGGCGCATTGCTGCTGCATGCGGGGCTGACGTACCTGTGGGGCGTGCCGAACACGGCCGCGGTGCAGGTGCCCCTTGTGATCATCATGATGGTGGTGGCCACGGGTGCGGCGGCGCTGGGCATCAAGCGCGGCATCGCCATCCTGTCCAACATCAATACCGGCCTGATGTGCCTGTTGCTGCTGTTCGTTTTCCTGGCCGGCCCCACCCGCCTGCTGCTGGACGGCCTGGTACAGAACCTGGGTGATTACCTGAACGCATTCCTGAGCAAGAGCTTCGACCTGTACCTGTACGACCGCAAGGCCGTGCGCTGGACCAGTTCATGGACCATCTTCTATTGGGCCTGGTGGATCGGTTGGGCACCGTTCGTGGGCATGTTCATCGCCCGCATTTCGCGTGGCCGCCGGATCCGCGAATTGATCTTCGGCGTGATGCTGGTGCCCCTGGGCTTCACGCTGGCCTGGCTGTCCATCTTCGGCAATACCGCCATCAACCTGGTTCTGAACGACGGCGCGGCCAGTCTGGGCCGGATGGCCATGGCCGACCCGCCGATGGCGTTCTACACGCTGATGGAATACCTGCCGATGACCAAGTTGGTGGCCGGCGTGGGCGTGGTGATGTCATTCATGCTGTTCCTGACCCCGGTCGATTCCGGCACGCTGATGATCGCGAACCTGTCGGCCCGCAACGCGGACGCCGGCCACGACGCACCCATCTGGCTACGCGTCTTTTGGGCGGCGCTGACAACGATGCTGGGAGTCGGCCTGCTGCTGGCAGGAAATTTCAATGCAATGCAGACCGCGGTGGTGCTGTGCGGTCTGCCTTTTTCCGTGATTTTGCTGTGCTACATGGTCAGCTTGTACAAGGCGCTGGTCCGAGACAACCCCGAACCCAGCAGCCTGCCCGCCACGCGCTGATGTTCAGGGCTGGTTGACCACCAGGCGCACCATGATGCGACGGCCCGGCTCTTGGCGTTGCAGCACAAGCATCTGCGGGCCCAGCGTGTCATAGCGCGACAGATTCGCCCGCCAGCCGCCTTGCTCGAACGTCGTGGGCCGGCCAAGTTCGTCGCGGGCGACGTCAGACGCTTCCGGTTCAGCCGGCAGCCTGCCGCGCAGCCAGTCGCGCAAGCCCGACACGGGCATGCTGCTTCCCAGCGCTTCTTCGGCCAGGGCGTCGGGGTTATCCGCCTGCAGGCGGGTGCCGTCGGCCTTGGTCAAGCTGGCCGCGCCGGGGCGCCCTTCCACGCGCGCTTCGGTTGAGCCAAGCGGGTTGGTCAGGTCCAGCACATAGCGCTGGCCGTCGTCCGACCAGGAAAAGCCGCCTTGCACGGCATTCTGCTTGCCGCCTTCCTCGTTGACCGTAATGGCAAAGCGGCCGATGCGTGAAAATGCGTCGGCGCTGGCGCTTTCAATGGGTTTGGGCGTCGTGGTGCAGGCGGCAAGCGCCGCCGCCAGCATCGTGACCAGCGCCAGGCGCAGCCAGCCGGAAAGGCCGGCCAGGCTTCGCATCGCAAACATCATCACAGGTTGACTCCCAAGCGCTTGACCACGTCCTGCACGGTCTTGTTCTTGGGGTCTTTCATCAGCGCGGCGCGCAGCAGTTCCGTGGCCTGATCGCGCTTGCCCTGGCTCCACAGCACTTCGGCCAGGTGGGCGGCGATGTCGGCTTCCGGACGCACGCTGTAGGCGCGGCGCAGGTATTCCGCCGCGGACTCGGATTCGCCCATGCGGTACTTGACCCAGCCCATGCTGTCCAGAATGAACGGGTCGTTGGGCGACAGTTCAAGCGCCTGGGTGATCAGGTCCAGCGCTTCGGGCAGGCGCTTGTTGTGGTCAGCCAGCGTATAGCCCAGCGCGTTGTAGGCGTGGGCATGATCCGGGTCCAGCGCAATGACCTGACGCAGCTTGCGTTCCAGGTCGTCCAGACGATTCTGGCGCTCATACAGCATCGCCAGTTCGTACTTGATTTCAACGGTATCGGGCAGGGCTTCGTCGGCGGCTTCCAGCGTGCTGATCGCCTGCGGCACGCGGTCGGCGTCGCGCAGAATCTGCGCCTTCGTCAACACACCCAGCGTGCGCTCCTCTTCGTCTTGCGGGCCGGCCGCGTCAATCATGGCCAGCGCGTCGTCGACGCGGCCACTCTTGGCGCGTAGCGCCGCCTGGCGCATGCGCACGGAATAGCGCAGCGTGGGGTCGTCGATACGGCCCAATTCATTGATGGCTTCGTCGTAATTGCCCTGGTCTTCGGCAATGCGCGACAGCAGCACATGCGCGTCGGCGGCGGCCGCGCCGGCGTCGGTGGCGCCCGGCACCGTGGCGCGCTGGCGCTGGTGCTGCACGTCCAGATATTGCTGAAGCAGGTTCTTGGCTTGCGGCAGTTGGCCGGCCTTGTAGGCCAGTTGCGCCTGCATGAAGAGCAGATCGAAGTCTTCCGGCGACCGGCGCGACATGGCTTGCAGTTCGGCCAGCGCGCCGTTGTAGTCGCCGCTGTCGGCCAACTGGCCCGCCAGCATCAGACGAACCTTGCGGGCGCCAGGATTGCGGTTGATATAGGCACGGGCATCGGCCTGGGCGCGCTGTGGGTCCACCTTGAACCCGTATTCCAGCACGCGCTGGGCGGCCGGTTCGGATTTGGGATCGGCGGCCAGCGCCGCGCGGGATTCTTGCGCGGCGCGTTCGTAATCGCCCGCGGCGGACGCCACGTCGGCCAAGGCCAGATGAGCGGCGGGCAGCTTGCGCACGCTGTCGCTCAGGGATTCGTCAAGGATGCGCAGCGCCAGGCGGCGGTCGTTCAGGCGGCTGAGCACGGCCAGCGCCTGGCCGATGGCGGCCGGCTTGTCGCGCGATGCGTCGATGCGGTTGCGCAGCGCCTGGGCCAGGCCCTTGGTCTGCCCATTGGCGGCGGCAAGCGCCAGCTCGGTGGAGCTGGCTTCGACATCGTTGGGAGACAGGCGCGCCCAGACCCGGGCAGCTTCCAGCGCGCCGGGCAGGTTGCCGCCGGCCAACTGGAATTCCAGCCCGCGCCGCGCCAGGCGGGGGTCGCCTGTGTCGCGGGCCAATCCCACCATGGTGGTTGCCGCTGTGCCGTACATGCCACGCTGGGCGGCGATCTCTGACGCGAGGACGCGATAGAAGATGTCGCCGGTCAGCGAAACGTAGGGCAGTTGGCCCGGCCGCAGACGGATCACTTCGGTTTCAGGCTGACGGTTCTGCGGGGCCATGCGTGGCCCGGTTGCATCTCGCGTCCGGCTGTCGGCCGCCTGGGCCGGCAGCGAAAAACCTGTTGCCAGCGCAAGCGCCAACACGGCGATCCCGATATTCATTTGTTTAAAAGACGACTTCACGCGGCCCGTCCGGTTGATGGCACAATCTTCGTACACGCAATTGATGATCTTACACTGGCTCATGCCGGAACTGCCTGAAGTCGAAACTACGCGCCGAGGAATCGACGCCGTCATCACCGGCCGGACGCTCAAGCGCCTGGTCATCCACGAACCCCGCATGCGCTGGCCGATTCCCTCGGACCTGCCAGCGCTGATTGGTGGCCGCGCCGTATTGGAATGCGCCCGCCGGGGCAAATATCTGCTGCTGCGGTTCGAGCACGGCACGCAGATTGTGCATCTGGGTATGTCGGGCTCGTTGCGCAGCGTGGCGCCGGGTGAATTCCTGCGCAAGCACGATCATGTCGAATGGATTTTCGACGACGCCGTGCTGCGCCTGCATGATCCCAGGCGTTTCGGGGCGGTACTGTGGCACGCCGAAGCCGACGGCCCCATCGATGCCCACCCCTTGCTGGCCAAGCTGGGCATCGAACCCTTCGACCCGCGCTTTGACGGGGCCTGGCTGCATCGCCACTTCAAGAACCACGGCGCCGCCATCAAGCAGGTGCTGCTGGCGGGCATGGCGGTGGTAGGCGTGGGCAATATCTACGCATCCGAAAGCCTGTTCCGCGCGCGCATCAACCCCAAGACCCCCGCCAACAAGCTGTCGCCGGCCCGTTGCGAACGGCTGGCCGACATGGTGCGCGCCACCCTGGCCGACGCGCTGACTTCCGGCGGCAGCACGCTGCGGGACTATGTCGGCGCCACGGGCGAACCCGGGGCGTACTTCGAGATCCATGCCGCCGTCTATGAACGCGAAGGCCTGCCGTGCCGCGTCTGCGAAACCCCCATCCGGCGCTTTGTCCAAGGGCAGCGCGCCACGTATTACTGCCCGAAATGCCAGCGGAACTAGGCGCAACACGCTGAAATTACTGGGGAAATCCCTGTAAAAGCGGCACCATTTGTTTATAGCGAACGTATTGCACAAACACTAACGCCACGCTATATTCCTTCCACACACCTATTCCTATAACAGTGGAAGGAGCCTCCATGAGCAAGCAATTCGCCTCGCACGCCGATATGGACGACAAGGTCGTCTCGTTCGAAAAACTGTCCGACAACGCCTATGCCTACACGGCCGAAGGCGACCCCAACACGGGTGTGATCATCGGCGACGAGGCCGTCATGGTGATCGACACCCAAGCCACGCCGGTCATGGCCCAAGACGTCATCCGCCGCATCCGCGAAGTGACGGACAAGCCCATCAAGTACATCCTGCTGTCGCACTACCACGCCGTGCGCGTGTTTGGTGCTTCCGCCTACAACGCCCAGGAAATCCTGGCCAGCCGCGACACCTACGACCTGATCGTCGAACGTGGCGAGCAGGACAAGGCCAGCGAAATCGGCCGTTTCCCCCGCCTGTTCCGCAACGCCGAATCGATTCCGCCGGGCCTGGTCTGGCCGACGATGACGTTCAAGGGCGAAATGACCGTCAACCTGGGCAACCTGGAAGTCAAGCTGCTGCAAGTGGGCCGTGGGCACACCAAGGGCGACACCATCGCCTGGCTGCCCGAACAGAAGATCCTGTTCGCGGGCGACCTGGTCGAATACCAATCCACCCCGTACTGCGGCGACGCCTACTTCCGCGACTGGCCCAGCACGCTGGACGCGCTGTCGGGCTTTGAAGCCGAAAAGATGGTGCCGGGACGTGGCCCGGCCTTGAAGGACGCCACCGAAGTGCGCCAGGGCCTGGCCGGCACCCGCGCTTTCCTGACCGATCTGTACGGCGCCGTGAACCGTGGCGTGGCCGAAGGCAAGGACCTGAAGACGATCTACCGCGAGGTCTACGACTTCATGAAGCCGCGCTACAGCGACTGGGTCATCTTCGACCACTGCATGCCGTTTGACGTGTCGCGCGCCTTTGACGAGGCCTCGGGCCACACGCATCCGCGCATCTGGACCGACAAGCGCGATCTGGAAATGTGGGCGCAGCTGGAAGGCTGAACCCGCAGGGCTGCTGGGCTGGTGCCCTGCGGCCCTATGACTGACTATGCAAGAACAGAACCGCGCGTCGCCAGACGGCGCGCGGCTTCGCACATAAAAACAAAATGACCCACACAGGAGACAGCCGTGGGAGACATCGACTTTCAGGCGATGGAGTTCGCCTATGAAAAACACGCCGACCAAAGCGCCCAGGGCGCGGCGCGGCATCAGGTCGTGGTGGTGGGCGCCGGCCCGGTCGGCCTGACCACCGCGCTGGACCTGGCCCGCCAAGGCGTGCGCGTGGTGGTGCTGGACGACGACTACCGCTTGTCCACCGGTTCCCGCGCCATCTGCTTTTCCAAGCGCACGCTGGAAATCTGGGACCGCCTGGGCGTCGGCCAACGCATGATCGACAAAGGCGTGTCGTGGAACGTGGGCAAGGTGTTCTTCCGTGAACAGGAAGTGTGGCGCTTTGACCTGCTGCCCGAACCCGGCCACCGCCGCCCCGCCTTCATCAACCTGCAGCAGTACTACGCCGAAGGCTATCTGTACGAGCAGGCGCGCCAGGAACCCAATATCGACCTGCGCTGGAAAAACAAGGTTGCGGGCGTGACGCAGACGGATGCGGGCGTAGACCTCACCATCGAAACACCCGAAGGCCCCTACACGCTGCACGCCGACTGGCTCGTTGCCTGCGACGGCGCGCGCTCGCCGGTGCGCAAGCTGATCGGCCAGGAAAGCCATGGCCGCATCTTCCGCGACCGCTTCCTGATCGCCGACGTGAAGATGAAAGCCGACTTCCCGACCGAGCGCTGGTTCTGGTTCGATCCGCCCTTTCATCCCAACCAGTCCGTGCTGTTGCACCGACAGCCGGACAACGTCTGGCGCATCGATTTCCAGCTTGGCTGGAATGCCGACCCCGTCGAAGCCGTCAAGCCTGAAAACGTGCTGCCGCGTATCCGCGCGTTGCTCGGCCCCGACGCGCAGTTCGACCTGGAATGGGTCAGCGTCTACACCTTTGCGTGCGAACGCATGGACAAGTTCCGCCACGGCCGCGTGGTGTTCGCGGGTGACTCCGCGCACCGCGTCTCGCCCTTCGGCGCGCGTGGCGCCAACAGCGGCGTGCAAGACGCCGAGAACCTGGCCTGGAAACTGAAGCTGGTGCTGACGGGCCTGGCGCCCGAGACGCTGATCGACAGCTACAGCGCCGAGCGCGAGTACGCGGCCGACGAGAACATCCTGAATTCATCGCGGGCCACGGACTTCATCACGCCCAAGAGCGATATCAGCCGCAGCTTCCGCAACGCCGTGTTGAACCTGGCCAAGACGCATCCGTTTGCGCGCTCGCTCGTTAACAGCGGTCGTTTGTCGCTGCCGGCGACCTACATCGGATCGCCCTTGAACACGCCGGATGCCGATGCCTTTACCGGCCGCATGGCACCCGGCGCGGTCGCGCTGGATGCGCCGGTGTCGGTGAATGGCGAAGACGACTGGTGGATGGCGCAACTGGACGGCAGCTTCGTGCTGGCCGTGTTCTGCGGCAACACCCTGCCCGACCGTGACACGCAGTCGGCCTTGCAGGCGCTGCGCATGGCCCCGGTGCCGGTCAAGGCGGTGCTGGTGGTCGACCCGCAATGCGATGTGGCGGGATTGTCGGCGGACCTGCCGGTGGTGGCCGACCGCGAAGGCTGCGTTGCCAAGCGCTACGACGCGCAGCCCGGCACCACCTACCTGATCCGCCCCGACCAGCACATCGCCGCGCGCTGGCGCGCCTTCAATGTCGACGCGGTTGCCGCCGCCGTCAAGCGAGCCACGGGCCACGCCTGATTCCAGAGGTCATCCCATCATGCTGATAACCGACACCAACCTGAGTTCGCCCGACGATTTCTACGAGGCGCTGATCGAAACCCATCGCGACCTGACGAACGAGCAAAGCCACGAACTGAACGCCGCGCTGATCCTGCTGCTGGCCAACCATCTGGGCGACATGGCCCTGTTGCGCGAAGCATTGCAGCAAGCCCGAGAGTCAGTGGTGGGATGTAGGATGGGTGAAGCGCGCTAGATCGTAGGATGGGTGGAGCGCGATAAAAAATAAAGAAGAACGAAAACATCGAACGCGCGCAACCCATCAAGCAGCGTTGAATTCCGGGAAGATTCAGCCATAACGCAAACGCTGCATGATGGGTTACGCGCGATTCACATCGGTTTTCTTTTTGCCGATTTTTCGCGCTTCACCCATCCTACGAGCATCCGGCGTTCACCCCCCCACCCCAAACGTATTCAAAATCAACCCGCGCAGCCATTGATTGCCGCTATCCCGATCAACCCGGCGTTGCCAATACAGGTTTGTCTGTAATGCCGGCACCTTCACTGGCGGTGTCATGAAGCGCAACCCAAACGGCCGGGCGGCGCTGGCGGCCAGCTTTTCAGGCACAGTGGCCAGCAGATCCGTTGCGCTCACGATATACGGCACGGCCGAAAAGTGCGGCACGCTGAAGTGTTCCGCCAGCACCACCCCCGCGCGCTCCATTGACTGGTTCACCTGCCCATAGGGCGCGGCGCGCGACACGATCAAATGGCGCTCCGCGCGAAATGCCTTGATGCCCATGCCGGCATGCGCCGTGGGATGCGCTTGCCGGAACAAGGTTGCGTAGCCCTGGCGAAACAGCATGCGTTGCAACGTGCCCGCGCCCATCTCGTCGAACGCGCCAATCGCCAGGTCCACCCGGCCCGACTCCATTTCGCGCGGCAAGTCCGGCCCCTGCACCCGCACTGAATCAATCCGCACGTGTGGCGCCACCTGCACGCACACTTCCATCAAGCGCGGCATGAAGTGGATTTCACCCACGTCCGTCATCGCCACGCGAAAGCGTCGGCTGCTGGTCGCGGCGTCGAACACATCCTGGTCTTGCAGCGCCTGCGTCAGCACGGTCAGCGCTTCACTGACGGGGCCGGCCAGCCGCTGCGCCCGGGGAGTGGGCAGCATGCCCTGCCCCGTCCGCACGAACAGCTCGTCGCCAAAGGCCTCGCGCAGACGGCGCAGCGCGTTGCTGACGGCGGGTTGCGTCAGGTCCATGCGGCGCGCCACGGCCGACAGGTTGCGGTCTTCCAGCAAGTGCTGGAACAAGATCAGCAGATTCAGATCGACGTCGCGCAGTTCGGCCATTGCCGCCCCCCCTACTATTCACGAAATTTATAGTCTGTATTTTTGCATTCCCGTATCCATAGTGGTGATTTTTTCCGACAATGACGCATTGCCGCTGTTTTTACAGACGGCCCCATACCGACCGCGCGGCCACGCACCGCGCCGCCACCCAGGAGGATTCCATGGAACTGCAATATCTGACCGGTTTCGGCAACGACTGTGCCACCGAGGCACTGCCCGGCGCCCTGCCCGTGGGCCGCAATTCGCCCCAGCAATGCCCCTACGGCCTGTATGCCGAACAGCTTTCCGGCACCGCCTTCACCGCCCCGCGCAACGAAAACCGCCGTTCGTGGCTGTACCGCATCCGCCCGGGCGCGCAGCACAAGCCGTTTGAAGCGTTTGACGGCGCCGCGGGCTGGGAAAGCACGTTCGGCCACGGCCCGGTCACGCCGAACCAACTGCGTTGGAACCCGCTGCCGATTCCCGCCGCCCCCACCGACTTTCTGGAAGGCGTGAAGACCTGGGGCGGCAACGGCGGCCCCGACGAACAGGGCGGCGTCGCCATTCACCTGTACGCCGCCAACCGCTCAATGCAGGGTCGCTACTTCTACAACGCCGACGGTGAACTGCTGCTGGTGCCGCAGCAAGGCCGGCTGCGCCTGGCTACCGAACTGGGCCTGATCGATCTTGAGCCCCTGGAAATTGCCGTGATTCCGCGCGGCGTGCGCTTTCGTGTCGAACTGCTGGACGGTGAAGCGCGCGGCTACATGCTGGAGAACTTCGGCGCGGCGCTGCGCCTGCCTGAACTGGGCCCCATTGGATCAAACTGCCTGGCCAACGCTCGTGACTTCAAGACGCCGGTGGCCTGGTACGAAGACGTCGAAGGCGACTTTGAATTGATCGCGAAGTTCACCGGCGGCTTCTGGCGCGCGTCCATCGACCATTCACCGCTGGACGTCGTGGCCTGGCACGGCACGCATGCGCCCTACAAGTACGACCTGCGCCACTTCAACACCATCGGCTCGATCAGCTTCGACCATCCGGACCCGTCGATCTTCACCGTGCTGACCGCGCCGTCGGACACCCCGGGCACGGCCAACATGGACTTCGCGATTTTCCCGCCGCGCATCCTGGCCATGGAAAACACCTTCCGTCCGCCCTGGTTTCACCGCAACGTCGCCAGCGAGTTCATGGGTCTGATCCAGGGCGTGTACGACGCCAAGGCCGATGGCTTCGCGCCCGGCGGCGCCAGCCTGCACAACTGCATGAGCGGCCACGGCCCCGACGCCGAGACGTTCGAAAAGGCCTCGCACGCCGACACGCACAGCGCCCACTACATCCGCGATACGATGGCGTTCATGTTTGAAACGCGCCGGGTGATCCGTCCGACCGCGCAGGCGCTGGCTTCCAAAGACCTGCAAGGCGACTACTACCGGTGCTGGCAGGGCATCGTGAAGCACTTCGATCCCAACAAGGCGTGACGGCGGTTCCTCGCTGATCCACGTTCACGGCGATGCGCGCAAACGCATCGCCGTTTGGCGTTCAACATTTGGCGTTCAATGTTTAGCGCACACAATTTGGCATTCCTCCGGCTAGCCGCCCCCAACACACACATTAACGAGACACGCAGCCATGACCACCTCGATAAACGAAACCCACGACCCGTCCTTGAAAAGCTGGATTGCCAGCGCCAACACCGGCACGTCGGACTTTCCGGTGCAAAACCTGCCCTACGGCGCGTTCCGCCGCAAGGGCTCGAACGAATCGTTCCGCCCCGGCGTGGCCATTGGTGACCAGATCCTGGACCTGGCCGCGCTGGCGGCGGCTAAGCCGTTTGAAGGCCAGGCCGCCGAAGCCTTGGCCGCTTGCGCCAGCGACAGCCTGAATGCGCTGATGGCCTTGGGCCAGGCACATTGGAGCGCCCTGCGCCTGGCACTGTCGCGCGCGCTGCGCGAAGGCGCCGCGTTGCGCAACGTGGTCGAGCCGCTGCTGGTTGCGCAAGCCGACGCTGAGCACACCACGCCCGCGCGCATCGGCGACTACACCGACTTCTACATCTCGGTGCATCACGCCACCGCCATTGGCAAGCAATTCCGCCCGGACAACCCCTTGCTGCCGAACTACAAGTGGGTGCCCATCGGCTACCACGGCCGTGCGTCCAGCATCGGCGTGGACCAGAAGTTTCCGCGCCCCGTGGGCCAGACCCGCCCCGCCAACGAAGGCGACGCGCCGCAGTTCGGCCCTTGCGCCCGCTTGGATTACGAATTGGAACTGGGCATCTTCGTGGGCACCGGCAACGCGCAAGGGGATCGCATCAACCTGGCCGACGCCGATGGCCACGTGTTTGGCCTGTGCATCCTGAACGACTGGTCGGCGCGTGACATCCAGGCCTGGGAATACCAGCCGCTGGGACCCTTCCTGTCGAAGAACTTTGCGTCAACGATCTCGCCGTGGATCGTAACGATGGAAGCGCTGGAGCCGTTCCGCACGCAGTACAACCGCGGTCCGTCCGAACCGCAGCCGATGCCGTACCTGGCCTCCGACGCGAACCGCGCCAAGGGCGCCTACGACGTGCAACTGGAAGTGCTGATGACCACCGCGCAGTCGCGCGACGCCAAGCAACCGCCGGTGACCCTGTCGCGCAGCAATTTCCGCGACGCTTACTGGAACGTGGCGCAACTGATTGCGCACCACACGGTGAACGGCTGCAACCTGCAACCGGGCGACATGCTGGGCACCGGCACGCTGTCCGGCCCGCAGCCGTCGGAAGCGGGGTCCTTGCTGGAATTGAGCAATGGCGGCAAGACCCCGATTGATCTGCCCTGGGGCGAAAAGCGCACCTTCCTGCAAGATGGCGACCAGATCATCATGCGCGCCGCATGCGAGAAAGCGGGCTACCCGAAAATCGGTTTCGGCGAATCCTCCGGCGTAGTGCTGCCCGCCAAATTGTAGGATGGGTGGAGCGCGGCAAGCCGGGTGAAAGAACCCCACCCTTTGCCGCGCGCAACCCATCGTGACTGCGCCCGGGAAGGGTTATTTGCTTGCCGGGCGTGATGGGTTACGTGCGATGGGAGGTGGGGTTCTTGGGTGAAGATTTCTCGCACTTCACCCATCCTACGTGACCACGACTTCATCACGGCGCTTGTATGGCCCGGGGACATGGGTAACGGGTGTTCGGGGACATAGGTAACACTTCTAGCATCACGGTATGGTCGTTTTTAGGAGCGAGCGATGCCGTGGAAGGAGTCAAGCCTTATGTCCTGCCGAATGGAGTTCGTTCAGCTTGCCCTGCAACCGGGCAGCAATGTGCGGGAGCTTTGCCGGCGTTTCGATATCAGCGCCAAGACCGCATACAAGTGGTTGGGCCGCTACGAGCAGAACGGCCAGGCTGGGTTGCAAGATCTGTCTCGCAGGCCAGGCAATAGCCCTGGGCGCACGTGTGAGCAAATCGAAGCGCAGGTGATCGACCTGCACAAGCGTTACCCGTACTGGGGGCCTCGCAAGTTGCGGGCGCTGCTTGGGCCGACTACGGCGCCCGCGCCCAGTACCATCTCGGCAATTTTGCGACGACATGGCTATCGGGTCCAAGGCGAGGACTCGAACGTCGGGCTGGCGAACCAGCGCTTTGAGCATGAGGCGCCAAACCTGTTGTGGCAGATGGACTTCAAGGGGCACTTTGCCCTGACCGACGCGCGTCAGGGACGGTGCCATCCGCTGACGCTATTGGACGATCACTCACGCTACGCCCTGTGCATCCAGGCTTGTGGCGATGAGCGCAGCAAAACTGTGCAGCAGCACCTGAAGGCCGTATTTCGCCGTTACGGATTGCCCGAACGGATCACCGCGGACAACGGCCCATCCTGGGCATCGGTGCGCGGCCTGGGGCTGACAGGCCTGGAGGTTTGGCTCATGCGGCTGGGTGTGCGTATCAGTCACAGTCGCCCTCGCCACCCGCAAACCCAAGGCAAGCTAGAACGCCTGCATCGAACGCTCAAGCGCGAGTTGATCCAGGCCCGGGGGTTTAGCAGTCTGCTGGACTGCCAGCAAGCCATGGATCAGTGGCGTGAACAGTACAACCACGTCCGGCCCCACCAGGCGTTGGGGCAGATGCCGCCCCTGTCGAGATATAGACCTAGCCCTCGTCGCTATCCTGCCTCGTTGCCTCCGATCGAATACGAGTCGGGCGATCGAGTGCTCAAGGTCAGGACCAAAGGGCAGATCATTGTGAACGGACGCGTCGTCTTCGTCGGAGAGGGAATGGCGGGTCTGCCTGTCGCGGTCAGACCCTCCTCGCAAGACGGCGTGCTTGATGTCGTCTTCCTGTACAAAATTGTTCAACAGATCGACCTCAGAGCACCCCAATAGGATAAAAACCTATGTGTTACCCATGTCCCCGAACATGTGTCACCCATGTCCCCGGTCCATACAGCGCTAGAAACCCATCACGGCAATCGATACTTTTCTTCCCGATACGCCCAGCTTGCCCACAGCGCATGCGCCAACGCTTCTTCCGTCAACGCCGGGCCTGCCGGCTGCACGGGCGCATACGTTTCATTTTGCCCAACCGGCGCCGCTTCATAGCGGAATTCGCGGGGTTCCTTCGCGGGTTCCAGCACCAGCAGCTTGTCGCCTTGCAAATAGCCGAAGTTGTCCGCGTACTGCATCATCGCGCGGTTTGGGTCGCGTTGCGTCAGGTCGGCGCCCAACATCGGGTTCACGTTGTCCAGGCCGATCAGCGACAACAGCGTCGGCGCCATGTCTATCTGGCTCACCAAGCGCTCGTCCTGGCGCGGCGAGATGCCGGCGCCCAGGAACAGCGCGGGGATCTGGAAGTGGCGCACCGGTACGGGTATGGACCCATACACACGCGAATCGTGATCCGCGATCACCAGGAACACCGTGTTGTTCCAGTACGGCGCCTGCTTTGCCTTGTCGAAGAACTGCCCCAACGCCCAATCGGCATAACGCACCGTGTTGTCCACGGTGGCGGGGTCGCCCACCGGCTTGATGCGGCCTTCCGGGTATTCCCACGGCGAATGGTTCGACACGGAAAACGCCAGCGTGAAGACCGGCTTGTCGCCGTCGGCGCGCAGCAGGCGGTCTACCTGATTGAACATGTCTTCGTCGGACGCGCCCCATGAACCTTCAAACACCGGGTTCACGAACTTGGGCCGGTCGATCACTTCGTCAAAGCCGTTGCCCAGGAAGAACGCGCGCATATTGTCGAAGTGCGACTCGCCGCCATACACGAAGCGCGAGTGGTAGCCATGCTTGCCCAGCACCTGCGCCAAGGTGAAAAAGCCGGTCTGCGAGCGCGGCAGCTTGACCACCGCGTCGGCCACGCTGGGCAGAAAGCCCGCCGTCACCGCTTCAATGCCGCGCACCGAGCGCGTGCCGGTGGCGTAGGCGCGGTGGAACATCCAGCCGTCCTTGGACAGGCGGTCGATGTTGGGCGTCAGATCGCGTCCGCCCAAGCTGCCCACGTACTGCGCGCCCAGGCTTTCCTGCAGGATGATCACCACGTTCAGCGGCTTGTCGCGGCGCACGGTGGCCTTTTGTTCGTGCAGGCTGGGGTAGCGCGCATCCAGCGGCGCGCCGGTCAAGCCAGCTTTTTCGCGGACGATGGCGTTCATGCGGTCCACCGGCATCTTCGGATACATTGCCGCTGACGAGCGTTCATCGCGCATGCGATAGGCCGCATCGAACACGCTGTACAGCGAGTTCAGCGCCAGCGCATTGACCATGGCGTCCGAACTGAACGCCACCTTGGCCGGATTGATGGGGCGATGTTCCAAAGTGCCGCGCGCGCCCAGCACCACCAGCGCCAGGATCACGAAGGACGCAATCGGCCGCTTCCACCAGGCCATGAACCCATCGCGCGACCGCGTCGGAAACAGCTTGAATGCGAGCCACGCCGCCAAGACCAGCACCACGAACGCGGCCAGCAGCACGCCCTTGTAGCCCTGCCACAGCATCGACCCCACTTCCTTGGGATTGAGCAGGTAGATGAAGTACAGCCGGTTCGGCCGCGTGTCGTATTCCGCGATGAATTGCGGCGTGGACACTTCCAGCAGCACATACAGCATCCACCACACGCGGAACCACCACGCGGTGATGCGCGCGGCCAAGGGCCGATGCCCGAACCAGGGCGAGAACACCGCGGGCAGCGCGATCACCATGGACAAGAGGCAGACGTCGATGCGCAGCCCGCCCAGCAGCAGCGGCCACAAGCCGCCGGCCGCTTGCACGCGGTCCCACATCCAGAAAGCCAGCCCCAGCCGCGACAGCGTCAGCAGCACCAGGACGGCAAGAATGAATCGAAGTGTCAGGCGACGCATGCGGCGGCCCTCCGCAAGGGGTGAAGCGCGATTGCCGCTACTGATGAAAGAATGCCGCTATCCATGCCAAGCAAAACCATGCCGCCTCGTCGTTCGAAAATGAAACCGGGCAAAGATTAACGCGGTTTCTCCCTTGATGCGGTGCGATCGCAGTGACTCAAACGTTGTACGACATCGTATTTCAATAACACGCAGACCAAGCCGGCCTGCCGGGTTATTGCGCGCGGCGCAGCCGTTCGCGGCTGTTGCTCAGGTGCGTGCGCATGGCGGCGCGCGCGGCTTCGGCGTCCTGGCGCATGATCGCGCTGTAGATGTCTTCGTGTTCCAGATTCACACGGGCCAGATAGGCCGCGCGATCTTCGTGTGCGAACTTGGCGGAATTGATGCGGGTACGCGGAATGATCGCCGACCCCAGGTGCGACATCAGGTCCGCGAAATAACGGTTGTCGGTGGACTGCGCCACCAATAGATGAAACTGGAAGTCGGGCGTGATGGTGTCGCCGCCCACGTCCAATGCGCTTTTGAACAGGTCCAGCGCGCGTCGCATTTCCTGCAACTGCACGTCGCTGCGCCGAATGGCGGCCAGGCCCGCGGCCTCGCTTTCCAGGCAGATACGCAGCTCAAGCAGCACCAGCACGTCACGCACCGTGGCGATGTCGGCGGGGTCCACGCGGAAGTCGACACTGCCGCTGGGTTCCAGCGCATAGGTGCCCACGCCGTGATGCGTTTCGACCAGGCCCGATGCCTGCAGGCGCGACAGCGCCTCGCGCACGACGGTTCGGCTGACGCCAAACTGACGCATGATCTCGGACTCGGTGGGTAGCTTGTCGCCAGGGCGGATTTCGCCGCTGCGGATGCGTTCGGAGATGCTCTCGACCAAGCCTTGAGCCAAGTTCCGGGGACGACGCTGCGGCAAGACAGGAGTAGCGACTGGAGCGTTCATCAGGGTTAATCCGAAAATGAGTACAAAAGCTTGACGCTGAAATTTGCGGCTAATTATACTTTGCGCACGTTGTACGACAACGTACCAGATACGTTCCCACTCCGCACCTTTCACCGAGCGTTGCGACATGAGCAGAACCGTCAACCCGCCGCCAGCGACCACCCGCTGCCAGCGTCTACTACTGACCGGCGCCGCCGGCGGCCTGGGGCAAGTGCTGCGTCCCCGACTCAAACCTCACACCAACATACTGCGCGTTTCCGACGTGGCGCCCCTGGCCCCCGCGGAGGACGGCGAAGAAACCATGCTGTGCGATCTGGCCGACGCCGCCGCCGTGTCATCGCTGGTGCAGGGGGTGGACGCCATCGTGCACCTGGGCGGCGTGTCGGTCGAACGCCCATTCGAAGACATTCTTCCCGCCAACATACAGGGCGTCTACAACCTCTACGAGGCCGCCCGTGTGCATGGCGTGCGGCGCGTGGTGTTCGCGAGTTCCAACCACGTCATCGGCTTTTACGAACAGGGCCAGCAATTGGATGCCGACGTGCCATTGCGACCCGACGGCTACTACGGCCTGTCCAAAGCCTACGGCGAGCACCTGTCGCGCTTTTACTTCGACCGCTATGGCATCGAAACCGTGTGCCTGCGCATCGGCTCGTCGTTTCCAGCGCCCAAGGACCGCCGCATGCTGGTCACCTGGCTTAGCTATGACGACCTGACCGACCTGGTCACGCGCGCGCTGTTCGCCCCCGACGTCGGACATCTGATCGTCTATGGCGCGTCGGCCAACCGCGATAGCTGGTGGCGCGACGACGCCGCGAAGGTGCTGGGCTTTGTGCCCAAGGACTCGTCCGAGCGCTTCCGTGCGCAGGTGGAAGCGCAGCCGCCGCTGCCCGCCGACGACCCCGCCGCCCGGTATCAGGGCGGCGCGTTCGTCAAGGCAGGCCCGTTTCCCTTTCCCACCAACACCTCCAAGTAGGCGCCGCCATGCCCACAACCGCCGAACGCGTTGGAGACATGTTGTGCGGCGTCGGAGAAAGCCCGGTATGGCGCGCCAGCGACCAGACGTACACCTGGACCGACATCCCGAATAAATCGCTGTGGCGCTGGTCGCCCGCCAGTGGCGAATTCGCGCTCTGGTCGCTGCCCCAAATGGCCGGCTGCATCGCCATGCGCGGCGCGGGCTGGCTGCTGGCGATGGAAGACGGCGTGTACACCTGCGACGCGCTGCTGCCCGACACGCCGTGCCGGCCTCGCCTGCTGGCCGGCGTCACGCACGCGGCTGCCGACATGCGCTTCAACGACGGCCGTTGCGACCGGCAAGGCCGCTTCCTGGCTGGCACCATGGTGATGGACATGAGCCGGGCGCAAGCCGCCGGCCGCCTGTATCGGTTTGATTCCGACGGCCTGTCGGTGCTGCTGGACGACCTGATCGTGCCCAACGGCCTGGCCTTCAGCCCGGACGGCAAGACAATGTACCTGTCCGATTCCCACCCGTCGCGCGCCATGGTCTGGGCGTTTGATTACGACGTGGACAGCGGCACACCCCACAATCGCCGCCCCTTCATCCCTGCGCTACCCGCCGGCCGCCCCGATGGTGCCGCCGTTGACGCCGACGGCGGCTATTGGATCTGCGGCAACGACGCGGGCCGCGTCTATCGCTACACGCCCGATGGCCGGCTGGACCAGACCTACGCCGTTCCCGCCCGCAAGGTCGCCATGTGCGCCTTCGGCGGCGCGGGCATGGACACGCTTTTCATCACATCGATACGCCCCGCCGACGCCGCCCCCGGCGCTTTGGATGGCGCGTTGTTCGCCCTGCGTCCCGGCGCGCGAGGCCTGGAGGAAACCGCCAGCGCCGGTTAGCACCCGACCGGGGTGGCATTGCCGCGCCCCACGCAACGTAGGTCTGTACACGAAGAGCTTCGAGGCCGTCCTGGCCCATAACGAAACGCCGTACTCCAACCGGAGGTAGACATGCTGCGCCCCACCCTGACCCGCGCCATTTTGGCGGCGGTTGCCTTGCTGACGCTGGTCCCCCTTGCCAACGCGGCCGAGCTGCGATCCGCCGACATCCATCCCGATGACTATCCCACCGTGCAGGCCGTGCGCCAGTTCGGCGAACTGGTCAAGCAACGCACCAACGGCCGCATCACCGTCAAGGTCTACGCGGGCGGCTCGCTGGGCAATGAAGACGATTCGATCGAACAGGTAAAGCTGGGCGCCCTGGCGATGGCGCGCGTGTCCAGCGCCGCCATGCATAACATCTGCCAGACCACGCGCGTGCCGTCGCTGCCGTTCCTGTTCCGCTCGAAAGAACATCTGCACAAGGTGCTGGATAGCGAAATCGGCGACCAGATCCTGCGTTCTTGCGAGGCCGCCGGCTTTGTCGGCCTGGCCTGGTACGACAGCGGTTCGCGGTCCATGTACACGCGCAACAAGCCCGTCAAGACGTTGGCCGACGCCAAGGGCATGAAAATTCGCGTGCAGCAGTCGGACCTGTCCGTCGCCATGGTCGAGGCCATGGGCGGCAACGCCACGCCCATGCCCATGGGCGAGGTCTATACGTCGTTGAAGACCGGGCTGGTGGACGCGGCCGAAAACAATTTCCCCAGCTACGAAAGCGCGCATCACTACGAAGTTGCCAAGTTCTACTCCATGACCGAGCACACCATGACGCCGGAGATTCTGATTTTCTCCAAGCGCCAATGGGACAAGCTTGCGCCCGAGGATCAAAAGATCCTGCGCGAGGCCGCACGCGAATCGGTGCCGTTCATGCGCAAGCTGTGGGACGAGCGTGAACAGAAGTCGCGCGCCGTGGTCGAGAAGGCGGGCTCGCAGATCGTGGCGGTGGACAAGGCGTCGTTCCAGGGCGCGATGAAGCCGGTGTACGACCGCTTCGTGACCACCCCCGAAATGAAAGACCTGGTCGCGAAGATCCAGGCTGTTCAGTGAGGGCGCCATGTTGGCCACATCCACGAATGACACCCACGTAAAGGGAGAAGGCCGGGCGCAAGCCCTGGCCGGCCCGCTGGACGCCTACACGCGCGGCTGCGCCATGCTGGCGCGGGCCTGCATGTGGACCAGCGTGTTCGGGCTGATCTGCCTGATCGTCGCGGTCAGCTTGCAGATCTTCGGCCGCCACGTGCTCAACAGCACGCCCACCTGGGCCGAAAGCCTGTCGCTGCTGCTGGTGTTGTACGTCACGATGCTGGGCGCGGCGGTCGGCGTACGCGACGCGGGGCATATCGGCTTCGAGTCCCTGCTGGACGCGCTGCCCGCGCGCGGACAACGGCGGCTGCGCATTGTCATCCACCTGCTGGTGCTGCTCTTCGGCGTGTTGATGGCCTGGAACTGCGGCGTGCTGGCCGAATCGGTACACGCCTACAAGATTCCCAACCTGGGCATCTCTAACGCCTGGAAGTACGTCCCCGCAACCCTGTCGGGCACCTTGATCGCGCTCTTTTCGCTTGAGCACATCATCGCCATCCTGCGCAACCATAAGGTGGTACCAGCATGGCGCTGACACTGCTTTCGTTTACGTTCATGGGGTTCCTGGTGATCGGCGTGCCGGTGGCCTTTGCCATCGGCTTGTCGTCCCTCACCGCGATCATGGTCGAGGACCTGCCACTGGCCGTGGCCTTCCAGCAGATGACCTCGGGCATGAACGCGTTTTCGTTCCTGGCCATTCCCTTCTTCATCTTCACGGGAGAGCTGATGCTGTATGGCGGCATCGCCGAGCGCATCGTGAATTTCGCCAAGTCGCTGGTGGGCCATGTACGCGGCGGGTTGGGCATGTCCAACGTGGTGGCCTGCACACTGTTTGGCGGCGTGTCGGGCTCGCCGGTGGCGGATGTGTCGGCCATGGGCTCGGTGATGATTCCGATGATGAAGCGCGAGGGCTATCACGCCGACTACGCCGTGAACGTCACCACGCACGCGGCGCTGGTGGGCGCGCTGATGCCGACCAGCCACAACATCATCATCTACACCTTGGCGGCGGGCGGCAAAGTGTCCATTGCCGCGTTGATCGCGGCCGGCGTCGTGCCGGCGCTGATCCTGACGCTGTGCAACCTGGCCGCCGCGTATTTCGTGGCGCGCAGCCGGGGCTATCCGGCGGGCACCTTCCCCGGTTGGCGCATCGTGGCGCGTTCGCTGGCGGCGGCCGCGCCGGGCCTGTTCGTGGTGGTGCTGATCATCACCGGGATTCTCAGCGGCGTATTCACGGCAACGGAATCGGCGGCGGTGGCCGTGCTGTATGCACTGGCGCTGACGGTGTTCGTCTACCGCTCGTTGACCTGGGACCAGTTCGTGCGCGCCGCCAGCAAGGCGGTCAAGACGACGGGCGTGGTGTTGCTGCTGATCGGCATTTCGGCCACCTTCGGCTATCTGATCAGCTTCTACGGCGTGGCCGAGAAAACGGGCCAGCTGATGGCCTCGATCTCGACCAGCCCGTGGGCCATCTTCCTGATGGTGAACATCATCCTGTTCGTGCTGGGCACCTTCCTGGACATGGCCGCCACCATTCTTATCTGCACGCCGATCTTTCTGCCAATCTGCATGCAGTATGGAATGGGCCCGGTGCAGTTCGGCATCGTAATTCTGCTGAACTGCGCGCTGGGATTGAACACGCCACCGGTGGGCACCACCCAGTTTGTGGGGTGCGCCATCGGCGGGGTATCGGTGGGGACGGTGATGCGCACGATATGGCCGTTCTACGGGGCGCTGCTGGCCGCGTTGGCGCTGGTGACTTATGTGCCGGCGTTTTCTCTGTGGCTGCCTGGCGTGCTGCTTAACTGAGCGGACGTCGACGGGGATGGGCCGTTCGCACCGGCCCGCCCCACGATGACCGGAAGGAAGAACAGCGCCGCAAGAAACCACAGCAACGTGGCCGACCACAGCGTCTGGCTCAGGAAATGCGCGCCTTGCAAGATGCGCACCACTGAAAACAAAACGCCGGCCGACATACCCACCGCCAGGCCCCACCAGCGCCACGATGGCCGGTTCAGCGCCCAGCCGGCAAAGTAAAGCGTCAGCATCGAATAGCCCGCGCCCGCGTGCCCGCTCGGCAAGGCTCCCCCGGCTTGTGCGCGCACCCAGGTCCACCAGTGCTTCGGGTAGGGCGTATAACCCCCCAGTGTGGCCAGGTCGTAAGGGCGTGGCAAGGTCGTGTAGTGCTTGATCTGATTCACCAGCAACTGCCCGGCAAGGCAGGTTGCCGCCAGCGCCAATGCCGGCCCGCGCCACCCGCGCCATGACGGCACACGGAAACTGGCAGCCACCACGCCCGCCGCGCCCAAGGCCACGCCGATGGGCAGCACCAGCACGAGGCGATGGCCCAGCAATTCCAGCAAGCGGTTCGCGCGCAAGGGAAAGTCGTCCAGCGCCGGGTTGAACAGCGCCTGCGCGATGCGCAGGTCCAGACCCGACGCATTGGCCCACCATGAGACGGCAGCCAACACCACGGTCACGCCAATGAGTTGGCTGCATGAATACCAGGCAAGCGTGGGCGCGCGCGCCGCGGGCAACGAAGAGGATGGCATGGGAAACGTCGACGACGAGCGGTTCGGGAGCAAGCGCAGAGATTAGCCGGCCGAAGGTCGAAAATTCGTCAAATCCGCGTCGCCGCGTTTGGCTCCGCCGCGACGGAATAGGCGTCAAAGCGCAGCAGGAACCGCGTCCCCCGCGACGCGGGTTCTTGAGAAGACTCCACCGTCAGCAGCCAGCCTTGCATGTCGCAGACACGCTTGGCGATCGCCAGGCCCAGGCCACGCGCGGCCTCGTGCTGCTCGGCGGCACCCGAGTCCCGCATGCGGCCGCTGTAGTAACGGCGAAACAGAAACGGCAGGTCGTCCGCCGCAATACCCTTGCCGTCGTCGCTCAGCTCCAGCACGCCGGGCGCGTGAAACCGGGCGGTAAGCGTGGCCGGGGCGGCGTGCTCGACCGCGTTGCGCACCAGGTTGCGCAGCACGGTCAAGAGCGCGTAGCGGTCCAGGGTCAGCACGTGGCCGGGGCCAATCTGATTGTCGAAGCGCAAGTCCGCCAGCCCGGCCTGCGCCTCATAACCGCGCCACGCATCATCCATGCACACGCTGATATCCACTGGCGCGGGGGGCAGCAACTGGTCGCGCGCCATCGCGCGCGCGCTCTCCAGGCAGACGATCACATCGTCCACGTTGTCCACCACGCGCGTCAGGCGCTGGTGCTGATCTGGCGTCAAGGATTGGGTCAGCAGCATCAATTCGCTGTCGGAACGGATGGCAGCCAGCGGTGTGCGGATTTCGTGGCTCAGGTTGCCCGCGAACTCGCGTTCGCGCGTGATGGACCGGTCCACCTGATTCTGCACGCGGTTGAAGGCTTCGATCAGGCGGCCCGCCTCGTCGTCGCGGGTGACGGCCAGGTCGGGCGCCCCCGGGGCCCAGGTTGCCAGCCGGTCAGTCAGGTCCAGCAAGGGGCCCACCGCCACCGCCGCCACGCGTCGCGACAGGGCATAGGCGCCCAGCACACAAATGGCCCCCACGCCCAGCACGATCAGGCCAAAGTCGTGGACCCGCTCTTCGTTATCGGTGGCGTCGTACAGCAAATACACCTTGCCGCGACCGGTATCGGCCACCATCACGTGCCAGGTGTACGCGCCCGGCTCGATCAGGTGCAGGCCGTTGTCCAGCCCCAGCACCTCGTCGGGAATGCCGGCGGGACGCTGCCCGTCCACGCTCATCCACGCGCGCATCGAACCGCCCAGTTCGCGCACGCCCTGACGCGGCACGAACTCGTCGCTGGCGCGGGCGTGTTGCACCAGCCGGTCCATTTCGGTGTTGAGGATGTCGTTGACCAGGTCGTCTTCCATCTGGTCGAACGTCAGATAAGCCAGCAGGGCCAGCGCGGTCACGAACAGCGCCACCGTTCCGGTCAGGGCCCACACGACCCGCTGGGTCAGTGTGCCGCCCGCCGCGCGCGTCATGGCGCGGCTCCGCTCAGGGTCAGGCGCCAGCCGGTGCCGTGCAGGGTTTCAATGCCATCGAAGCCGGCATCCGCCAAGGCGCGGCGCAGCAGGTGCACCTGGCTGCGCAGCGCGTCGGACGACGGCGGCTCGTTGCCCCACAGCAGCGATTCCAGTTCTTCGCGGGCCACCACACGGCCCGGATCGCGCATCAGCGCTTGCATGATCAGGCTGGCCTTGCGCGTCAGGTGCACAGGCTGCCCGTTGACCAACACGCCCCGGCTGCGGGTGTCGTATTGCAGCGGGCCGAAAACACGCACCGCATCCACTGTTGCCCCCTTGGCGCGCTGAATCAGCGCCAGCAGCCGGGCTTCGACTTCGAGCAGGGCAAAGGGCTTGGTCAGGTAGTCGTCGGCGCCATGCGAGAAGCCCGTGAGCTTGTCCTCGAGGCTGTCGCGCGCGGTCAGCATCAGCACCGGTACATCCGCGCGCATGTCGTTGCGCAGCGCGTGCAGCACCGCATTGCCGTCCATGCCCGGCAAGCCGATGTCCAGGATCAAGGCATCGAAGCGCTGTGCCTTGACGCTCTCCAGTGCGGCGTGGCCGGTGTAGGCAACGTCGGGCAGGAACCCGCGCACTTCCAGGAAGGAATACAGGTTGCCCGCAATGATGTGATCGTCTTCGACAATCAGCACCCGGTAATTCGCACCCGCCGCGAGGCTGACTGCCATGGTTGACGCTCCGTGTGGATTGAACGCGAGTCCGGCGCCGGCACGCGCTAGGCTTGCAGCACCTTGCCCGGGTTCATCAGCCCTTGCGGATCCAGCGCGCGCTTGATCCGGTGCATCAGCGCCAATTCCACCGGGCTTTTGTAGCGCGGCAACTCGTCGCGCTTGAGCTGCCCCACCCCGTGCTCGGCACTGATGGAACCCTGGTGCGCATGCACGCTGTCGTGCACCACGCCATAGATCTCGCTTTGCAGCGCCAGCAGTTCGGCTTCGGTCTGGCCGGGCGCGTTGGCCACGTTGTAATGCAGGTTGCCATCGCCCAGATGGCCGAAGATGACGTGGCGCACGCCCGGAAAGCGCGCCTGCAACAAGGCATTGGTCTTGTGCACGAAGCCGGCGATGGACGAAATCGGAATGGACACGTCGTGCTTGACCGACTTGCCCAGCTCGGCTTCGGCCAGCGGAATGCTTTCGCGCAGATGCCACAGCGCCTTGCTCTGCGACACATTGGCGGCAATGGCGGCGTCGTGAATCAGGCCGGCGTCGATGGCCTCGCCCAGCACGGCTTCAAAGCGGTCACGCGCGTGCGCTTCGCTTTCGCTATCGGACAGTTCCAGCAGCGCGAACCAGGGGGATTCGGCGGAGTCGCCCTCAAACGGCAGGCGCTGTTGCGGGAACAGGCGTACCACCCCTTGCAGGCAGGCGTTGCTCATGAGTTCGAAACCTGTCAGCGCCGCGCCGAAGCCAGCGCGCGCGCGTGACAGCACTTCCACGGCCTGATCGATGGTGTCCAGCGTCAACAACGCGGTGCAGGAAGCAACCGGCCGTGGAAACAGTTTCAAGGTGGCGGCGGTGATGATGCCCAGTGTGCCTTCGCTGCCGATGTACAGGTCGCGCAGGTCGTAGCCGGTGTTGTCCTTGCGCAGGCCGCGCAGCCCGTCCCAGATCTCGCCTTCGGCCGTCACCACTTCCAGGCCCAGCGTCAGGTCGCGCGTGTTGCCGTAACGCAGCACCTGCGTGCCGCCGGCATTGGTGGCCAGGTTGCCGCCTATGGTGCAACTGCCTTCGGCGGCCAGGCTCAGGGGGAACAGGCGGTTGGCGCCCGCGGCGGCTTCTTGCACCGCTTGCAGGATGCAGCCGGCTTCCACAGTGATGGTGTCGTTGTCGGTGTCGAGGTTGCGCACCGCAGTCAGGCGGGCCGTGGACAGCACGATGGCGCGGCCGGTGTCGTCGGGCGTGGCGCCACCGCACAGGCCCGTGTTGCCTCCTTGCGGCACCACCGGCACGCCATGGTGCAGGCAGAGCTTCACGGCGTCGGCCACTTCCTGCGTGGAACCCGGCCGTATCACCGCCAGCGCCGACCCTCGGTAACGGCGGCGCCAGTCCAGCACATAAGACGCGGCGTCCTCGCCGGTCAGCACATGGGAAAAGCCCAGGAGGGACTGTAGATCGCTCAGCAATGTCATAGGCGCCGCACAGAAATGGCCTGGGACGCGCCCAGGCTTGGGGATAGGGATGTGCGAGCTATTGTAGGGGCGGAATCGCGCGGGCTAAAAGCGCCGCGCTAGCCGACGGCCTGGTCGAGTCGGGTGCCGGTCAGGCCCGAGCAGTAAGCCCGGGAGGCGATGCGATTCATCAGGAAAGCGCGGTCGATGCCGGCCGGGCCGGGCATTTCGGACAGCGCGCGGTAGGCACGGCGCAACGCTTCGCCGCGCGTGGCGCCGTACACCAGCAGCCGGGTGCAAGGCAGGCGGCGGTCGACGCAGCCGTCGATGCGCATTTCCAAGGCGTGGGCGCCCAGGGCGTCGGGGCTGGCCGGGATGGCACCGGCATGCGGCTGCACGTCGGCGCTGATCACGCGGAATACGCCGCTGCGGTCGTCCAGGGAAAAGGCCACGGCCCCCGTACCTTGCCAGTTGCGGTCGCGCGCGACCTCGGTGGCGACGCCACGCAAGGCGGCCTCGATGGAAGCCGGCAGATGCGGAGCGGGACATTCGGCGATCAACACACGGGCCTCGCGCCAGACGCAGCGTTCCCACGCACGGCCAGCGACCAATTCGCCCGACTCGGATACGAATACATGGATATCAAGCCGGCGTTCCTGGCCAGCGCCCGGACCGGCGTAGTCCGTGGGAGGACCGCGCCGGCTGGTGGCGCGCCCCGATGACATCACAGTGGAAACTTTGGCACCCATGGCCCCTCCTGTCATTCTGCTTGCAGCGCAAGCGTATCACCTTCGGATGACGAGCAAATTGTGTGCCATGCGCGCGCGCCCCGGAGCGGCTCCGTCCCCTCTTCCGAAGCGCACCGGATCAAGGCGGCACGCCACGCGCTACGCACCAATCCAGGGCGGGCGCCACCCCTAAGACGTCCTACTGCTCCCGTCGGATGAGGGCCATGCGCCAATGGGGGATAATTCACTTTTGATGCTTAACCCAGCCGGGTTCTGACATGCGGGTTTACCACTAGCCCCGTCGGCACTGGCGCTGCAACTCCCTACTCAAGGAATCGTCGTGGGTAATAACAACACGCAATTTCCCGCTTCTGTCTTCAAGGCTTATGACATACGCGGCACGGTGCCGGACCTGATCGACGCGACGTTTGCGCGCGCCTTGGGCGTGGCATTGGCCGCGCGCGCGCGTGACGAAGGCGTGCAGACCCTGGTGGTGGGCCGCGACGGCCGCCTGAGCAGCGAAATGCTGTCGGACGCCTTGCAGGAAGGCATGCAGGAAGGCGGGGTGGACACGCTGGATGTGGGCATGGTGCCGACGCCGCTGGTGTACTTTGCCGCGAACATCATGCAGACGGGGTCCGGCGTGGCCATCACCGGCAGCCACAACCCGCCCAAGTACAACGGCTTCAAGATGATGATGGGCGGCCGCGCCCTGTATGGCGAAGACGTGCTGGCCCTGGGCGCCGCCATGAATGGCGCGAGCCCGGCCCCGGCCGAACGCCCCGGCGTGCGCCGCCAACTGGACCTGGTCGCCGCCTATATCGCGCGCGTGGCCTCCGGCGTGAAGCTGGCCCGCCCCATGAAAATCGCGATCGACTGCGGCAACGGCGTTGCCGGCGCGGTGGCCCCGCAACTGTTCCGCGCGCTGGGCTGCGAAGTCACAGAACTGTTCTGCGAGGTGGACGGCACGTTCCCCAACCACCACCCCGACCCCGCCGAACCCAAGAACCTGCAAGACCTCATCAAGTGCGTGGCCGAGACCGACTGCGAACTGGGCCTGGCGTTCGACGGTGACGGCGACCGCCTGGGCGTGGTCACGAAATCGGGCCAGATCATCTGGCCCGACCGCCAACTGGTGCTGTTCGCGCGCGACGTGCTGGACCGCAACCCCGGCGCCACCATCATCTACGACGTCAAGTGCAGCCGCCACGTGGGCCTGTCCGTGCAAGCCGCGGGCGGTGTGCCGCTGATGTGGAAAACAGGCCATTCGCTGGTCAAGGCCAAGCTGGCCGAAACCGGCGCGCCCCTGGCCGGCGAAATGAGCGGCCACATTTTCTTCAAGGAACGCTGGTACGGCTTTGACGATGGCCTGTACACCGGCGCGCGCCTGCTGGAAATCGTGTCGCGCGACGCCGACGCCTGCGCTCCCCTGGAAGCCCTGCCGCAAGACGTCTCCACGCCCGAACTGAAGCTGGAGATGGAAGAAGGCCAGCCGTTCATGCTGGTGAAGGCTTTGCAGGAACAGGGGCAGTTCACCGACGCCAAGCGTGTCATCACCATCGACGGCGTGCGCGCCGAATACGCCGACGGCTTTGGATTGGCCCGCCCATCGAACACCACGCCCGTGGTGGTGCTGCGCTTTGAAGCCGAGAGCGCCGAGGCGCTGCAACGCATCCAGGCCGACTTCCGCCGCGAATTGGGCAAGCTTGCGCCAGAAGCCAAACTGCCGTTCTGACCCGCTCATGTCGCTACCGAACAGCCCAGCCTGGCAACCATTCACCGCGGCAGCCAAAGCCGCGCCCCTGCGCGGCGAGCAACTCAGGGTGATCACCGCACCGGGCCTGCGCCTGGATCTAAGCACCCAGGCACACTCGCCCGCCTTGCACGCAGCGTCTGAAGCGCTGCTGGCCCAGCAGCAGTTTGACGCCGCCCGCGCCACGCTGTTTGACGGCGGCCACGCCAACTGGACCGAAGGGCGCGCCGCCTGGCACACCGCCTTGCGCGCGGCCGAACCGCCCGCCGCGGTTGCCAACGCCGTGCAGGCCGAACGGGATCGCTTGCGCGAATTCGTGCGCGAGGCCGACCGCGCCGACCGCTACGGCTACGTGCTGCACCTGGGCATCGGCGGCAGCGATTGGGGGCCACGCCTGGTAAGCCGTGCGCTGCGCCATGGCGGCGCGCGGCGCGAAGTGCGCTTTGCGTCGAACGTGGATTCGCATTCCGTCGCCGACGCCATGAGCCGGCTGGATCCGCACGACACGCTGGTCATCGTCGCGTCCAAATCGTTCACCACGACCGAGCCGCTGGCCAATGCGGAAGTGGCGATGAACTGGCTGCGCGACGCCGGCGTGGCCGACCCCATCAAGCAAGTGGTGGCGATTACCTCCAACGTGGAAGCCGCGCTCAACCTGGGCATCTTGCCCGACCACATCTTCCAGATCTGGGACTGGGTGGGCGGCCGTTATTCGCTATGGTCCGCCATCGGCCTGCCGATTGCGCTGGCGTTGGGCAACGATGCATTTGATCAGTTGCTGGCGGGCGCCGCGGCCATGGATGAACATTTCCGCACCGCCCCCAACGCGGAGAACGCGCCGCTGCAACTGGCGCTGGCCGGTGTGGTCAACCGCAGCGTGCTGGGCTATGACTCGCTGGTGATTGCGCCTTACGACTCGCGGCTGGTTCACTTGGTGCCCTGGGCGCAGCAGTTGGAAATGGAATCACTGGGCAAGGTCGCCACTGAAGACGGCAGCCCTGTCGGCGTGCCGACCGGCCCCTCCGTTTGGGGCATGGCCGGCACCGACTGTCAGCACACGTTCTTTCAATGGCTGCACCAGGACGCCATGGGCGCGCCGGTGGACTTCATTCTTTGCGAGCAGCCCGACCACGCCTATGCGCGTCACCATGAACTGCTGATTGCCAACTGCCTGGCGCAGCGTTCGGCGCTGCTGCGGGGCAAGTCCTTCGACGAGGCGCTGGCCGAAACCTCGGCCACGGAAAGCGATCCGGCGCGCGCGCGGCTGCTTGCGCAGCACCGCGTTCATCCGGGCGGCCGTCCGTCGTCGCTGATCGTGCTGCCGCGCCTGGAGGCCTATACCCTGGGCGCGCTGCTGGCCTTGTACGAACACAAGGTGTTCGCGCAAGGCGTGATCTGGGGCATCAACCCGTTTGACCAATGGGGCGTGGAATTCGGCAAGGCGCTGGCCAAGAACATCATGCGCGAGCTGGATGCGCCGCAGACCAGCCAGCAAGACCCATCCACCCGTTTCTGGATCGACGCGATCGCGCGCGGGCGCTAGGCGGGCTCAATCAATCCTGAATCCGAACCCGCCGAATTCGCCGTATCAGCCGTATCAGCCGTATCAGCCGATCAAGCACCCAGGGCGTCGTACAGCTCGACATGGATGCGGGCAACCCGCTTGATGTCGAATTCGCTCTCGGCCAGTGCACGCCCCGCCGCGCCCATGCGCTGGCGCAAGGCGGCGTCCTCGGCCAGGCGCGCGATGGCGTCCGCCAGCGACTGCGCGTCGCGCACCGGCACCAGCAGCCCGGTCTGGCCGGGTTCGATGGCGTCGCGGCAGCCCGGCACATCGGTCGTCACCACCGCGCGCCCGCACGCCGCGGCCTCGATCAACGATTTCGGCAAACCCTCGCGATACGACGGCAGCACGGCGATATGGCTCGCCGCGTACAGATCGGCAATGTCCGAGCGTTCGCCCAAGGCCTGCACGGCGCCGTCGCGCTGCCAGGCGTCCACCTCGTCCTGCGTGGCGGACGCGGGGTTGCCCGCATCCAGCCCGCCCACCAGTTGCATGGTCACCGGCACGCCACGCGCGCGCAGCAGGGCCGCCGCCTCGACGAATTCGCGCACGCCCTTGTCGCGCAACAGGCGCGCCACCATGGTGACCACGACAGGCGGCGCAGGCGGTTCGGGCGACGCGCGATAGGCATCCAGGTCGACCCCCGCGCCGCGAATCATGACGACCTGTTCATCGCGCACGGCCCCCAGTGACTTGAGCAGGTCGCGGTCATTGGCGTTCTGGAAAATCACGCGGCTGTTCGGATGACCCAGCGCCACGCGGTACAGGCGCGCCACCACGGCGCGCACCAGCCGCATCTTCAGGGAATTGGACAGGAACACGAAGCCCAGGCCGGAAATTGCCGCCACCATGCCCGGCACGCGGGCAATGCGCGCGGCAATGCCGCCATACAGCACGGGCTTGATCGTGACCAGGTGCACCACGTCCGGACGCACGCGGCGGAACAGGCGCACCAGCGCCAGCAGCGTGCCCAGTTCCTGCAAGGGATGCTTGCCGCTGCGCGTCATGGGAATGGCGTGATGGGTCATGCCCAGCGCCTGGATGTCGGCCACGGCGGGGCCATCCATCGTGGCCACATGCACGTCATAGCCCGCTTGCTGCGCGGCCAGCGCCACCGGCACGCGATGCGACATGAAGAACGCGGGATTGTTGACGACGAACATCAGGCGACGGCTCATGCCTGGTCTCCGGCAATGCGGCGCCATACGGTGAGGTAATGCTGCACCATGCGCGCCAGATCAAAGTTTTCCAACACGCGCGCGCGGCCCGCCTCGCCCGCGCGTCCGTGGCCGCGCGCAGCCACGTCGCACAAGGCGGTCTCGATGCCGCGCGCCAGCGCCTCGGCTTGCTCGGGGGGCACGACGACGCCGGTGTCGGCGACGATGTAGGCGGCGTCGCCCACGTTCGTCACCACGCAGTAAACACCGCAGGCCATGGCCTCGGCCACCACGTTGGGAAAGCCCTCGGCGCAACTGGACAGCACGTGCACGTCCAGGCCGTTCATCACGGCGGGAACGTCGTCGCTGGGGCCGGCAAGGATGAGGCGGTCGCGCAGGTTCAGCTTGTCGACAAGCGCGCCAAGTTCGGCGTTGTCGGCCGTCATGCCGCGCCCGACCAGCACGCAGCGCAAGCCGCCGTCGCGGCCATCGCGCACCAATGCGGCCACCGCGCGCAGCAGGTTGGCGTGGTCTTTCAGCGGATCCCAACGGGCCACGCTGCCGATCACGGGTGCGTCTTCCGACAGTCCCCACTGCGCGCGCATGCGCGTGCGGGCTTGCGCATCGGGCGCATAACGCGACAGGTCGTAGCCGTTCGGAATCACCACCATGCGGTCGCGGCGGTAGCCGCGTTCGGCGTGCCGTTCGGCCGCATTCTGGGCGGCGCAGACGATGGCGCGCGGCACGCTGCCGGACAGCCAAGCGCAGGCGCGCAAGACCAGGCGCGCCGAGCGGCTGCTGCGTTCCAGATGCGCGCCGGAATTACGGATGCCCCAGGCCACCGCGCGCACGCCCGCCAGCCGTGCGGCCAGGCCGCCGATCAGGTCCGCGTGATACATCCAGGTCTGCACGACGTCAGGACGCTGAGCGGCGATCAGCCGGCGCAACGCCAAAAAACCGCTTGCGCTCACGCGCCCGCGCTTCATGCCCAAGGCATGCACGGGCACGCCGGCGGCACGCAAGCGCTCGCCATAGATGCCTTCATCGGTCAGCGACACGACGGTGTGCGACACGCCCGTTTCCGGGTACGTCGCCAAGCGCATCAACACGGATTCCGCGCCGCCCTGCCCCAGGCCCGTGATGACATGCAGAACGCGCAAGGCGGCGGTGCTCATCGCCCCTCCCGCACCGCGTCGAACAGTTCATCCCATTCGGACAGCACCGTGTCCAGGGCGTAACGCTGGCGCACGGCCGTGGCGGCGCACACGCCCAGTTGCCGACGCAGCAGCAGGTCGCTCATGACGCGCTGCAGGGCGTCTTGCAAGGCACTGGCGTCGCCAGCGGGCACCAGCAAGGCGTCCTGGCCGTCGCGCGTCATTTCGCGAGGGCCGCTGGGGCAGTCGAAAGCCACGCAAGGCAGGCCCAGCGACATGGCTTCCAGCAAGACATTCGGAAAGCCTTCCACCAGCGAGCTCAGCACAAAAGCCTGGCCGCGCGCGAGTTCTTCCCACGGCGCTTCGGTGCGGCCCGGCAGGCTCACGCGCGATTGCAGACCCAGCTTTTCAATCTGCGCCTCCAGCAGCGCGCGCTCGGGGCCTTCGCCCCAGATACGCAGGTTCCAGTCGGGGTGCGACGGCGCCAATTGTGCGAACACATTGATCAACACATCGAACTGCTTGTCGGGCACCAGGCGGCCCATCGCCAGCAATTCACGCGGGCCACCGTCTTCACGCTGGGCCACGCGCGGCGCGTCGAGCAGGGGCGCGGGCAAGGGGTTGGGAATGACGGCCAGGCGCTTGATGCCCGGCACCTGACGCGAGAACGGGCCAGCGGTGTCTTCGGCCTGCACCGTCACCATGTCGGCGCGCGGATACAGCAAGCGGCGCAGCTTGCGCCACACCGTGCCGGTGGTGGTTTCGGCCACGGGGTTGGTGCGTTCGCAAACGATAAGCGGCACGCCCAGGCCCCGCGTGGCGAGGATGGCGGCCACGTTGACGTTGGTCAGGAAAGACACGACCACATCGGGCTTGGTGTCGCGGATGTGCTTGCGCAAGGCCATCAGGCGCTTGAACGCGGCCATCCCGCCCGATGCGCGCGTGCCGGCGATATCGGCCAGCCAGGCGAGTGTGACCTTGTCCGACACGGGATAAAAGCAGGTGCCCTTGGACGAGTAGGTAGGCGTGAGCGTGACGGTGTCGCCGCGTTCGGCCCAGGCATTCACCAGCGTTGCGGCGACGCGTTCGGCACCGCCCGCGTGCATGGAGCTGACCAACATCAATATTTTCATGCGTTAACGACTCCCAATCGTTCCCCCTTGATCCGGTGCGGCACGATAGCGGTCCAGCCAGGCCTGCATCATCAGCACGCCCCACAGGTGACTGTCCCAGTTGCGATGGCCCGAGGTGTGTTCGCGCCATTTGCGCAGGATGGGTTCGGGTTCAAACCAGCCTTCCTGGCGCAGCCGCGCGGGGTCGAGCAGCGCATCGGCCCATTCGCGCAGCGGTCCGCGCAGCCAGGCGGCCAGCGGTACGGCGAAGCCGCGCTTGGGGCGGTCCACCAGCGCCTGCGGCACATGGCGATGCAGCACCTGGCGCAGCAGCCATTTACCCGTGTTGCCGCGCACCTTGTACTGATGCGGCAGGCTCCAGGCGAATTCATAAACGCGATGGTCGATCAGCGGCACGCGCGTCTCCAGGCTCACCGCCATGGCGGCGCGGTCGACCTTGACCAGGATGTCGTCGGGCAGATAGGTAATCGTGTCCAGCTTCATCATGGCTTCGAAGGTCGAGCCCTGCATGTCGCGCGCGAATTCCGACACGGGTTCTACACCGCCCTTGACCACCTGCGTGGGGTCGGCCCAATAAGACACGAAGTGGCGGTAGAAGTCGCCGCGCGTATCGGTGCGCAGCAGCTCGCCCAGCTTGCCGACCTTGCCGCGCCAGGCGCCGCGTCCTGGAAGGTGGGTGGTGGCGGAGAGCATCGCGCCAGCGGGCTTGCGCAGCATGGCGGGCACGCGCTCGCATTGCTGCCACCAGTTATTCACGCGGAAGTAGCGCGAATAGCCGCCAAAGAGTTCATCGCCGCCGTCGCCCGACAAGGCTACGGTGACGTGCTGGCGCGCCATCTTGGTGACGAGCGACGTGGGAATCTGCGACGAATCGGCAAACGGTTCGTCGTACATTTCGGCCAGCGACGGCACCACCGCCAGCGCGTCGTCCGCGGTGACGTAGAGCTCGGTGTGGTCGGTGCCCAAATGCGTGGCGACGGCCTTGGCGTGTTGCGCCTCGTCGTAGCCTTTCTCGTGGAAACCGATGGCGAAGGTGCGTACCGGCTTGGCGCTTTGCGCCTGCATCAGCGCCACGATGGTGGACGAGTCAATGCCGCCCGACAGGAAGGCGCCCAGGCTGACGTCGGACAGCATCTGGCCGCCCACTGCCTTGGACAACACGCTTTCCAGCGCCTGGGCGGCCTCGGCGTCGGACCCGAACGACAGCGGCGACCGGGCCGCGCTGTCGGCCGCTTCGCGCGCGGACCAATACACGCGCGGCTCCGGCATGCGGCGGCTGCGGGTGTCGTCGGCGGTGAACTCCACCCAGGTGCCCGGAGGCAGCTTGGCAATGCCCTGGTAGATGGATTGCGGCGCGGGAATGTAGTTGTGGCGCATGAACGAGGCCAGCGCGTTGCGGTTCAGCTCGCGGCCGAATCCGGGGATGGGCATGAGGCCCTTCAACTCGGACGCAAAAACCAGCTCGGCGCCCGAATAGCCGTAGTACAGCGGCTTTTCGCCCATGCGGTCGCGCGCCAGCATCAGCTTGCGCGATGCGCGGTCCCACAGCGCAATGGCGAACATGCCGACCGCGGCCTGCAGGGTGGCCTCGATGCCCAGCGCGGTGAAGCCGGCCAGCAGCGTTTCGGTATCGGAATGGCCGCGCCAGGACGGCGCCAGCCCCGACTTTTCAAGCTGCTGGCGGATGTCCAGGTGGTTGTAGATCTCGCCGTTGAACACCATCACATAGCGGCCGCACGCGGACGTCATGGGTTGATGGCCGGCTTCGGTCAGGTCCAGGATGGCCAGGCGCACGTGCCCCAGCGCCACTTCGGCTTCCGGGTCTTCCCAGAAACCGTTGCTGTCCGGCCCGCGATGGCGGATGCGACGGCAGCTTTCGGCCAGCACGCGCTCCTTGTTCCCGATGGGGCCCCAAATTCCGACTATTCCACACATGATGAGGTTCTCGTGGTCACCGTAGCAACGGCGCGCGCCGCGAAGGCCCTAGCGGCCCGGCTTGCGCACGCCGTCAAAAAGTTCTTGCCATTGCTGCAACACGCGCGCGGCCGAAAAGCGGTCGCGCACATCGGTTGCCGCTTGCGCCATCCGCTGGCGCCTTGCGTCGTTTTCCATCACATCGGACAGCGCCTTGCACAAGGCCGGTACATCGCCATTGGGCCGCACCAGCACGCCGTCGATGCCGTCGCGCACGATCTCGCGCGGTCCGGTATCGCAATCGAACGAGACGGCGGCCAGGCCGCTGGCCATGGATTCAAGCAAGGTATTGGACAGCCCCTCAAAGCGCGAGGTCAGCACATACAAGTCGGCGCTGTCGTACCAGTCGCCCACATTGCCGGCGCGGCCGGGCATCAAGATACGCGAGGCCAGGCCGGCCTGGTCGACTTGTGCTTGCAGCGCGCCGCGTTCATGGCCTTCGCCCAGAATAACCAGATCCCAATCCGGATGCGATGGGGCCAGCGCGGCAAACGCCTGGATCAGCAGGTCAAACCCCTTGTCCGCGTGCAACCGGCCAACCGCCAGCAGGCGCTTGCGGCCATCGGACGTGGGCGGTGCCAGCAAGGGCTCGGCGCGCGGCAAGGGCCAATGCACCGGGTTGGGGATGACGGCCAGGCGCGAGCCCGGCACGTGCTGTTCGATCCAGTCGGCCGTGCCACGGGTCAGCGCGACGACTCGCGCGGCACGCGGGTAGGTGATGCGGCGCAGCCGCTGCCACAGGCCGGACAGGGTCTGCGACGGCGGATGCGTGTGCTCGGTGGCGATCACCCGACACGGGATGCCCGCGCATGCCAGCACCGACAGCACCGACGCCGTGGTCATCATGCCCAGCACGATGTCGGGGCGGAATGTCTTGACCACGCGGCGCAGCGCACGCACGCGCTGCACGTTGCTCCAGATGCCGCGCAAGCCGCCGCCCTCGCCCGCCGTATGCAGGACTTCGCGGCGCACCTTGGGATGCAGCGCGTAGACGTCGCCGTCCGCGCTGGCCTGGGTCACCACCATGACCTCGCGGCCCATGCCGGCCCAGTGCGCGCTCAGGTCCGCGGCAACGCGCTCAGCGCCGCCGCCATGCAGCGAATGAATAAACAGCAGCACGCGCAATGCGCGGCCGGAGTCGGCGTCGGACATTCAATCTGCCTCCTTGGGTTCAGCCTTGCGCATCGCCACGACCAGGTAGCACGCGAAGGACAGCACATACATGAGGCTGGTTGCCAGCATGATGCCGGCCGCGCCCATCTTGGGCGCCAGCACGGTGTTCAACACCGCTTTCAGCGCAAAGTTGGCCACGGCGATGGCGGCCATGATGCGGTAGCGGTTCTGGCTGGCCAGCAATTGCACCAGGATCAGCACGCCAAAATAGAAAGGCAGTTGCAACAGGCCCCAGCGCAGCACATGCGCGACGACTTCGGTGTTTTCAGCCGTGAAGGCGCCGCGCTCGAACAGCACGGCCACGCCCCACGGGGCCAGCACCCAGCCGATGGCGACGACCACGGCGCCCGCGCCCACCATCAGCACGGACCACTTCAGCGCCATGCTGCGCGCGCGGGCCGTATCGCCGCGCGCTTGCACATCGGCCAGCACGGGCAGCGCGGCGCGCCCGACCGACACCGCGCCGATGCCCAGCAGCAACGACAACAAGCGGCTGGCATAACCCAGCGTGGCGTTGGCGTTGGCGCCCAGGTTGGCGGCGGCGTACTGGTCCAGCGGGCCGACAAAGCTCATCGCCACCTGGCCGATCAGCATGACGCCGGCCGCGCCCATCAGTTCGGGCCAGTGCGGCGACCGCAGCGTCAGCCGAGGCGCGCCCCAGAATCCGCCATCGGCACGCGCGGCCAGCCACGCAAGCCATACGGTCTGGATGGCGTAGCCCACCAACGTGCCCCACAGCAGCGGGCCCACGCCGTCGGCGCTGACGGCCAGCATGACCCAGGCCAGTGTTGCCACGGCGGGCACGCTGTCCAGCAAGGTATTGACGTGGCGTTCATGCGCGCGCAGTCGCGCAGCGCTGATGCCGGCGATGAGCAGCAACGCCGACACCGGGGCGAAGGCGATGAGCAGGTCGCCCGTCATGCCGCGCACGCGCTCGGGCAAGCCCTTGCCCAAGGCGTCCACAACATACGGCCAGGCGAACCAGGTTGCGATGGCCAGCGCGATACCGGCCGCGGCTACCCAGCCTTGCAGTTCTTTGATGAATTGGTCGCGTTCGGCGTCGTCCGCGCGGCGCAGGCGCACCAGCACGGGAATCAAGACCACCGACAGCACGCCCACGATGGTGACCGGCAGCCAGGTGGCCATGGTCATCGTGAACTGGTAGGCGTCCACGGCGTCGCTGACGCCGTAGCGGTACGCCACCGCCATCTCTTTGATGGCGCCGGCCGCCTTGCCCAGCAGCAGAAACACCGCCACCCGGAACGCGCCCTTGAAGATGCGCTGGTGGTCCGGGTGGATGTTGCCGAGTTTTCGGACGAGTGCTTTCAAATCAACGCAGGAATTGCGTGTACCAGGGCATGGCCACTTCCAGGCCTTGCAGCACGGTGTGCGAAGGCGCGTAGCCCAGCAGTCGACCCGCCTTGCTGACGTCAGCCTGGGAATGGCGCACGTCGCCGGCGCGGAAATCCGCGTAGACGGCTTGCTTGCCATAGTTCACATTCTGGTTGCCCAGGGCCTTGACCAAAAAGCCGAACAGGTCGTTCAAGGTGCTGCGGCCGCTGACGGCCACGTTGTAGACCTGGTTGCGGGCTTCGGGCGGCGCCATGGCGGCCAGCAGGTTGGCCTGTACCGCGTTATCCACAAAGCAGAAGTCGCGGCTGGTTTCGCCGTCGCCGTTGATGGTGACGTCTTCGCCCTTGATCATGGCGGCCGTCCACTTCGGGATCACGGCGGCGTAGGCGCCGTCCGGGTCCTGGCGCTTGCCGAACACGTTGAAGTAGCGCAGGCCCACGGTTTCAAAGCCGTAGGAACGCGCGAACACGTCGGCGTACAGCTCGTTCACGTACTTGGTGACGGCGTAGGGCGACAGCGGCTTGCCGATGTTTTCTTCAACCTTGGGCAAGGCCGGGTGGTCGCCGTAGGTCGAGCTGGACGCGGCGTAGACAAAGGACTTCACACCGGCGTCGCGGGCGGCGACCAGCATGTTCAGAAAGCCGCCGATGTTCACCTCGTTGGTGGTGATCGGGTCTTTCAGCGAACGCGGCACGGAACCCAGGGCGGCCTGGTGCAGGACAAAGTCCACCCCCTCGGCAGCGCGTTGGCAAGCGGCCAGGTCGCGGATATCGCCTTCCACGAAGGTGAAGCGCGCCCATTGCTCGGCCGTGACCGAGGTGCGCACTTCATCCAGATTGCGCTGGTGGCCGGTGGCGAAGTTGTCCAGGCCGGTGACGGTCTGGTTCAACTTCAACAAGGTTTCCAGCAGGTTCGAGCCGATAAATCCGGCGCAGCCCGTCACCAGCCACTTACGCGGCGCGGCGGCCAGTTCTTGCTTGATGGTTTCATAGCGAGTCGTCATGGCGGAATCCTTACAGGCGCAGGTCGGATTCGGCGGGCGACAGCACGTACTTCAGGTCATACAGCACGTGTTGCGGCTTGCCCAGCTTGCGGATGCCTTCGGCGCCCATGGCCTTGAATTGGTTGTGCGCCACCGCCAGGATCACGGCGTCGTACTTGCCCTCTTCGAGCTTGGCCACCGGGGTCAGGCCGTATTCGTGTACCGCTTCATCGGGATCGACCCACGGGTCGTAGACGTCCACATCCACGTTGTAGTCGCGCAGCTCGCTGACGATGTCGACGATGCGGGTGTTGCGCAGGTCGGGGCAGTTTTCCTTGAAGGCCAGGCCCATGACCAGCACGCGCGCGCCTTGCACATGGATGCGCTGCTTGGTCATGCACTTGACCAACTGCGACACCACGTAGCCGCCCATCGAATCGTTCAGGCGACGACCGGCGAGGATGATCTCGGGGTGGTAGCCGATGGACTGCGCCTTGTGGGTCAGGTAGTACGGGTCCACGCCGATGCAGTGGCCGCCAACCAGGCCCGGGCGGAACGGCAGGAAGTTCCACTTGGTGCCCGCGGCTTGCAGCACGGCTTCGGTATCGATGCCCATCTTGTTGAAGATCAGGGCCAGTTCGTTGATCAGCGCGATGTTCACGTCGCGCTGCGTGTTCTCGATCACCTTGGCGGCTTCAGCCACGCGGATGCTGGACGCCTTGTGCGTGCCGGCGGTGATGATTTCCTTGTACAGCTGGTCGACCAGCTCGGCGACTTCGGGCGTGGAGCCAGAGGTGACCTTCTTGATCGTGCTGACGCGGTGTTCCTTGTCGCCCGGATTGATGCGCTCGGGGCTGTAGCCCGCGTAGAAATCCACGTTGAACTTCAGGCCGGACACACGTTCCAGCACCGGCACGCAGTCTTCTTCGGTGGCGCCGGGGTAAACGGTGGATTCATAGATGACGATGTCGCCGCGCTTGAGCACCGCGCCGATCGTTTCGCTGGCCTTGACCAGCGGGGTCAGGTCCGGCTGCTTGTATTCGTCGATGGGCGTGGGAACGGTCACGATGAACACGTTCGCCTGGCCGAGTTCGGCGCGGTCGGCGGTGTAGCTCAACTGAGCGGCTTCGGCCAGCTCTTCGTCGCTGACTTCCAGCGTGTGGTCGTGGCCCGCCTTCAAGGCGTCAATACGGCGCGTATTGATATCAAACCCGATGACCGAGCGCTTCTTGCCGAACTCCACCGCCAAGGGCAGACCGACGTAGCCCAGGCCAACGACAGCGAGTTTCACATCCTGAATTCGCAACATAACTCTCCCTTCACCGTAAGCGTTTACGGCATTCTAAATATGGTCGGGTGATTGATGATTCACGAGCCCCCGGCGGCAGTCGCCGGGGCACTCAACACTTAATCCGAGGTCTTCAACACGGACGGCAACAGCAGCCACCCCGGGCGACGCCAGGACACCAGGCGGGCGTACAGCCAGACGTAGACGCTGGCGAACACCACCAGGCTGGCGCCCAGGGCCCACGCGTTGTCCCACCAGATGGTGGCCGGCACCAGACCGATCAGCGCCAGCACCCACATGTAGGGTGACGCCATCGCGTTGCACAGCGCCGGCACCGCATGGCGGCGGCCACGGCTGAAGGTCACGCGGACCAGCCGGCGGAACACCAGTTGGTGCAGGTGCAGCGCGTCCGGCTGGTCAACCGGCACGCCACGCTTGAAGCGGCGGCGCCAGATCGAAAAACCGGTTTCGAAAACGGGGTAGAACAGCACGGCCAGCGCATAGAAAGGCGACACCGACGGATTGCGCACCACCAGCAACACGGCCAGCTCGGCCAGCATGAAGCCCAGGAAGTACGCCCCGCCATCGCCCAGGAAGACGCGGCCGAACGGGAAGTTCCAGACCAGAAAGCCCAGGGTGGCGGACGCCAGGGCCGCCGCGATCATGAAGATGGGCACGTCGCCCACTTGCAGCGCCACCAGGCTGATCGACACCGCCATCAGCGTGGCGACCATGCCGGCCAGGCCGTTCATGCCGTCCACGATATTCAGCGCATGGGTACAGCCGCCCACGGCAAACATGGTGAACAGCAGCGATACGGGCCAGTACGACAGCACGTAATCCACCGGGGCCATGCCGACACGGCTGACGCCGCCCAGCAGCCACCAGGCAATCGCCGCCGACAGGAACGCCGCCAGCAAGCGCTTGCTGGCGCCGATGTCTTTGGTAATGTCTTCGAGCAGGCCGGCCACGAAGACCGGCAGGGCGGCAACGAACAACGCCGGCCAAAGCCAGGTCAGCGTCATGTTGGCGGGGCCCAGCACCAGCAGGCCCAGCAGGGTGCCGGCCAGCACGGCCAGGCCGCCAACGCGGGGCGTGGCTCGGGAATGGTTCGCTTGCGGTTTGTTGAGGTCGCTGTCGCCGGTGAAGCGGCCATGCCAGCGCTCCGACCACACGATGAGTCCCCCCACCATGAACGCGACCACGCAGATATACAGCCAGGTCACTCGATCACCTTTCTTGGTCTATGGAGACAGGCCCGCCATTATCGGGGGCAGGTGTAACGCCCATATATGGGAGGGATAAGGAAGTGCAATTCACGGGCACGAAACGTAACTCCCGGGTCAGGGGCGTTCTTTCGCGCGGAAGTCCAGGATTCATGCAGGCGATTGTAGATCTTTCCGCCTGGGCGCATACGAAATATCCCAGGGAAAACGCGGATGCCTCCATAGGGTGGAGGCACCGTCATTCCAGTCCGGTCGGCGGACTGCCCGCCAAAAACAGGGACGCATCAAAAGCACGCAAAAAAAAGCCCGAGATCGTGAGATCTCGGGCTAAATCCACCAAAGGAGGAGGGTGGAGGAGACAACCGTGGCATGTTGGGAGCTGACCTTCTGCTCGCTTTGCTGTCGGGGTTTTGCACCGCGCCGACTGCGTTTCAACATCCGATGTGTGAATATTAACGAGGTTTTTTGTGCGATGCAAGAATTTTTTTGATCTCTTTAAAAGGTCAATTTCTGCGTTGCGTTTTCGCTGCAAATCCAGCGCCTACCCGTTGGAAACCCGCGCTAACAAATGACTTGGCCGAAAAAAGGGTTTTTGCCAAACGGGTAAACCCCTTGGGGATTTACCCTCGCCGGTATCGGGTAATCCCGCCTGAATTTCCGCACCAACTTGGTGCGATTCGCACCACGATGCGGCCATATTGGTGCATTGCAACAATGCCGCAAACCGCAACCAAACCGCTTCGCTTCAGATCCAGTACGCCGTCGTCGTCATCACTTTGGACATCGCCCGCATGGCCGTCTTTACAGGGCCCGGCAGTGGTACGCCCCCTGCCCGCTCGGCGCTGGCCCGGTGTTCCGCTTCGTCGTCTTTCATCTTCCGGACGACCTCGCGCGAGCGTTCGTCCTGCACCGGCAAGGTGCGTAAATGCTCTTCCAGATGGGCCTCGACCTGCTTTTCGGTTTCGGCCATGAAACCCAGGTTGCGCGGCACGCCCGCGGCGCTGGCCAGCACACCCAGGGCGAAAGAGCCGGCATACCAGACCGGGTTCAGCAGGCTGGGCCGGCTGTTCAATTCCGTCAGGCGCTCGTTGCACCACACCAGATGATCCACTTCCTCGGCGGCGGCATTCAGCAGCAACGCGCGCGGGGCGGGCTCACGGCACACCGAGGCTTGCCCCCGGTACAGCGCCTGAGCGCAGATTTCGCCTACGTGGTTCACGCGCATCAATCCGGCGGCGTGGCGCTTTTCCTCTGCCGACAGCGTATCGGGCGCTTCCGGCGTCTTGGCGGGATACGGCCGCCCGGCCGTGGCGCTGTTGGACAGGACACGCAAGGCGCGGTCGGCTTCGGCCAGCAGGGCATCCAGGGGGCCGACGCGACGGCGCAAGGAAACAGTTCCAGATTGGGACATGGCGATGGGCATGGGCGACTCCTCTGCAAGACTGAGCACACACCCCTGATGCGGGGCGGGGCTCTCATGCCTGGAATTGTACGCAACGGGTATCATCGGCCATTGACTGCGCGCAATGTGGAAGGACACTCAAAATGGAATGCACGATAGACTGGGGCGGCCCCAACGGCATGCTCTTTACCGCCAGCACCGGCAGCGGCCATGTGGCCGTGATGGATGGCGCCGTGGACGGCGGCGGACACAACCTGGCGCCCCGCCCGATGGAAATGCTGCTGGCCGGCACCGGCGGCTGCACGGCCTACGACGTGGTGCTGATCCTGAAGCGTGGACGCCACGCCGTCACCGGTTGCAGCGTCAAGCTGCAAGCGGATCGCGCCGAAACCGACCCGAAAGTCTTCACCCGCATCCATTTCGCCTTCACCGTCACGGGCCGCAACCTGCCGCAGGCGGCGGTGGAACGCGCCGTGCAGTTATCGCACGAAAAGTACTGCTCGGCCTCGGCCATGCTTGAGAAAACCGCGGCGATGACCTTTTCGGTCGAGATCGTCGACACCCAGGACGCGCCGGCCGCAGCCTGAGGACCGCCATGAAACAATATCTAGACCTCGTCCAATCCATCCTGGACACCGGCTCGTGGCAGGAAAACCGGACGGGCATCCGCACGATCAGCATGCCGGGCGCCTCGTTGCGCTTCGACCTGCAAAAAGGCTTTCCCGCCGTCACCACCAAAAAACTGGCCTTCAAATCCGCCATTGGAGAAATGGTCGGATTCCTTCGTGCCTCGCGCAGCGCGGCCGAATTCCGTGAACTGGGCTGCAAGGTCTGGGACCAGAACGCCAATGAAAACAGCCAATGGCTGGCCAATCCGTACCGCGAGGGCCCTGACGACCTGGGCCCGGTGTACGGCGTGCAATGGCGCCAATGGCCTGCGTACAAGCTCCTGGACGCCAGCCGTCCGGCCCAGCTTGAAGATGCCTTGGCGCGCGGTTACGCCAAGGTCGCCGACCTGGAAGAAGGCGGCGTGCCGAAGGTATTGTTTTATAAAGCGGTGGACCAGTTGCGCCAGTGCCTGGACACCATCCACGAACGCCCGGGCGATCGCCGCATCCTGTTCCATGGCTGGAACTGGGCCCAGATCGAAGAAATGGCGCTGCCGCCCTGCCACCTGCTGTACCAGTTCCTGCCCAACGCGACGACGCGCGAGATTTCGCTGTGCCTGTATATCCGCTCAAACGACGTGGGCCTGGGCACGCCGTTCAACTTGACGGAAGGCGCCGCGCTGCTGCATCTGGTGGGTCGCCTGACCGGCTACACGCCGCGCTGGTTCACCTACTTCATCGGCGACGCGCACATCTACGAAAATCACCTGCCGATGCTGCGCGAACAGCTTACCCGCGAGCCCTACGAATCGCCCAAGCTGGTGCTGTCCGACCGCATCCCTGATTTCGCCGTCACCGGGCGCTATGAACCGGAGTGGCTGGAAAAGGTGGAACCCACCGACTTTTCCCTGTCCGGCTACACCCATCACGCGCCGCTCACCGCCCCCATGGCCGTATAGGCTCCCCCTCGGCTCGCCAGACTTCGGCGGGCGGGGTAGCCGGCCTCGCAAGCCTTAAGTGAAGATTGGTGAGCATCTGGACGCGCGATTTCGGTATAACCCATCCCTTAGCTCAGGACGCGCGTCCAGAACCACGCGCGCGCCCAGGCTTCCGACCGGCTCATGCCGCGCCGCGCCGCCACTTGCCGCAATAGCGCGCGGCACCCCGGCGGCGCCGACCGCAGGCATTGCTTGCCACCTCCCCCTTCCCGACAAGAGAGTACGTAGATCGCCAGCGTCGACAGCAGCAATCTGTCTCACGACCCAATTGCAACTGTTGACTACTAATTGATTTGATTTGAGGCCGGCGCGTCGGCAGTAAGCGCTTAGGACAGGACCGCACAAATGCTCGTTGGAACTTATAACCCTTCGCTCGTCCTCGTATCTCTAGGGGTCACCATCCTGGCGTCATATACGGCGTTGGGCATGGCCAACCGCGTGCGGGCCTCGAATGGGCTGCCGGCGGCGCGCTATTGGCTGGCGGGCGGCGCGTTCGCCATGGGCGTCGGGATCTGGTCGATGCACTTTGTGGGCATGCTGGCCTTCAACCTGCCCATACCGATGGGCTATGACCTGCCCTTGACGATACTGTCGCTGGCCATCGCCATCGGGTGCTCGGCCTTTGCGTTGTGGATCGTGTGCAAGGACGAACTGCCTTGGCGCCGCTTGCTCAGCGGCGCGCTGCTGATGGGAGCGGGAATCGCCGCGATGCACTATCTGGGCATGGCCGCCATGCGCATGGAGCCCGGCATCGCCTACGACGCGAAGTGGTTTGCGCTGTCCATCCTGATTGCGGTGGCGGCCTCGGGCGCCGCGCTGTGGATTACCTATCGGCTGCGCCACGACGGACCGCGCGTGGCCTTGTCGCGGCCGCTGGCGTCGGTGGTCATGGGCATCGCCATCGTCGGCATGCACTATTCGGGCATGAAAGCCGCCGCCTTCCCCGCCGGCAGCATCTGCATGGCGGCCGATGGCGGGATCTCGGCGGGCTGGCTGGCCATCGCCGTGACGGCCGTCACCTTGAGCGTGCTGGCCATTGCGCTGGTGGTGGCGGTGCTGGACAACCGACTGGAGGCGCGCACGTCGGCGCTGGCTTCTTCCCTGGCCGAAGCCAATGAAGAACTGGTGCAGCTGGCCCTGCACGACACGCTGACCAAGCTGCCCAACCGCATCCTGCTGGAAGACCGCATGGAGCAGGCCATCGAGGGCGCTAGCCGGCGCAAGGGCTATTTCGCCGTGCTGTTCTTTGATCTGGACGGTTTCAAGGCGGTCAACGACGCGTACGGCCACCACACGGGCGATGCCTTGCTGATCGACCTGGCCCAGCGCATCCGCCAAGCCCTGCGCACGCAGGACACGGTGGCGCGCCTGGGGGGTGACGAATTCATCGTGCTAAGCGAAGTCATCGAACCCACCGACGCCGCCAACGTGGCCGACCGGCTGATCGAAGCCATCGCGCGCCCGGTCATGGTCTATGGCCACGAAGTACTGGTGACCTCAAGCGTGGGCATCGCCATCTACCCGAACGACGGCGAAGACACCCACACGCTGCTGACCAACGCCGACGCCGCCATGTACCACGCCAAGCGCCTGGGCGGCACCGGCTACAGCTTCTTCGAACCATCCATGAACGCGGACGCGCATGAGCAGATCGAGCTGCTGCACGACCTGCGCCTGGCGCAGGAGCGCGGCCAGTTCGTGCTGCACTATCAGCCCAAGTATGAAGCGCCGGCAGGGCCGATCATCGGCGCCGAGGCGCTGCTGCGCTGGAACCATCCCACGCGCGGCCTGGTCGGGCCGGACCAGTTCATTCCCACCGCTGAAAAAACGGGCTTGATCCTGTCGATCGGCGAATGGGTGATCAACGAGGCGTGCCGGCAGATGCGGGAATGGATCAACGCCGGCCAGTCGCACTGGACCATCGCCGTCAATATTTCGGCCTTGCAGTTTGCCCACGCCAGCTTGGTGGAGACGGTGCGCGGGGCGCTGGCGCGGCACGATGTGCCCCCTTCCTGCCTGACGCTGGAAGTCACCGAGTCCACCGCCATGCGCGATGCCGAGGCCAGCCTGGCCGTGCTCAAGCGCCTGTCGGGCCTGGGCGTCACGATCTCGATCGACGATTTCGGCACGGGCTATTCCAGCCTGCTGTATCTGAAGCGCCTGCCGGCGACGGAACTGAAGATCGACCGCGGCTTTGTGAATCAACTGGAAAACGACAACGAGGATGCGGCGATCGTGTCGGCCATCGTCGCCTTGGCGCAGCAATTGAACCTGCGCATCGTCGCCGAGGGCGTGGAAACCGCCGCGCAGCAGAAGTTCCTGACGGGGCTGGGCTGTGATTCGCTGCAAGGATTTTTGCTGGGCCGACCGATGCCCGCGACTGAATTCCTGGAACACGCGGCGAACTGAGGGAGAGCAGGCGCCCCGGCCAGCAACCGACTGCCCTCCCGCGTCCCAGCAGGCGACCGAATTTGCTACGCTTACGCCGTCGCGCGGGCCGACTTCCGGCCCCGCCCCAACCGTAGCCAACCCGCATGCCCGCCAGCCTTACCCTGATCGTCGCCTACTCCACCAATCGCGTCATCGGACGCGACAACGCCCTGCCCTGGAAACTGCCGGGCGATCTGGCGCATTTCAAACGCAGCACGCTGGGTCATCCCATCATCATGGGCCGCAAGACCTGGGATTCCCTGGGCCGCCCGCTGCCGGGCCGCAGCAATATCGTGATCAGCCGCAATCCGGATTTCAGCGCAGCCGGCGCCACCGTGGTGCCCACGCTGGAAGCCGCTATCGCCGCGTGCGGTGATGTGCAGGAAGCCTTCGTGATTGGCGGCGCGCAGATCTATGCGCAAGCCTTGCCGATGGCGCAACGGGTGCTGGCGACGGAAGTGCACGCCGATGTGGAGGGCGACGCGTTCTTTCCGTTGTTGCCGTCGTTTCAGTGGAAGGAAACGGCGCGTGACGCGCAGCCGGCGGAGAACGGCTATGAATATGATTTTGTGGTTTATGAGCGGTGAGGGGTGCGGGGCCGGGCTAATGGGTTGCGCGCGGTCGGCGATGGGATTTTTCTGACGGCTGTGCCGCGCTACACCCATCCTACCGATTTAGGCCGCCCCCGCATTCCGCATGAATCGCCACAACGCCGGCGCCTCGGAATACGCCACGTTGAACCGTACCCAGGGCGTATCGGCCTCATCCACGTCGAAATACGACCCCGGCGCCAGCCAGATGCCGTCCTTCAAGGCCAGCTCGGCCAAGCCATTGGCGCCACGCTCGCGCCACGTTCCCGCCACCTTCGCCCATAGAAACAATCCGCCTTGCGGCCGGCCATGGATCTCGAAACCGTGTTGCCGCATCTGCTCGGCCACCACCCCATGCGCCTCGGCCAGCCGTTCGCGGGTGCGGGCAATGTGCGCGCGGTAGCGGCCTTCGCGAATCACCTGGTGCACGATGCGTTCCATGATCTCTGGCGAGGTCAGCCCCACCGCCATCTTGGTGCGCGCAATGTCGCGGACCAGGTCGCGGTGCGCCACCACATAGCCCACGCGCACCGACGGGCTGATCACCTTGGAATACCCGCCCAGGTAGACCACCCGCTGCGCACCGTCCAGCGCTGCCAGCATCGGCGTCACGCCCGGCGCCAGCTCGCGCGATATATCGTCTTCAATCACCCACAAGCCATGCCGCTCGGCCGCTTGCAGAATGCGAAACGCATTGGCCATGCCGATGCTGGCGCCCGACGGGTTCTGCAACACCGTATTGATGAACAGCGCGCGCGGCCGATGCTGCGCCGCCACACGCTCCAGCGCTTCGCAGTCCAGCCCGTCCACCGTGCGCGGCACCGACACCACGCGCAGCCCCGCCAGCCGCAGCATCTGCAACAGGTTGGCGTAGGCGGGCTGCTCGACCACCACCGTGTCGCCCGGCCGCAGCAAGGTGCGGATGACCATGTCCAGGCCATGCGTGACCCCTTGGGTCAGCAGCACCTGCGACGCCTCCACCTCCATCCCTTGCGCGCTCAAACTGGCCGCGATGGTTTCACGCAGCGGCGCATAACCGTAGGGGTGCCCGTAATTGGCGATGCGCATCGCCGGCACCCGGCCCATGTGGCGCAGAGCCACATGCAGCCCCTCTTCATTCAGCCATTCCCCTGGCAACCAGCCGCAGCCCGATTTGATGGGGATGGAGTGGTCGGCAAAGATGTCGGACAGCAGCCAGCCCGCATTCAGGCGCGGCGGTTCCCATGACAGCGGTTCGCCCCGGCGCGCAGGTGCGTCCGGCGAGGCCACCCGATAGCCCGCACCCGGCCTCGCGGCCAGCCAACCCAGCGACACCAGCCGGCTATAGGCGCTGGCCACGGTGAAGGTGCTGACGCCGTACTGGCGCGCGAACTCGCGCACCGAGGGTAGGGACATACCCGGACGCAGGGTTTGTTCTTCAATGGCGCGCAGGATGGCCGCCACCAGTTGTTCCACCAGAGTGGGCGCCAGTCCGCGAGCGCGGTTGGGCTGGAAATCAATCACGACGATAACTGTACAGTTGAGCCACTCGTGACTATACAGTTAGCGGCCTTTGCGCAGATCGTATATTTTCATTCCCCCTGGGACGGACCAGAATCAACTGAATCCCGGCGGCAGCGCCTTTTCCCTTGCTGCGCAGCCGTTTCGTTCTCCCTGGAGCCGCCATGAACGCCCCCGCCAATTTGCCCGACTTGTCCCATCTCTGGATGCCCTTCACTGCCAACAAGCAGTTCAAGGCCCACCCGCGCATGCTGGCAACGGCCAAAGGCATGTACTACACCTCGGCCGATGGCCGTCAGATCCTGGACGGCACCGCCGGCCTGTGGTGCGTCAACGCCGGCCACGGCCGCGAGGAAATCGTCGAGGCCATCTCCCGCCAGGCCGGCATCATGGACTACGCGCCGGGCTTCCAACTGGGCCACCCGCTGGCCTTCGAAGCCGCCACCGCAGTCGCCAGCCTGATGCCCCAAGGGCTGGACCGCGTCTTCTTCACGAACTCGGGTTCCGAATCCGTCGACACGTCCCTGAAAATTGCACTGGCTTATCACCGCGCGCGCGGCGACGGCCAGCGCACCCGCCTGATCGGCCGTGAACGCGGCTATCACGGCGTGGGCTTTGGCGGCATTTCGGTCGGTGGCATCTCGACCAACCGCAAGACCTTCTCGGGCGCGCTGCTGCCCTCGGTTGACCATCTGCCGCACACCCACAACCTGGAGCAGAACGCCTACTCCAAGGGCCAACCCGCGTGGGGCGCCAACCTGGCCGACGAACTGGAACGCATCGTGGCCTTGCACGACGCGTCCACCATCGCCGCCGTGATCGTCGAACCCATGGCGGGCTCCACCGGCGTGCTGATTCCGCCCAAGGGCTACCTGGAAAAGCTGCGCGAAATTACCTCCAAGCACGGCATCCTGCTGATTTTTGACGAAGTCATCACCGCCTACGGCCGCCTGGGCGCCGCCACCGCGTCCGAATTCTTCGGCGTCACGCCGGACATCATCGCCATGGCCAAGGGCGTCAGCAATGCCGCCGTGCCGGCCGGCGCGGTTGCCGTCAAGCGCGAAGTCCACGACGCCATCGTCAACGGCCCGGCGGGCGGCATTGAGTTCTTCCACGGCTACACCTATTCGGCGCACCCGCTGGCCGCCGCCGCCATCCTGGCCACGCTGGACATCTACCGCCGCGAAGACCTGTTCGGCCGCGCCCGCAAGTTGTCGGGCGCGTTCCAGGAAGCCGCGCACAGCCTGAAGGGCGCGCCGCACGTCATCGACGTGCGCAACCTGGGCCTGGTTGCCGGCATTGAACTGTCGCCGCGCGCGGGCGCACCGGGCGCACGCGCCGGCGAGGTCTTTCAGAAGTGCTTCGACAGCGGCCTGATGGTGCGCTATACCGGCGATATCATCGCCGTGTCGCCCCCGCTGATCATCGACGAAGCCCAGATCGGCCAGATCTTCGAACAGATCGGGAAGATCCTGAAGGAAGTCGCGTAAATCCGATGATGACGCTGCCCTTGCGGCCGCGCCGCAACCCATGACACCTCTTGCGGGCGGCCCTGTGCCGCCCGCAAGAGGTTTTTGAAGAATCACCGCCCAGAGCCTTTCGCACCATGAAGAAGATCTCCCATTTCATCAACGGCCAGCATTTCGATGGCCGCAGCAGCCGCTACGCCGACGGCTTCAATCCGGCCACGGGCGAAATCTGCTCGTCCATTCCGCTGGCCTCGACCGAAGACGTGGCGCTGGCCGTGGCGGCTGCCAAGGCAGCGTTCCCGGCCTGGTCGGAAACCCCCGCGCTCAAGCGCGCCCGCATCCTGTTCAACTTCAAGGCGCTGCTGGACCAGCACCAGGACGAACTGGCCGAGCTCATCACCCGCGAACACGGCAAGGTGTTCTCGGATGCCAAGGGCGAAGTCATGCGCGGCATCGAGATCGTCGAATTCGCCTGCGGCATTCCGCAACTGCTCAAGGGCCAGTATTCCGACCAGATCGGCGGCGGCATCGACAACTGGAGCATGCGCCAGGCCCTGGGCGTGGTGGCCGGCGTGACGCCGTTCAACTTCCCGATGATGGTGCCGTGCTGGATGTTCCCGGTGGCCATTGCCTGCGGCAACACCTTCGTGCTCAAGCCGTCTGAACGCGACCCGTCAGCGTCCCTGCGCCTGGCCGAACTGCTGACCGAAGCCGGCCTGCCCCCCGGCGTCTTCAACGTGGTCCATGGCGACAAGCTGGCCGTGGACGCGCTCATCGGGCACCCGGACGTCGAAGCGCTGTCGTTCGTGGGCTCGACCCCCATCGCCGAATACATTTATTCCGAAGGCACCAAGCGCGGCAAGCGCGTGCAGGCGCTGGGCGGGGCCAAGAATCACTTGGTTGTCATGCCCGATGCCGACCTGGACCAGGTTACCGATGCCTTGATGGGCGCGGCCTATGGCTCGGCCGGCGAACGCTGCATGGCGATCTCGGTGGCCGTGGCGGTGGGCGACGTGGCCGACAAGGTTGTCGAACGCCTGGCCCCGCGCGTGAAGGCGCTGATCGTCAAGGACGGCATGAACGCCGACGCCGAGATGGGCCCGCTGGTTACCGCGCAGCATCGCAACAAGGTCATGGGCTACATCGAAGACGGCATCGCGGCAGGCGCGGACCTGGTCGTCGATGGCCGGGGACTGACCGTGCCCGGCAACGAAAAGGGCTACTTCCTGGGCGGCACGCTGTTCGACAACGTCAAGCCCGCGATGAACATCTATCGCGAAGAAATCTTCGGACCGGTGCTGTGCATCGTGCGCGTGCCCGACTTCGCCAGCGCAGTTGAACTGATCAACGCGCACGAGTTCGGCAACGGCGTGGCGTGCTTCACGTCGGACGGCGGCGTAGCGCGTGCCTTCGCGCGCCAGATCAAGGTCGGCATGGTGGGCATTAACGTGCCGATTCCCGTGCCGATGGCATGGCATTCGTTCGGCGGCTGGAAGCGTTCGCTGTTTGGCGACCACCACGCCTACGGCGAAGAAGGCATCCGCTTCTACTCGCGCTACAAGAGCGTGATGCAGCGCTGGCCCGACAGCATCGCCAAGGGCGCGGAATTCACCATGCCCGTGGCGAAGTAAACCGCCCGCGCGCCTTTACGTTTTCATCGCACTGTATTCAAGAAGGATGCATTACCCGGCTTTTGCATAGGGCGCGGCTTCGGCCGCGCCCGGCCAGTACCACGACACAGCAACATCAAACAACACAAGGGGATGCCTGATGCGCATCGGTATAGGCGGCTTTCAGCACGAAACCAATACGTTCGCGCCTTCGCGCGCAACGTGGGAAGATTTTGCCGAGAAAGGCGGCGGTTGGCCAAAACTGGTCAGCGGCCCCGCGATGTTCCAAGCCGTGGCAGGCGCCAACATTCCCGTGGCGGGCTTCATCGAAGCCATGAGCCAGCACACGCTTGTGCCCACCACCTGGGCCGCGGCCAGCCCGTCGGGCCCGGTCACCAAAGACGCTTTTGAACGCATCAGCGCGTTGATCTTGCAAGGCTTGTCCGACGCCCTGCCGCTGGACGGCGTCTACCTGGACCTGCATGGCGCCATGGTCACCGAACACCTGGACGACGGCGAAGGCGAACTGCTCAAGCGCGTGCGCGACCTCGTCGGCCCCGATGTGCCCGTGGTCGCCAGCCTGGACCTGCACGCCAACGTCACGCGCGCCATGGTGCGCCACGCCGACGCGCTGGTCTGCTATCGCACGTATCCCCACATCGACATGGCCGAAACCGGGCAACGCGCGGCGTCGCTGCTGTCCCTGCGGCTGGCCGGCATGCCGCGCCCGTACGCATCGCTGCGCGCCCTGCCCTACCTGATTTCACTGTGCTGGCAGTCCACCGACATCGAACCCTCGCGCAGCCTGTACGCGCAAGTGGGCGAGATTGAATCGCGCGGCGCTACCAGCTTGTCATTCGCCACCGGCTTTCCCGCCGCTGACTTCCCCGAATGCGCGCCCACCGTGTGGGCCTACGGCGCGACGCAAGCCGAAGCCGACGCGGCCGCCGCTGAAATGGCGCGCGCCGTGCTGAACGCTGAACGCGACTTCGGCGGCAAGCTCTACACGCCCGATGAAGCCGTGGAAGAAGCCATGCGGATCGCGCGCGACGCCAACAAGCCCGTCGTCATCGCCGACGCACAAGACAACCCCGGCGCGGGCGGCAGTTCCGACACCACGGGCATGCTGCGCGCCTTGATCCGCCACGATGCGCGCGACGCCGCCATCGGCCTGATCGTCGACCCCGCCGCCGCTCTGGCCGCGCACCGCGCGGGCGTCGGAAACAAGGTACGGATTGCACTAGGTGGACACTCGGGTATTCCCGACGACGAGCCGCTGGACAGCGAATTCATCGTCGAGAAAACGTCAGATGGACGCTTCGATACGCACGGCGCTTTCTACCGCGGATTCCACATGGACCTGGGCCCCAGCGCCTGCCTGCGCATCGGCGGCGTGCGCATCATCGTCGCGTCGAACAAGGTGCAGATGGCGGACCAGGAGATGTTCCGGTTCGCCGGCGTGGAACCCACGCGCGCCGCGATTCTGGTGGTGAAGAGCTCCGCGCATTTCCGCGCGGATTTCACGGCCATCGCGCAAACGATCCTGGTCTGCGCCGCCCCCGGCTCCATGCTGATGGATGCGGCAAAACAACCATGGACACGGTTGCGTCCCGGCATCAGAATGGCGCCTTGCGGACCGGTGTTTTCCGGCCGGGCCGCAACCGCCTGACCCTCGTACGCCGCCATCGAGCGGCGCGTTAACGACGTAGCGGCCGACCGTGCCGCTCACACCGCTTCAAGGGGAATCTCCATGCTCAAGTTTGTCCGAGCGGCCGCGCTGGCCGGTGCAACGTTGATGATGGCTCACGGCGCGTACGCCGAAACCGTCATCAAGTCCGTCATGCACTCGCCGTTGCGCCTGACCGACCCGCACGCCACCACCGCGTACATCACGACGTGGCACGGCTACATGATCTACGACACCTTGCTGGCCACCGACGCCAACAACAAGATCCAGCCGCAGATGCTTGAGAAGTGGGAAGTCTCGCCCGACGGCAAGACCTACACGATGACCTTGCGCGACGGCCAGAAGTGGCATGACGGCAAGCCCGTCACGTCCGAAGATTGCGTGGCCTCGATCAAGCGCTGGGCCGCCGGCGACGGCATGGGCCGCACGCTGCTCAAGTTCACCGACAAGATCGAAGTCATCGACGACAAGAACTTTCGCATCGTCATGAAAGAACCCACGGACCTGGCGCTGCGCGCCCTGTCCAAGCCCACCGGCACCGCGCCGTTCATGATGCCCAAGCGCATCGCTGAACAAGCCATCGGCAAGCCCATCACCGACATGACCGGTTCGGGTCCGTTCAAGGTCATCGAATTCAAGCCGGGCGTGAAGACGGTGTACGCCAAGAACGCCGACTACGTGCCGCGCAAGGAACCCGCCAGCGGCCTGGCCGGCGGCAAGGTCGTGAACGTGGACAAGGTCGAATGGGACGTCATGCCCGACGCGCTGACGACCGCCAACGCGCTGCTGGGCGGCGAGATCGACTTCGTCGAACAGTTCCCGTATGACCTGTTGCCCATGATCGAAGGCAACCCCGACCTGAAGGAAGAATCGCTCAGCCCGGTCGGCTACTTCACGATGTACCGCTTCAACTTCAAGTACCCGCCCTTCGACAACAAGAAGATCCGCCAGGCCGCCATGTACGCCATCGGCCAGGAAGATGTGATGAAGGCGCTGGTGGGCAATCCCAAGTACTGGCAGACCTGCGCATCGCTGTGGGGTTGCGGCACGCCGATGGAATCCGATATCGGCAAGGACATCGTGGTGCCGTCGAACATCGAAAAAGCCAAGGCGCTGCTGAAGGAAGCGGGCTACGACAACACGCCTATCCTGGTCATGCACGCCACCGACGTGGGCACGCTGTCGGCCCAACCTGTAGTGATGGCCCAGGCGCTGCGCAAGGCCGGCTTCAACGTCAACCTGGCCGCAATGGACTGGCAAAGCGTGGCCACGCGCCGCGCCTCGAAGGCCGCGCCGGCTGAAGGCGGCTGGAACATCCACAACACCAACTGGTACGCCACCGACGTGATGGACCCGGTACGTTCCGCGCCCGCCGCCGCCAACGGCGACAACGCCTGGTTCGGCTGGCCCGACATGCCGAAGGTAGAAGAACTGCGCACCAAGTTCGCCCTGACGTCCGACCCTGCCGAGCAGAAGAAGATCGCCGACGAACTGCAGCGCATCGGCATCGACGAAGGCCTGTACGTGCCGCTGGGCCAGATGTCCGTGCCCACCGTCTACTCGACCAAGCTCTCCGGCCTGGTGCATGCACCGGTCTTTGCGTTCTGGAACGTCAAGAAAGCTCCTTAAAGGGGCAAGCAGTTCAGGGGGAAATACATGCTGGCATTTGTCTCACGCCGGCTCCTCGCGACCATCCCCGTTTTGGTGATGGTCGCGGTGGTGGTCTTCGCGATATTGCGTTTCAGCCCGGGTGACCCGGCCATCATCATGGCGGGCGACGGCGCCACGCCTGAACGTATCGTCCAGATACGGCAGACGATGGGCCTGGACCAACCGGTCATCAAGCAGTTCTTCATCTGGGGCGGCAAGCTCCTGCAAGGCGATCTGGGCACCTCGCTCATGTCGGGCGTGCCGGTCACCAAACTGATCGCACAACGCCTGGAACCGTCCATGAGCCTGGCGGTGCTGACACTGGTCTTTACTTTGCTGGTCGCCATCCCGCTGGGCATCCTGGCGGCATGGCGGCAAGGCAAGTTGCTGGACCGCGCCGTGATGGGCTTTTCGGTGCTGGGCTTTTCAGTACCGGTGTTCGTCACGGGTTACCTGCTGATCTGGCTGTTCGCCATCAAGCTGGGCTGGTTCAACGTGCAGGGCTATGCGCCGCTGGCCAAGGGCTTCTGGCCGTATCTGCACCGGCTCATCCTGCCGTCACTGGCCTTGTCCACGGTGTATGTCGCGTTGATCGCACGCATCACGCGCACCAGCGTGATCGAGGTCATGGGTGAAGACTTCATCCGCACCGCGCGCTCCAAGGGCCTGGGCGAAACCGGCGTGCTGCTCGGCCATGCGCTGCGCAACGCGGCCGTGCCCATCGCCACGGTGGTGGGCCTGGGCATCGCGCTCTTGATCAGCGGCGTGGTCGTGACCGAATCGGTGTTCAACATTCCCGGCCTGGGCCGCTTGGTGGTGGAAGCCGTGCTGGCGCGCGACTACCCCGTCATCCAGGGCCTGACGTTGTTCTTCGCGTTCGTCTACGTGTTCATCAATCTGGTTGTCGATTGCGCCTACACGGTGTTCGACCCGCGAATCAGGTACTAGGGCAGAGCCATGCAAACGCCAACCGATGCCGCCGCGCAAGCGGCCGCCGACCTTCCCGGAGGCGGCACTCCTCACGTCACCGCCTGGCGGCAAGTCCGCCAGGGCCTCAAAAGCTGGCCGGTCATGCTGGCGCTGGTGGTGCTGGTCGCCATCGTCGCCATCGCCGTGTTCGCGCCGCTGCTGGGCACGGTGGACCCCACATTCATCGACCCGGGCTCGCGCCTGAAGCAACCCTTTACCGACTTCCTGTTCGGCACCGACGCCTTCGGCCGCGACGTCTGGTCGCGCGTGGCCTACGGCGCGCGCATCTCGCTGATCGCGGGCCTGGGCGCCGCGGTGGTCAGCGTCGTCCTCGGCCTGATCATCGGCGTCATCGCCGGCTGGTTCCGGTCGCTGGACGGGTTCATCATGCGCACCATGGACGCCATCATGGCCATCCCCGGCATCCTGCTGGCGATTGCCCTGGTGTCCGTCACCGGCGCCAGCATCATGACCGTGCTGATCGCCATCACCATCCCGGAAATTCCTCGGGTGGTGCGGTTGGTGCGCGGGCAGATCCTGACCGTGCGCGGCGAACCCTATGTGGAAGCCGCGCTGGCGCTGGGCACGCCCTTGCCCCTGCTCTTGTGGCGCCACATGGTGCCCAGCACCATCGCGCCGCTGACGGTGCAGGGCACCTACGTGTTCGCCTCCGCCATGCTGACCGAGGCCATCCTCAGCTTTCTGGGCGCGGGCATCCCGCCCGAGATCGCCTCGTGGGGCAACATCATGTCCGAAGGCCGCATGTACTTCCGCATGCTGCCCGGCCTGATTCTCTTTCCCGGCCTGTTCCTGTCGCTGACGGTGCTTAGCGTGAACATTCTGGGTGACGCCCTGCGCGACGCGCTGGACCCGAAAATGGTGCGCAGGATCTGATGCCGATGACCTACTCTCCTATTCCCCCCGCGGGCGACACCTCGTCCGCCATCCTGGCCATTCGCAACCTGTCGGTGGAAGTGGCCGGCGCGGGCAACCGCGTCGTGCGCAACCTGAGCCTGGACGTGCATGCTGGTGAAACGGTGTGCGTGGTTGGCGAATCCGGCTCCGGCAAATCGGTCACGTCGCTGGCCGTGATGGGCCTCTTGCCGCCCGGAGTGCTGTCGATCAGCGCGGGCTCCATCCGCGTGGAAGGCGAAGACGTGGCCACCGCGTCGCAACGACGCTTGCGCGAAATGCGCGCGACCCGCATGGCCATGGTGTTCCAGGAACCCATGACCGCGCTGAACCCCGTGCACACTGTGGGCAAGCAGGTAGACGAAGTGCTGCGCCTGCACCGCAAGGGCATGAGCGCCGCCGAACGCCGCGCCAAGGTGCTGGACATGTTCCAGTCGGTGCACCTGCCGGATGTCGAACGCATATTCGAGGCGTACCCGCACCAGTTGTCGGGCGGCCAGCGCCAGCGCATCGTGATCGCGATGGCGCTGATCCTGGAACCCAAGCTGCTGATCGCCGACGAGCCCACCACCGCGCTGGACGTGACCACGCAAAAGCAGATCCTGGCGCTGATCAAGGAATTGCAGGTCAAGCACAAGACCGCCGTGCTGTTCATCACGCACGACTTCGGCGTGGTGGCCGAGATTTCGGATCGCATCGTGGTGATGAACCGGGGCGACCTGATCGAAAGCGGCACACGCAACGAAATCCTGGCCGAACCCAAGCAGTCGTATACGCGGCGCCTGGTGTCGTCCGTGCCCAGCCTGGTGCCCAACCGCCGCGAGGCGCCCGACGGCCAGCCGGTATTGCACGTCAAGGGCCTGGGCCGCACCTATGCCGGGAAAAGCTCGTTGTTTTCCCGCACGGCCGCGCAGAACGTCATTGCCGCGTCCGACGTGAACCTGACGCTGCGCAAGGGTGAAATCCTGGGCATCGTGGGGGAATCCGGTTCGGGAAAATCCACGGTGGCGCGTTGCATCGTGCGCCTGATCGAACCCACCGCCGGCCACATGATGATGGGCGGCGAAGACCTCAGCACGCTGTCCGGCTCGGCCTTGCGCCCGGTGCGCCGTCGCATCCAGATTGTGTTCCAGGACCCCTACCGGTCGCTGAACCCGCGCCGCACGGTGGGGGAATCCATCATCGAAGGCCTGCTCAATTTCGGCATGCCGCGCGACCAGGCCGTGAAGCGCGCGGGCGAAACGCTGACCGTGGTGGGCATGAGCCCCGACGCCATGCGCCGCTATCCGCATCAGTTCTCTGGTGGCCAACGCCAGCGCATCTGCATTGCCCGCGCGCTGGTGATGGACCCTGAAATCCTGGTGGCCGATGAAGCCGTGTCGGCGCTGGACGTGTCCGTGCAGGCGCAGGTGCTGGAACTGCTGGAGCAGGTGCGCCAACGCACCGGCGTGGGCGTGCTGTTCATCACCCACGACTTGCGCGTGGCCGCGCAGATTTGCGACACGATCATGGTCATGCAGCACGGCAAGGTCGTTGAGACCGGCTCGGCCCAAACCGTGCTGACCGATCCTCGGCATGAATACACGCGCACCTTGATCGACGCGGCGCCGGGGCGCGACTGGGACTTCCGCAACTTCCAGCCCGTTGCCACCACGCTGGCGCAAGCCGCGGCGTCTTGATGTGCTGATGCGCTGATCACCCGAACTGCCTTCCTTCGCAACACTGGAACCGAGATGTCACAACCGCATGAATTGTCCGCTCAGGAACTGCTGCAGGCGTATCGCGACAAGACCCTGTCGCCCGTAGAAGCCACGCGCTCCGTGCTGGAACACATCGAGCGCTGGGAACCCCACCTGAAGGCCACCTATGCGCTGGACCCCGAAGGCGCGCTGGCGATGGCTCGCGCCTCTGAGGCCCGCTGGATGAAGGGCGAGCCGCAGTCGGCCGGCGGCTACTCGCTGGACGGCGTGCCCGCCACCATCAAGGAAAACATCGCCACGCGCGGCACGCCCGTGCCCTTGGGCACCGCCGCCACCGAGCTGACCCCGGCGGCAGCCGACGCGCCGCCCGCGGCTCGCATGCGCGAAGCGGGCGCGGTGCTGCTGGGCAAGACCACCATGCCCGACTTCGGCATGCTGTCCTCGGGCCTGTCCAGCTTTCATGAACTGACGCGGAACCCCTGGGACCTGAGCAAGAACCCGGGCGGCTCCAGCGCCGGCGCGGGCGCAGCCGCCGCTGCCGGCTACGGCCCCTTGCACATCGGCACCGACATCGGCGGTTCGGTGCGCCTGCCGGCCGCCTGGTGCGGCATTGCCACGCTGAAACCCAGCCTGGGCCGCATCCCCATCGACCCGCCCTTCATGGGCCGCTGCGCCGGCCCCATGACGCGCACCATCACCGACAGCGCGCTGATGATGGGCGTGCTGTCGCAGCCCGATGCGCGCGACCACATGAGCTTGCCCTTCCAGGACTTTGACTGGCTGAACCTGGCGCAAGACGTCAAAGGCCTGCGCATCGGCCTGTTGATGGACGCCGGCTGCGGCCTGCCGCTGGACCCGGAAGTGCGCGAGGCCGTGCAAGCCGCCGCCCAATCCTTCGAAGCGGCGGGCGCCATCGTCACGCCCATGCTGCCGTGGATGACGCCCGACATGCTGGAAGGCGTGGACCGCTTCTGGCGCACGCGCTCGTCCATAGACCTGGCCGCGCTGTCTGAAGACCGCCGCGCCAAGATCCTGCCGTTCATCCGCGCCTGGGCGGAAAGCGGTGGCGGCCAGAGCGGCGAGGCCGTGTTCAAGAGCTACTACGAAACGCTGAACGTGCGCGCCAAGACCGTGGCCGCCTGCGCCCCCTTCGACTACGTGCTGTCGCCCGTGGCGCCGGTTGTGGCGTACAACGCCGAATGGCCGTCGCCCACCAATGAAGTCGCCACGACCATGCACCACATCGGCTTCACGCTGCCCTTCAACATGAGCGAACAGCCCGCCGCATCGGTTAACTGCGGCTACACGCGGGCGGGCCTGCCGATCGGTTTGCAGATTGCCGGCGCGCGCTTTGACGACCTGGGCGTGCTGCGCGTGGCACGCGCCTGGGAACAGATGCGCCCCGCGCAGCATCCTTGGCCGCAGCCCCCCAAGACGAACTGAGCTTCCCCTACCCTTCCACAGGAATTCCCATGCGTTGGCTCTTGGCAATGATCAAGCACGAGACGAATACCTATTCGCCCGTGCCGACCCCGCTGGAACGATTTTTCCGCGGCAGTCCTGAAATCCTGGCTGGCGACCGCGCCATCAAGGCCTACGAGAACACCGACAGCGGACTGGGCGGGTATATCGAAGTAGCCCGTCGCGTGGGCGCGGAAATCGTTGTGCCCGTGGCGGCCGAGTCCTGGCCCAGCGGCCCCACCAGCGCCGATACCCACGAACGCCTGTGCAAGCTGGTGCTGGACCAGGTCAAGCTGGGCGGCTTTGACGCCATCTTGCTGGACCTGCACGGCGCCATGGTGGCCGAAGGCGTGGAAGACGCGGAAGGCGACCTGCTGCGCCGCCTGCGCGAAATCGACCCGACCACGCCCGTGGCCGTCACGCTGGACATGCACGCCAACATCTACGACGACATCGTCAACAACGCCACCGTCATCAGCGGCTTTCACACCTATCCGCACGTGGACATCCGTGAAGCCGGCGTACGCGCGGCCAACGTCATCGTCCGCACGCTCAAGGGTGAAATCAAACCCGTCATGAGCTGGGCCAACAAGCCCATGCTGCCGCACATCATGTGCCAGGGCACGCACGCCGCGCCCAATAAGCCCTTGCAAGAGCGTTGCAAGGAACTGGAAGCAAGCGGCGTGCTGGCGGCGTCGGTCTTCGTGGGCTTTCCGCATGCGGACATCCGCGAAGCCGGCTTGAGCGCCGTCGTCTGTACGGACGGCAACCTGCAAGACGCTGAGAAACACCGCGACGAATTGCTGGAACGCGCCTGGGCAGGCCGCGCCGACTGGGTCTTCCACCCTGAACCCCTGGAACCCACCATCGCGCGCGCCAAACAGATCGAGCAAGGCCCCGTCGTGTTGCTGGACCACTTCGACAACACCGGCTCGGGCGGCACCATGGACACCACCACGGTGCTGGCCGAAGTGCTGCGCCAGGAACTCGATAACGTCGTGTTCTACGCCATTTGCGACCCGGATGCGGCGCAAGAAGCCGCCACCGCGGGCGTGGGCAAGACCATCACGATCAAGCTGGGCGGCAAGCTGGCCATGCCCGCCATCAAGCAACCCAGCGAACCGCTGGAAGTGACGGGCCGCGTCAAACTGGTGTTTGACGGCGTCTACCTGAGCCGGGGCCCCATGTACCGGGGCGTGCGCAACGACACGGGCCTGACCGTCGTCATCGACACCGGCCGGGTCGAGATCGTGGTGGTGTCGCGCCACCAGGAACCCTTCGACATCAACTGCCTGCTGTCGGCCGGCATCGACCCGCTGCAGAAGCGCTATGTGGTGCTGAAAAGCCGGGTGCACTGGCGCGCGGGCTTTTCCGATATGGCGACGGAAGTCATCGAATGTACCGGCGTGGGCGTCACCACGTCCGATTACAGCCAGCTTGAATTCAAGAACGTGCGCCGCCCGATCTACCCATTGGACCCGCTGTAAGGGATGCTTTAAGCGCGCCAAACCCGCGCTTGAAGCTCAGGATTGTCGACAAAAAGGCCAGCGCTGATCGCTGGCCTTTCATTTTGAAACCTCCCGTAACTGCGCGCACGGTCATGTGTCCCTTCGCGTCGGTATACTCCGGCGCGGGCCCTTACAGGCCCATGAATGCGTATATGCCGGCAGCCGCGCGTGGGCGACCACGCAGCGATGGCTCAGGGCCTGGCCTGCCGGATATGACTCGACAATCAACGAAGAAGCAAAACGATGAAAAAGAGCGTAGCGATCACCCTCGGCGTGGTCATAGTGGGAGCGGGAAGCTGGATAGGCGCCACTTGGTACACCGGCAAACGCATAGAGGAAAGCTCGCAACGCCATCTGGCCGAAGCCAACGAAAAGCTGGCCAAGCTGACGCCGTTGTTCGGTCTGCGCATTGACCAGATCAAGTACGAACGCAGCCTGTTCTCGACCCAGGCGCGCTACGGCCTGTCGCTCGTGAAGAACGACAAGGCCCTGGACGACATGCCCGCCGGCATGATTGAGTTCGACGCGGTCATTGAACACGGCCCCTTCCCCAAGACCGCGCTGTCGCGCGGCGCCTTCGCGCCCAAGCTGGCTTTCGTGCACGCGGAAGTCGCCAAGACGGACGACCTGCATGAAGTGTTCACCCTGACCAACGGCGTCTCGCCCCTGGTCAGCGACGCCATGGTCAGCTACAGCGGTACCACCACCTCCACGTCCAGGATTGCGCCGGCGGCGACGGCCCTGCAAGGCAATACGATCGAATTCAGCGGCATGGTGATCACCGGCACGTTCGACCGTTCGCTGGAAGCCGTCACCGCCCACGGCGTGATGGACAAGCTGGCCATCGACGGCTCGAAGAGCAACGACCCCGTTGTCATGGCCATCACCGGCATGACCATGGAAGTCAACAGCCGCATGGGCAAGTTCGGCTTGTCCATGGGCGACTCCGATCTGAAGATCAAGCGCATCGACGTCACCCGCAAGGGCGACGACATCAAGCTGTCGCTGGACAACTTCGGCTATGGCGTGAAGCTGGCCGAGGACGACAAGAACATCAACGTGCAAGCCGCCTATCAAACGGGCGACATCACCGTGAACGACGTGGCGCTGGGTAACGGCCAGGCCGTGATCAAGCTGGCCAAGCTGGACGGCCAGGCCGTCAAGCAACTGTCCGACACCTACAACCAGCTGCTGCGCCAAATCATGGCGCAAACCGAAGACGAAGGCCTGAAGGACGAGCAGATCCAGACCATGCTGGACGCCGGCGGCAAGCTGCTGGCGGGCAACCCGTCATTCAGCATCGACCCCATCAGCTGGAAGACGCCCAAGGGCGAAAGCAAGCTGAACTTCACGCTGGACCTGGCCAACCCGGCCGACATCAAGAACCTGACGCCGCAAGAGATCGCCGTGCAGGCCATCAAGCGCATCGACGCCACGCTGGTCATCTCCAAGCCGATGGTGCAGGACCTGGCCAAGCAATACGCGATCAAGAAAGAAGGCCTGACGCCTGAGAAGGCAGCAGAAGAAGCCGACGAAAGCGTGCGCCAGATGGCCGGCATGGCCGAGATGCTGAACGTGGGCAAGAACGACGGCGACAACATCGTCGGCAAGTTCACCTTCGCTGACGGCATGGGCAACTTGAACGGCAAGGAGATTCCCGCCGACGAGCTGTTCAGCGGTTTGCTGGGCGCGACCGGCATGGGCGGCACGGACGACTTTGACGACGAACCCACGCCGGAAATGGGGCAGGAAGAACCGGCCGCGGATACGACGTCCGCCGTCGGCGTGATGCAGGATTTCAACCTGGACACCGTCAGCAGCCTGCTGGACGACATGGGCATCACCGCCAACAAGGTGGATGGCAACGAAGGCCCCGTGCTGGTGCTGGATGCAGGCAACACCGGCGCCAGCGATCTGCGCCTGGAATTCCTGTGCAACGACTTCACCGAAAAGTGCCTGGACCTGGTCATGACGGCCACGTACAAGACCAAGAAGCCGATGCCGCTGAAGGCCATCAATAGCTGGAACCAGGAATACCGCTGGACGCGCGCCTATCTGGACGACAAGAACCAGGCCGTGCTGCAGATGGACATGAACGCGGAAGGCGGCATCGGCAAGGACAACCTGCAGATCCTGCTGAATACCTTCATCAGCATCGCCGAAGACTTCAACACGGCAGCGCAGGCAGCGCCGGCCAAATAAGGCTGATACCCAACCGGGCAAACGCCCAGCAAAAAGCCTCCATCTTGCGATGGAGGCTTTTTTATCGCCATTGCGTTACGCGTAAGCTTCAATCGGCAGGCAGGCGCAGACCAGGTTGCGGTCGCCATAGGCGTTGTCCACACGGGCCACCGGCGGCCAGTACTTGGCCTCGCGCAGCGACGCCACCGGGTAGGCGGCCTGCTGGCGCGGGTAGTCGTGCAGCCATTCTTCGGCCAGCAGCATCTGCGCGGTGTGCGGCGCATTCTTCAGCACGTTGTCGTCGCGGTCACGTTCGCCGCGTTCGACCTGGGCGATCTCCTCGCGAATCGAAATCATGGCGTCGATGAAGCGGTCAAGCTCGGCCACGCCTTCGGATTCCGTGGGCTCGACCATCAGCGTGCCCGCCACCGGGAAGCTCATGGTGGGCGCGTGGAAGCCGTAGTCCATCAGGCGCTTGGCGATGTCTTCGGCGCTGATGCCGCTGGTTTCCTTCAGCGGGCGCACGTCCAGAATGCACTCGTGCGCCACGCGGCCATTGCGGCCCGCGTACAGCACCGGGTAATGGTCGCGCAGGCGGGTGGCGATGTAGTTGGCGTTCAGGATGGCCACTTCGGTGGCGCGGCGCAGGCCGTCGGCACCCATCAGCGCGATGTACACGAATGGAATCGGCAGAATGCCGGCCGAGCCGAACGGCGCGGCCGAGACCGGGCCGACCTTGGCGTCGCCGGGCAGCTTGCCCTGCTCGTTCACCACGCCCGGCAGGTACGGCGCCAGATGCGCGCGCACCGCCACGGGACCCACGCCGGGGCCGCCGCCGCCGTGCGGAATGCAGAAGGTCTTGTGCAGGTTCAGGTGCGACACGTCGGACCCGAACTTGCCCGGCTGGGCCACGCCCACCATTGCGTTCATGTTGGCGCCGTCCAGGTACACCTGGCCGCCGGCCTGGTGGACCAGGTCGCAGATTTCGGTGACGGCTTCCTCGAACACGCCATGCGTGGACGGGTAGGTGATCATCAGCGCGGCGAGCTTGTCGCCCACCTGTTCGATCTTGGCGCGCAGGTCGGAAAGATCGACGTTGCCGTTGGAATCAGACGCCACCACCACCACGTCCATGCCGGCCAGTTGGGCCGATGCGGGGTTGGTGCCGTGGGCCGACGCCGGGATCAGGCAGACGTTGCGCTGATGCTGGCCGTTGGCCTGGTGGTAGCCGCGAATCGCCAGCAGGCCGGCGTATTCGCCCTGTGCGCCCGAGTTGGGTTGCAGGCTGATGTTGTCGTAGCCAGTGATTTCGCACAGCGCGGCGGACAGGCGGTCGATCAGCTCGTTGTAGCCCTGGCTTTGCGAGGCAGGCGCGAACGGGTGGATCAGCGCGAACTCGGGCCAGGTGATGGGGATCATCTCGGCCGTGGCGTTCAGCTTCATGGTGCACGAACCCAGCGGGATCATCGTGCGGTCCAGCGCCAGGTCCTTGTCGGCCAGCTTGCGCAGGTAACGCAGCATGTCGGTTTCGGATTGCACGCTGGAGAAGACCGGGTGCTTCAGGATGGCGCTTTCGCGCGCGACCGATGCGGGAATGCCGCTGGCGGCGGCCGCGTCCAGCGCGTCGATGTCGAGTTCGACGTCGTCGCGTTCCAGGCCGGCGGCGAACACGTTGACCAGCGCTTGCAGGTCAGCGACGGTGACGGTTTCGTCCAGCGACACCGCCAGGCGCGCGCCATCGACACGACGCAGGTTGATGTGCTCGCACTCGGCGGCGGTCAGGATGGCCGGGGTGGCGGCGCCGGTTTCCAGCAGCAGCGTGTCGAAGAACGTGTCGTTCACGACCTTCACACCCAGCTTGATCAGTTCGCCACGCAGGATGGCGGTGCTGCGCTGCACGCGCTGGGCGATGCGGCGGATGCCTTCCGGACCATGCCACACGGCATACATGCCGGCCATCACGGCCAGCAGCACTTGCGCCGTGCAGATGTTGGACGTGGCCTTCTCGCGGCGGATGTGCTGTTCGCGCGTTTGCAGCGCCAGGCGCATCGCCGGGTTGCCTTGCGCGTCTTTCGACACGCCGACCAAACGGCCGGCCATGTTGCGCTTGAAGGAATCCTTGCAGGCCATGAAGCCGGCGTGCGGGCCGCCAAAGCCGAACGGCACGCCGAAGCGTTGCGCCGAACCGATGGCGATGTCCGCGCCCCACTCGCCCGGGGCGGCCAACAGGGCCAGCGCCAGCAGGTCGGTGGCGCAAGCGACCACGGCGCCTTGCGCGTGGGCGGCTTCAGCCAGCTTGCGGTAGTCGGACACGGAACCGGTGCTGTGCGGGTATTGCAGCAGCACGCCAAAGCACTCGGGCAGGCCTTCGGCCTCGTCACCGACGGCGATTTCCAGCCCCAGGCCTTCGGCGCGCGTACGCACGACTTCGATGGTCTGCGGATGCACGTGGCGCGAGATGAAGAACACCGGGCTTTGCGACTTGGCGCCACGGCGAGCCAGCGTCATGGCTTCGGCGGCGGCGGTGCTTTCGTCCAGCAGCGAGGCGTTGGAGATGTCCAGCCCGGTCAGGTCGGCGACCATGGTCTGGTAGTTCAGCAAGGCTTCAAGACGGCCCTGCGAGATCTCCGGCTGATACGGCGTGTAGGCCGTGTACCAGGCGGGGTTCTCAAGAATGTTGCGCAGCACGACGTTGGGCGTCTGCGTGCCGTAGTACCCCTGGCCGATGTAGTTGCGAAAGACCTTGTTGCGGCCGGCAATCTGCTTCAGCTCGGCCAGCACGTCTGTTTCGCTGCGCGAGGGCGGCAGCGCCAGCGGAGCCTGGCTGCGGATCTTGGCGGGCACGACTTCGTCGATCAGGGCGTCCAGGCTGGCGCTGCCAATCACTTGGAGCATGGCGGCCTGGTCGGCGTCGGACGGGCCGATGTGGCGGGGGATGAAGTCGGTATGGGTGTCTAGGGCGCGCGACATGGAGAGATCTCGGGGTGGTGGTGCATTTCGCGAGCCGGGCGCGCCACGAGGACGGCGCGCCCGGCTCGAACCGGCTTAACCGTTGGCGACGGCTTCGTAGCCGGCGGCGTCCAGCAGCTTGTCGGCGTCGGCGGCGTTCACCGGCTTGATCTTGAAGATCCAGGTGGTGAAGGCCGATTCGTTGATCAGGCTGGGGTTGTTTTCCAGTTCGTCGTTGAAGGCAACGATTTCACCGGTGACGGGGGCGTAGATGTCGGAAGCGGCCTTGACCGACTCGACCACGCCGGCGGTTTCACCCGCGTTCAGCTTGGCGCCGACCTTCACGTCGCCAACGAAAACCAGGTCGCCCAATTGGTCCTGGGCGGTGTCGGTGATGCCGACGACGAACACGTCGCCTTCAGCTTTGACCCATTCGTGGGACGGGGTGTACTTGCGATCGGTGGGCAGGCTCATGGGAAATCCTCTAGGGAATACGGGGTAGATGAATGGTGTTGCGCGCCTCGCGCGAACGCCGCGTGCATCCAGGCAGGCGGCCGGTCGCGCGAAGCTTCGAGTTTACGAGTGTTCGACGGCTTTGCCGTTACGGACGAAGGGCAGCTTGCAGACCAGGGCGGGCACCCATTTGCCGCGGATATCGACTTCGACCGTGTCGCCCGGACGCACGCCTTGCGGCAGGCGGGCAAAGCCGATCGACACGCCCAGCGTGGGCGACATGGTGCCGCTGGTGAGTTCGCCCGTGCCGGCCGGCGTGCGCACGGCCATGTGGGCGCGCATCACGCCGCGCTCTTGCAGCTTCAGGCCGACAAAGGCGGCGGGGGTGGCGAATTGTTCCAGCGCATCGCGGCCGATGAAGCGACGCTCGGCGTTCTTCAAGGACACGGTCCAGGTCAGGCCGGCCTGGTCGGGCTGGGTCAGCTCGTCCATGTCCTGGCCGTACAGGTTCATGCCGGCTTCCAGGCGCAGCGTGTCACGCGCGCCCAGGCCCGCAGGGCGCACACCCTGGGCGGCAAGGTCGCGCCACAGTTGCACAACGTCAGCGGCGGGCAGGACGATTTCAAAGCCGTCTTCGCCGGTGTAGCCGGTGCGCGCGACCAGCGTGTCGCCATCCAGGCGGGCGGCAACGAAAGGCGTCAGGGGTTCGGTGGCGGCCTGCCAGGCCGGGCGCGCGGCCCAGACCTTGGCGCGGGCGTTGGGGCCTTGCACGGCCACCATGGCCAGGTCACGGCGCGGGGTGATGGCGACGTCAAAATTGCCGGCCTGCTTCACGCGCTGCATCCAGGCCACGTCTTTGTCGGCGGTGCCTGCGTTGACCACCACGCGCCATTCGTCGGCGGCGAAGAAATAGATGATCAGGTCGTCGATGACGCCGCCCTGCGGGTTCAGCATGCAGGAATACAGCGCCTTGCCGGGCACGGTCAGCTTGGCAACGTCGTTGGCGACCAGGCGTTGCAGGAAGGCGAAGGCGTCCGGACCGGCGACGTCAACATTCAGCATGTGCGACACATCGAACATGCCGGCGTCCTGGCGCACCACGTGGTGTTCCTCAAGCTGCGAGCCGTAGGCCAAGGGCATGTCCCAGCCGCCGAAATCGACCATTCGGGCGCCGGAGGCGATGTGTTCTTCAGCCAGCGGGGTGCGTTTGAGGGTTGCGGACATGCGCGAGAACTCCGGGACGGCAATGCTTTGCCAGGGTTACGGAATGCCGGTCGTGACAAGGCAGACTGCGCTTGCACGGCATCGGCTGAATCTTCCGCCCCTCTGTCCTTTTGCCTGAGAGTTGCCCCGCGCGTGGCGGGTTTGCACCTTCGGCGCCTGGGCTGCTCGCTGTGTCCCGAATTCGGGGCGGCGCCAGGTCTCTCCAGAGTACTGTTTTGCCGCATCCACACGGTGAAAAACCGGGACGGGGCAAGCATGTGCGGTATCGGTTACCTGAGCGATTCTGGGCGAATTGCGCCTTCGGCGGCGGCCCCGATAAAGCGGCCGCTCTCTCCCGCGAACATGCGTGACAGCGGCGCCAAGCATACAACGAAAACAAGCACCGGAAAAGCGCCATTTCGGGGCTCGACCCCTGGGCAAACCGCTGCCGGGAAGCCGCGCCACGCTTGGCGCCAGCGCCGGAACTAGCCCAGCGCCGTGTCCAGCAGCATCATCAGCACAAAGCCCAGCATCAGCCCGCACGTGGCGTAGACCTCGTGCCCCTTGCGGTGCGATTCGGGAATGATTTCATGGCTGATGACAAACAGCATGGCGCCCGCCGCGAAGCCCAGGCCCCAGGGCAGCAGCAACGCCGACCAGCCGACGATGGCGGCGCCCAGCACGGCGCCCAGCGGCTCGACCAGCCCCGACAACATCCCCAGCGCCACGGCGAAGGTTCGCGTGTAGCCGGCTGCCAGCAACGCCACCGCCACGACCAGCCCTTCGGGAACGTCCTGGATGGCGATGCCCGTGGCCAGCGCGGTGCCGGCCACCGGATCGCCGCCCGCGTAGCCGACCCCGATGGCCAGGCCTTCGGGCAGGTTATGCAAGGTGATGGCGATGACGAACAACCAGGCCCGGCGAATGCGGCGCGACTCGATGCCTTCGCGGCCCTTGATGAAGTGCTCGTGTGGCAGCGTGCGATCCATGATGAGCAACACGGCGGCGCCCAACAGAATGGCCGCCCCTACCGTCAGCCCCGCCCCCCACGGCCCCATGCCCTGGCTTTCGGCCGCCGCGATGCCCGGGGCCACCAGCGAAAACGCGCAGGCCGCCAACATGACGCCGGCGCCGAAGCCGAACATGCTGTCCTGGACCTTCTGCGGAATGGTGCGGGCGAACAGAATGGGCAAGGTGCCCAGCGCGGTGGCGGCGGCCGCCACCAGTCCGCCCAGCAAGGCGTCAGCCACGTGCGGCGCGCGCACATCCAGATAGGCCCACAACTGGTGCAAAGCCAGACATGACACCAAGACCGCCAGCGTCCAGACACTGATGCTGGTGGCCGCGGGACGCACGCGATGACGACTGAAGGTGTTCATGGGGCGGCTGCCTCCGTCACAGAGCGGGCTTAGCCCTTCGCAGCCGCATAGCGGCGAGCCACTTCGGACCAATTCACGACATTGTAAAAGGCGCCAATGTATTCAGGGCGACGGTTTTGGTACTTGAGGTAATAGGCGTGCTCCCAGACGTCCAGGCCCAGGATCGGGGTGTTGCCCTGCATCAGCGGGCTGTCCTGGTTGGCGCTGCTTTCCACCACCAGCTTGCCGGCGGGCGTGACCGAGAGCCAGGCCCAGCCGCTGCCGAAGCGGGTCAGAGCGGCTTTGGTGAAGGCCTCGCGGAAAGCGGCCAGGCCACCCAGTTCGGATTCAATAGCGGCGGCCAGCGCGCCATCGGGTTCACCGCCGCCTTCGGGCGACATCACGGACCAGAACAGGCTGTGGTTGGCGTGGCCGCCGCCATGGTTGCGGACCGCGCCGCGTATGGCTTCGGGCAATTGGTCCAGCCGCGCGACCAGGGCTTCAACGGGTTCTTCCGTGCTGATACCTGCGCCATCCAGCGCCGCGTTCAGGCTGGTGACGTAGGTTTGATGATGCTTGCTGTAGTGGATCTCCATCGTCATTGCGTCGATGTGGGGCTCCAGGGCGTCATAGGCGTAGGGCAGCGTCGGAAGGGTATAGGCCATGCATGTCTCCGTGGAACTGGCCCCCTTTTTTAGCGAAAGGCACCAGTTAAAATCGAAAACATAAATGATATGTATTTTTATTTGATAAAACAATGGCGGCGTGGATGTTGGGCCATCACCGCGCCATCGCTGCTCCATCGCTGCTCCATCGCTGCTCCATCGCTGCTCCATCACTGCGATGAAGACAACGACCGACTACAGCGCCAACTACATCGCCAACTACAGCGCCTTGCCGCAGGCCACACCCGAAGCCCAGGCCCATTGGAAGTTGTAGCCCCCCAGCCAACCGGTCACGTCCACCGCTTCGCCAATGAAATACAGGCCGGGCGTGGTCTTGGCCTGCATGGATTTCTGATCCAGCCCGCGCGTATCGACACCACCGCGCATCACTTCGGCCTTCTTGTAGCCGGCGGTGCCGCTGGGCACCAGTGTCCATTGATGGATGTCTTGCGCCAACGCGCGCAGCGTTTTGTCCGGCGCGTCGGCCAGGCGCATCGCGGCCAGGCCGGGCTTGCCGCCCTGCTCCGCCAGATGCAGCCACCGATCGGCCAGCCGTTTGGGCCACAACCCGGCCAGCACGGTGTGCAGTTGCTGCCGGTTGCCCGACTTGGACGCCAGCAGTTCTTCGGCCAGGTCCCTGCCTGGCGCCAGGTCGATGACGATGGGTTCGCCCGGCTTCCAGTAGCTGGAAATCTGCAAGATGCCCGGCCCGGACAGGCCACGATGGGTGAACAGCAGGTCTTCCAGGAATTCGCCACGGGTCTTGCCCTGCCCCGTGTGCAGGCCGACTTCCAGCGCCACGCCCGATAGTTCGGACAGCGCCTGCCATTCTGCGGGGTCAAAGGTCAGCGGCACCAGCGCGGGCCGGGGCTCGACGACCTTCAAGCCGAATTGGCGCGCGATCTTCAAGCCAAAATCGGTGGCGCCCAATTGCGGGATCGCCATGCCACCCGTGGCCACCACCAGCTTGGCCGCGCGGATCACGCCCTGGCTGGTGCGCAACTCGAAGCCCTGCTCGCCATGGCTGATCTCGGCCACCGAACAGCCCATGCGCCACTGCACATTGCCCGCGTCGCACTCGGCGCGCAGCATATCGATGATGGATTCGCTGGAATCGTTGCAGAACAACTGGCCACGATGCTTCTCGTGCCAGGCGATGTGATGGCGCTTCATCAGCGCCAGAAAATCCTGCGGCGTATAGGCCGACAGTGCCGAGCGGCAGAAATGCGGGTTATCGGACAGAAAATTGGCGGGTCCGGTCCCGATGTTGGTGAAGTTGCAGCGGCCGCCGCCCGAAATGCGGATTTTCTCGGCCAGGCGCTCGGCGTGGTCGACCAGCACCACGCGCAAGCCGCGCTGGCCGGCTACCGCTGCACACATCATCCCAGCGGCGCCGGCGCCGAGTACGGCTACATCAAACATCAGGACTCCAGACCCGCCGGGTCTTATTCTTCGATCAGGCAATCAACGTAGTAGCGCTTTTCGCCATCCGGACCCACTTCGTCGGCCAGGCCGTGAATATAGGTTTCGAAGCCGGGGAAGCGCTCGTTGAATTCACGCGCGAATTGCAGGTACTGCACGATGGTGCGGTTGAAGCGTTCGCCCGGAATCAACAACGGAATGCCCGGGGGATACGGGGTCAACAGCACGCCCGTGACGCGGCCTTCCAGCTTGTCGATGTCAACACGCTCGACTTCGCGGTGCGCCATGCGCGCAAAGGCGTCCGACGGCTTCAGCGCCGGCACCATGTCGCTCAGGTACATCTCGGTAGTCAGGCGGGCGACGTCGCGCGCGCGGTAGGCTTCGTGGATTTCCTGGCACAGATCGCGCAGGCCCATGCGCTCGTAGCGGCGATGCACGCGGCAGAAGTCTGGCAGGATGCGCCACAGCGGCTGGTTGCGGTCGTAGTCGTCCTTGAACTGCTGCAAGGCGGTCAACAGCGTGTTCCAGCGGCCCTTGGTGATGCCGATGGTGAACAGGATGAAGAACGAATACAGGCCGGTCTTTTCAACCACCACGCCGTGTTCGGTCAGGTACTTGGACACCAGCGCGGCCGGAATGCCGGTTTCGCCAAAGCTGCCCGACATGTCCAGCCCCGGCGTGATGACCGTGGCCTTGATCGGGTCCAGCATGTTGAAGCCTTCGGCCATTTCGCCGAAGCCGTGCCAGTGGTCGTTGGCTTCCAGGATCCATTCGTCGCGGTTGCCGATGCCTTCGGACACCAGGCGGTTGGGGCCCCAGACCTTGAACCACCAGTCGTTCTTGCCGAATTCCGATTCCACCTTGCGCATGGCGCGGCGGAAGTCCAGCGCTTCGCGGATGCTTTCTTCGACCAGCGCGGTGCCTCCGGGCGGCTCCATCATGGCGGCGGCCACGTCGCACGACGCGATGATCGCGTACTGCGGCGAGGTCGACGTGTGCATCAGGTACGCCTCGTTGAAGACGTTGCGATCCAGTTTGCGGGTCTCGGATTCCTGCACGATGATCTGCGAGGCCTGCGAAATACCGGCCAACAGCTTGTGCGTGGAGTGCGTGGCGAACACCATCGCGTCCTGGCTGCGCGGGCGGTCCAGGCCAATGGCGTGCATGTCCTGGTAGAACTCGTGGAACGAGGCGTGCGGCAGCCACGCTTCGTCAAAGTGCAGCGTATCGACATAGCTGCCGAGCTGTTCCTTGATCATTTCCACGTTGTAGATGACGCCGTCGTACGTGCTTTGCGTCAGCGTCAGGATGCGCGGATTCTTGTTCACCGCTTCGCGCGCGAAGGGGTTGGCTTCGATCTTCTTGCGGATGTTGTCCGGGTGGAATTCTTCCAGCGGGATCGGGCCGATAATGCCCAGGTGGTTGCGCGTGGGGCGCAGGAACACCGGGATCGCGCCCGTCATCGTGATGGCGTGGAGGATCGACTTGTGGCAATTGCGGTCCACCACGACGACGTCACCGGCCGCGACGTTGGCGTGCCACACGACCTTGTTGGACGTAGACGTGCCGTTGGTCACGAAGAAGCAGTGGTCGGCATGGAAGATGCGCGCGGCGTTCAGTTCGGACTCGGCAATGGGGCCGGTGTGGTCCAGCAGTTGGCCCAGTTCGTCCACGGCGTTGCAGACGTCGGCGCGCAGCATGTTTTCACCGAAGAACTGGTGAAACATGCGGCCCACGGGGCTCTTCAGGAAGGCGACGCCGCCCGAGTGGCCGGGGCAGTGCCAGGAATACGAACCGTCTTGCGCGTACTTGACCAGCTCGCGGAAGAACGGCGGGGGCAGCGAATCCACGTAGCTGCGCGCTTCGCGGATGATGTGGCGCGCCACGAATTCGGGGGTGTCCTCGAACATGTGGATGAAGCCGTGCAGCTCGCGCAGGATGTCGTTCGGAATGTGTTCCGACGTGCGCGTCTCGCCATACAGATAGATGGGGATGTCGGCGTTGCGGAAACGCAGTTCGCCGATGAACATGCGCAGGTTCTTGATCGCGCTGGCCACGTCCTCGGGCGAGTCCACGTCGAACTCTTCATCGTCGATGGACAGGATGAAGGCGCTGGCGCGGCTTTGCTGTTGCGCAAACGAACTCAGGTCGCCATAACTGGTCACCCCGATCACCTCGACGCCCTCGGCCTCGATCGCTTCAGATAAGGCACGAATACCCAAACCGGACGCGTTCTCGGAACGGTAGTCCTCGTCGATGATGAAAATGGGGAAGCGAAATTTCATGCAGGCGCTCCTGGGGGCATGGCGGGTTCGGACGCGTAACGCGGCGCGAGTGTACTGCTAGTAAAAATCCGGCTGATGACAGACGGCGCGAGCCCCCGCCGACAGGCGGGAATGGCCGAATTGTAGGGCCGTTTTTCTTTCAGTCCTACGGGAAATCCCCAGATAGACCGAACGGCCGTTGTCATCGCGCCAAAAGCGATGGCTTTCGGCGCGGCGGCAACGGCTGCCAGGGGGAAAAACCTACCGGATGGTGCAAGCCTCACCGGCCCGCAAGGCCGAGGTGAACTGCTCGAAATAGGCGGGAATGGACTCGGCGGCCCCGTCCCGGATGCGGCGCTCGACCTTGGCGATGGCGCCAAAGCAGACTTCGGCCCCAGGGTCGCCGCACACGAGCACGACCGGATCGTCGTCGTCGCAGACTTCGTACAAGCCGCCATGCGCGCGGCGACCCACCTCGTAAAGGTAGGCGGCGGCGCCGACGGTCTGCATGGGGGTCAAAGGCAAGCTGCCCAGGTGGGCGGCCTCTAGCGCGTCATCGAGCGCATGGACGCTGGACAGGGAGTAGTCCAGCACGACGCCGGTGGATTCGGCGACTTCGACAAAGTGTTGCGCGGCGTCCGCCACTCGCTCGACAAATGCACCCTGCACTTCGTCGAGATTGGCGTCCTGGTTTATCTTGAGGAAACCGAACATCGTTGGCCCCTTTTTGAAAACCGCAAGCGGCAATAGCCCGATTATAGGCGGCGGCTTTGCCTATACTGCCCCGCAAAGCCCGCCAACGTTACCTATTCCCAACACTTGACGCCCATGACCCTACCGCTAGTCAGACGCCTGACCACCCCGGATGCCCCGTCTTTACGGCGCCTTCGCCTGGATGCGCTGGTCGAAACGCCCGAATCGTTCGGATCAAGTTACGAAGAGGAACACACGCTGACACTGGAAGATATCCAGGCGTGGATCGCGCCGCAGAACGATGGCGCGATGTTCGGCGTCTTTGACGACGAGTCTCTGGTGGGCATCGTGGGCGTGGGCCGACAGCGCAAGTTGAAGATGCGCCACAAGGCGCACATCTGGAGCATGTATGTCGCGCCCGCGCAGCGCTGCCGTGGCTTGGGCCGCTTGCTGATGCAAGCCGCCATTGCGCACGCACGCACCATGCGCGGCATTCGCCAGGTGCAGTTGAGCGTCACCGCCAACAACGCGGCGGCAGCCACGCTGTACGCCAGCCTGGGCTTCGAGGAGTACGGCACGGAGCGCGAATCGCTGTGCGTGAACGGCCAACTGTACGACGAGACCTTGATGGCGCTGCCGCTCGACGGCAAGTAGCCCGCGCGGGCGAGGGTCGTTCTGCTCTCGTCCGACATCGCAATCCCCACCCGGCCCGGCCAGGGCCCGTCAGGCCGCGTCAGGCCCAATCATGCCCAGTCAGGCCGCCGAACCGCGCCGCCGCGCGCCATAGGCGCACACTTGATTGCGACCGCCGTCCTTGGCTTTGTACAGCGCCTGGTCGGCCGCCTTGATCACCGCTTCGGGCGCGCGCAAGGCGTCGCCCCGCTCGGCCACGCCGATGCTGACGGTGACACGCATCGGTCGCGCATTGCGCCCGCCACGCGCACCGCGCCGGCGTTGACCGAGCTGGTCCGCCTTGGGCCGCGCCGGTTTATCGCGCAAGCGCATCTGATACGCCTCGATGGACTTTCTGACCGCTTCCAGGTGCGGCATGCTTTCGGCCGCCGTCTTGCCGGGGAACACCAGCGTGAATTCTTCACCGCCGTAGCGATACGCCTGGCCGCCGCCCGGCACGCGCCGCAATTGCGACGCCACCATGCGCAGCACCTGGTCGCCCACGTCATGCCCGTGCGTATCGTTGAACGCCTTGAAATGGTCCACGTCGGCCATCGCCAGCGTGTACACGCGGCCCATGCGCTGCAAGCGTTCGTTCAGCGCGCGCCGCCCCGGCAGGCCGGTCAGCTCGTCGCGAAACGCCATGTGAAAGCCTTCGTGCGCCAGCGAGATGCACAGCGAGGTAAGCGCCGCGGCCGACATCAGGGCCAGTTCAATCGGGTGGTCCGCGCCGCGCGGCAAGGCCCACGCCATGCACACAAAGCCCAGCCATTGCCCCGCCTGCTGCGGACGTCCGTAGCGCAGCAGCAGCAAGGTCAGTGTCAGCCCGGTACCCAACAGGGCAACCAGCGCTTCGATGGGCACTCCCAGGCGCGCCAGCTTGCCTTGCACGGCCAGGGTGCCGAACATTTCGACCATGCCGTCCTTGCCGATCAGTGCAATGCCCACCACACCGATGGCAATCAAGCCAACGCGCAAGGCCAGGTCAAGCAGCATGCTGGAACGTTCCGCCCACAGCGCGTTGATGGTGTAAGCCACCGCCCACCAGGCCAGCGCGGGCCCCAGCGCCCAGGGCGCTTCGCGCGCCAGCGTCGGCCACAGCACGGTGGCGGCCAGCACGCACAGCATCAGCGCCATGGTTTGCGAACGCTGATACATGAGGCAGATCGCCGCGCCAATCAACGCCATCACCCAGGGCACGAACGGCACAATCAAGGTGAGCGCCGGCGGCCATTCCCGCCACAGCATCAGGGCGACCGCGGCGGCGACTGGCAGCGCGGGATAAAACAACAGGGGCAGCCAGGGAATATGGGGGTAACGCACGGAGGGTCGGGGCCTTGCTCAGCTTGCAGAGATGACGTCGCCAAATCGGCAAACACATATATCCTTTTTACGGTCGCGGGCGAGGGTTCTTTAGCGCTCCCGCCGCAACACCGCCGACGCCGCCGACGCACCTTGCGCGTGATATGGTTTTCTTCCGTCTTCCACCGGAACGCCTTCATGCAGCTTCTCGTCAATATCGATGTGCCCGATCTTGCTCACGCCATTGACTTCTATCAGCGCGCATTCGGGCTGACGCTGCATCGACGACTGGGGCCGAAGGCGGCGGAAATGCACGGCGCCAACGCCCCCATCTACCTGCTGGAAAAAGCCGCGGGCACGCGCGCGACCAGCGCCTCGCAGCAATGGCGCGACTACGCGCGCCACTGGACGCCGGTGCATCTGGACGTGGTGGTGCCCGACGTGGACCGCGCGGTCGATCAGGCCGTCGCGGCCGGCGCGCATCTGGAAGACGCCGCCACGACCCACGCCTGGGGCCGCATCGCGCACCTGAGCGATCCCTACGGCCATGGCATCTGCATTCTGCAATTCCTGGGCCGGGGCTATGACGAGCTGGTGGATGAAAGCGACCTGCGAATCGCACCCGTTGCGGCCGCGGATTTCGACGCGCTGGCGGACATTCGCGTCGCGGCCATGCGCGACAGCCTGGAACGGGTGGGTCGCTTTGACGCCGACCGGGCGCGCGCGCGGCTACGCGACAATTTCCACCCGGATTGCACCTGGTGGATAGAGCGTGGAGGACAACGGGTAGGGTTCTACGCGCTACGGCCGGATGGCCAGGGCCTGCGGCTGGACCACCTGTATGTGGTGCCCGCCGCGCAGAGTAAGGGCTTGGGCGGCCGCGTCCTGCAAGGCATTCTGGAAGACGCCGACCAGCGTGGGCTGCCGATCAGCGTGGGCGCGCTACGCGGTAGCGACGCCAATCGGTTTTATCGCCGGCACGGCTTCGTGCAGACCGGCGAGACCGAATGGGATATTGATTATCTGCGCCACGGCCAGCGCGCGGCACCCGCGCGCTAAGCCATCAGGTGCGCGGCAAGGTCACGCCGCGCTGGCCCTGGTACTTGCCGCCACGGTCCTTGTACGAGGTCTCGCAGACTTCGTCGCTTTCCAAAAACAGCATCTGCGCGCAGCCTTCGCCGGCGTAGATCTTGGCGGGCAGCGGCGTGGTGTTCGAGAATTCCAGCGTGACGTGGCCTTCCCATTCGGGTTCCAGCGGCGTCACGTTGACGATGATGCCGCAACGCGCGTAGGTGCTCTTGCCCAGGCAGATGGTCAGCACGCTGCGCGGAATGCGGAAGTATTCCACCGTGCGGGCCAGGGCGAACGAGTTCGGCGGGATGATGCAAACATCACCCTTGAAGTCCACGAACGAGCCTTCGTCGAAGTTCTTGGGGTCGACGATGGTGGAATTGATGTTCGTGAAGATCTTGAATTCGTCGGCGCAACGCACGTCGTAGCCGTAGCTGCTGGTGCCGTAGCTGACGATGCGCCCGCCATTGGCCGTGCGGACCTGGCCCGGTTCAAAGGGTTCGATCATGCCGGCGTCGGCCTGGCGGCGGATCCAGCGGTCGCTTTTGATGCTCATGGTGGCAATGGTGCTAAAGGGGATGAAGTGGGGGCCATTTTACTCAGTTCCCCCAGAACGTCCGGTAGACCAGGGCAATACCGTTCACTGATCCCCCCTTCAGGTCCACCGACAGCCCACGCGCCAGCCGGTAACTGGCCCGGCCCACGGTATCGCTACCCGCCAGCGCCTGCTCCACGCTCAGCGTGATGCCGTTGGCGAAGGACTTGCTGGCCACCAGGAACTGGGTAGCCAGTTGACTGTCACTGTCCCGGTTTACGTCGCCCGCCACGGTGCGGTCGGGCAGGATGCTGCCCGAACTGCCGATGTTGCCGGTACGCACGCTGACATCGTCCAGCCCGAACTGCTTGTAGAACGGCTGCCCGCCCCCCAGCAGCGCGGTGCCGACCGACACCAATAGCGCCGCGTCGCTGCCGCTTTCGTCGGGCCCCCGGCCCAGCAGCAGCCAAGACAGCTTTTCGACGTCGCTGACGTCGGGGTAGGACACCAGATCGATGCGCGGCCGCTGCGCGGTGCCCACCACCTTGACGCCGGCTTCCACCTGTTCGCCGGTGCGCAACGCCTCGATATCCAGTATCGGGTTGTCCAGCCGGCCTTGGAACGTCAGGGTGCCACGGCTTAGCCGCAGCTTCTGGCCATAGGCTTCGATACCGCCGCCCCGCGTGCGCAAGGCGCCCACGCCCGTCAGGCGGCCGTCGTTCAGCAGGATCTGGATGGAGCCCAGCAGGCCGGCGTCCAGCCCCATGCCCGTGATGTAGAAGCGCGGCCCCATGTCGAACTTCAGGTTCATGCTGGTTTGCAGCGGCGTGGATACCGTGGCGCGGTCCTCGCCGGCACGGATGACTTTCACGTCGTCGTCCAGCGACGGCACGCCCTGCAGGATTTCCAGGCTGAACCAGCCGGCGTCGGCTTTCAGGTCGCCCACGATATCGATGCGCGGCATGGCCGCCGTCAGGTTGATGGTGCCGGAGACCATGGCGTAGCGGTCCGAGCGTTGCAGCGCCGGGAAGCGGTACAGCGTCAGCTTGATGTTGCCGCCGCCATCCATGATGTTCCACTGCCCGGTCGCCTCGGCGTAGCCGCCCTTGGCCTCGGGGTTGGTAGTGATCCATTCCTTGGTGCGCCATTCGGCCGGCATCACGCGCAGCGCCGCCGGAAACCTCAGGCTGTCCAGCACCAGCCGCTGGCCGTCAAGCCGCGCCGACAGCGTGCCGTCAACCAGGCGCACGCCATCATCGATGCGCACCACGCGCAGCTTGTCGCCCCGGATGGTGCCGGTGGCCGCCCATTTTCCGGCCAGCGTGCCTTGGACGTCGATATCGGCCTTTACCGCGCCGCCCACTTCCATGGTGTCGCCCACGAAGAGGCTCACCCAGGCCAGGTCGGCAATGTCGGCGTCGAGTTTGGCGCGCAGGGGTTGGCGCTCGTCCAGGGCCATGCCGCCCTTGGCGTCCATGCGCAGCACCGCCGTGCCGCTGCCGCTGACGGTACCCATCTTGTTGGTGGCCAGGTTGATCCTGGCGTCCAGGCGGCTGGCGTTGGGGGACGTGGGCGTGGCGGTCAGGTCCAGCACCAATGCCTTCAAGCCGAGCGGAATGGGCGGGTCGCCGGGAATCAGCAGATCGCCTTCACGGCGGGCGATGCGGGCCTTGCCGGCCAGCCGGCCGTCGAACTTGAGGTCCCACAGCACGTCCAGCGCAATGCGGCGCTGACCCTCGGGCACCATGGCGTTCACGCGCACCGGGCCCTTGCCCAGCTTGCTGGCGGCGTCGGGATCGATGGCGCCGATCACCTGGCGCGCCATGGCGGCGGTAATGACCAGGTTGTCGGCCTGGCCTGCCGTTTCCCAGCGCTTGCCGCCCCCGCGCGAGCCCTGGTGCGCCAAAGTCAGGCGTTCCTTGCCCGGCAGGGTCACGCTGAGCACGGTCTGCCCCACCTGCCATTGCCATTGCGGATGAACGGCCGAGGGCAGATAGGCCAGGGACACCGGCCGATCAGCCGCCACGGTGAAGCCGGCGGTATCCGCCGTCAGCCGCGAAAAAGCGCCGCGCCAACCGACGAGCGCCGAGTCGGGCTGGCCTGCCGGGCCCTTGCCCCAGCCACCGGTGAAAACGATATTGGCCTTGGCGGGGGCTTGGCCCAGGACGCCCGCGCGCGCTTTGGCGGGCGTGTAACCGGCGCTCAGTTCGCCACGATGCGCGGCCACCGTGCCGGCGACATTGCCCTTGAGTTCCGCGCCACCGGGGATGCCGGGCCAGAAGGCGTCCAACTGCGGCGCTTGCGCGTCCAGGGTCAGGGCGCCGTCGTTGGCGTCCATCTCGCCCGATGCGCGGATGTGGTTGCGGCCCAGTTTCAAATCCACGTCCAGGCCATGGATACGCAGCCCGGCCAGCGGGTCGGTGGAGGGGGACGGGGGAGTGGTGGCGGGCGCGGCTGCCGCAGCACCGGCTGCCGCAGCACCGGCTGCCGCAGCATCGGCTGCCGCAGCACCGGCTGCCGCAGCATCGGCTGCCGCAGCAATATCCACTTGGACCTTGAGGCTGCCGGTCAGGGGCTGCTTGTTCCAGCGGGTGCCGTCTTCAAAGCGCAGGTCGACGGCAGCGTGGCGCAACTGGCTCAGGTTTTCGATATCGGCCTGCACGTCGCCGCGCACGGTCAGCACCGCCGGCGGAATGGCATCGCCCAGCCAAGGCGCCAAATCCAGTCGCTGCGCGCTGATGGTGCCCGCGATGCGTTCGCGGCCCACCCCCTGCCCTGGGTTGGATTGCAGGTCCAACTGCGCGGCCAAGGCCGATTTGTCAGGTAGTTGGACGTTGGCGCGGGCACTGCGCAATATCAACGCCGTGCGCGGCGCCAAGTCGGCCACCACGTTCAGCAGCAAACCGGAACCGTCGCCGTCCACCTTGGCCTGGATACCATCCATCGACCCCGCGGCATCGGCGCGCAACACCACTTGGCAGGCGGGCGGCGGCGGGCCTGCCAAGTGGGTGGAAGCAGAGGACGAAGCGGCGGGCTTGCCGTCGCCCTTGGGCTGCGGCTTGGCCTGGTGCCTGGCTTCGGGCTCGGGCTTGGCTCGAGAATTGGGTGAAGACTTGGGTGACGTCTTGGGCGACGATTCAGGTGGCGATTCAGGTGGCGACTTGGCATCGGCCTGCTTGCCCGCCGCCGTCTGGCTGGCCGCCATCACGCCGCTTAATTTGTCCGCTTGGCACAAAGGAGAGTCGGGGCCGGATCCGCGCGCGGTCACGTCCAGGCGCGCGGCGAAGGGCCAGGGGTCCGCCATGCCTTGGAGTTCGGCCTCGCCGGCCACCTGTGCCTCGCCTATCTCGTGGCCGACGCGCAGCGAGGCAATGCGCAACTGCGCGCCCTGCTTGCCCGCCGCGAACGTGGCGCTCAGGTCACCCAGCGTAACCGGCAAGGGCTCACCGTCCTGCTCCAGGTGGAAGTCGCCCAACGCAACCCGGTCCACCGCAATATCCACGGGCAGCGACGGCAGCGTAAACGGCTCGCCGTCATCCTCGGGGGCCGGCGCGTCGGCCACTGTCGTCAACGCCACGCGCACCGACCCGGCCGATACGTCGCGCACATGCAGCCGCCGGTCGCCCAGCGCGCGCCAGTTCACCTGCAGATGCAGCTCGCTGACGTCGATACGCGTACCGCCGCCGACATCCAGGTCCAGCTTGCCCACGGTCACGCCACGCAGCAGCGACCCCTTCACGTCCAGCGCCTGACCGTCCAGTTGCTGCGCGGCCGTCGTCAACAGCAGCCGCGTTCCGTTCTGCGAACCCACCAGCCAGAACAGAAAGCCGGCTGCCAACAACAGCAGCATCGCCAAGCCGGGCAACCACCACACCAGCACCTGGCGCAGGAACTTGCGCAACATCCTCAAAACGCGATCCCCAACGAAAAGTGCAGGCGCAGGTCGCGCTCGCGCTGGCCGTACGCCACGTCCAGGAACAGCGGGCCGGCGGGCGTGCGCACCCGCGCGCCCACGCCGTAGCCCAAGGCCAGCGACATGTCGCCGAACGATTCCGCCGCATCGCCCGCGTCCAGAAACACACCCATGCCCCAGCGCTCGTCGAAGTAGTGGTCGTATTCGATGCTGCCGACAACCAGCGTGGGCGCGCCCACCACCGCGTTGTCGCGCTGCACGCCGATGCTCTGGTACTTGTAGCCACGTATGGACCGCGCGCCGCCCGTCCGAAAGCCAAAGTCATCAGGCACCTGCACCTTGCTGTTGGACCACACCCGCCCAACCTCGCCGCGCACGGTCAGCACGTCCAGCTTGCCGATGGGCCACCATTTCTGTGCGCGCAGACGGGCACGGGTATAGGGTTCGCCCGTGTCCAGCGTGACGCCAACGCCACCGCCCACCGCGATCAGGTGGCCTTCGCGCGGGTCGTACTTGTTGTCCACATCGCGGCGCAGCCATTCGGCCGTGGCGGTCAGCGTGGGCAAGGTGTATTCGTCGCCGCCATCGATCTTCACGTGATCTTGCGCCAGCAACAGGCCCCATCGGGTTTCGTATTCCACCCGGCTGTCGCCCGCGCCCTTGCGCTCTTGCAGGCGCGTGGCGCCCAGGGCGTAGCGCGTCACGTCCAGGCCCTGGATGTCGGAATGGTCCGCCAGGACGCCGAAGGAATCCTTGTAGCCGCGCTCGGTCGGCGGCAGCAGGAAGTCGGCGTAGGCGCGTTGGCGCAGCCGGTCCACGCTGAACCCGGTTTCCATGGTGACGGGCTGGCCAAACACCACGTTCTGCCGGTACAGCGATTCCACGCGCACGCCCGCTTCATCGTCCACGCCGATCGAGGCCGTGAAGCGCTTGGGCGGCGCTTCGACGACGCGCACCTGCACCGGCAGGGTCACTTCGCCGTCGGAATCATAGGTGGGCGGCGGAGGCGGCACGGCGCCGGATACGGACGGGTCGCCCGCCGGGGTGGCCGCGGCCAGGTCGGTGGAGCCCGATGCGCGGGCGCGATCGACATTCACGTCGGTCGCCTGCGACTGCGCGCTGCCGGGAGTCTCCAGCGACACGAACGCGCCGCGAAAGAAGGCGGTGGATTGCAGATCCTGCTGCCAGGTGTCCAGCCGATTCTGGTCGTAGGCCGCGCCCACGGAATAGCGCACGTAGCGCTCGACCAGCTTGTTGGGCACGCGCTTCAAGCCTTCGGTATTGAGCTCGCCCATGCGAACCTGGGGCCCACTGTCGATCGTGACGTGCAAGGCGGCCGAGGCCGTGTCGGCGGTGATGTCGGCCTGCGAGGCCGTCATGCGCGCCAGCATGAAATCGCGCGTGGAAACGTCGTCCAGCAACGTCGACTTGGCGCGGTTCCAATCGCTGTTGATGAACGGCTGGCCGGCCTTGAGCTGCCAGTCGTCGCGCAGCTTCTGCACGCGCTGGGCATATTCAGGCCGCGTGATGCGGCCCGTGAATTTCAGGTCCACGGACGAGACGGTCGTGCGCTGGCCCGCCACGATGCCGATATCCCAGGTTTCTCCGCCGATGTCGGTACCGGCCTCCAGGGTCACCTTGGGTGAAAAATACCCCTGCGTGGCCAGCGCGGCCAGCGTGGCGTCGCGCGCGCGCCGACGCAGCCGGTTGATTTCACCGCCGTCCTGGTCTTCGGCCAGGCGCGCAATGGCGTCAACCGCCTCGGTGATCGCCGTCAGCGCGGCCGGGGGCACGCCCCCTGGGTCCACGATGATTTCCGGGCGCTTGGCCAAGGCCTCGCCCGACACCACGCAAAGTCCTGCCAGAAAGGCGCGTGCTGCCCACCGCATGCGTCACGTCGGCTGCTGGACGACGATGGACGGGAATTTTCCGGCCATGTCGCGCGGAAGCGCCGCGACGCCGGCCGCAAGCTTGCGCGCAATACCACGATAAAGCGCGGCGGCTTCGCTACCCGCGTCCGACACGACGGTCGGTTTGCCGGCGTCCGTCTGTTCGCGGATGGCCAGCGTCAAGGGCAGGCTGCCCAGCCAGGGCGTCTGGTACTGCTCGGCCATGCGCTGGCCGCCGCCCTCGCCAAAGATATGTTCGGCGTGCCCGCACTGCGAGCAGATGTGGATGGCCATGTTTTCGACCACGCCCAGAATCGGCACGTCCACCTTCTGGAACATGCGCAGGCCCTTGCGGGCGTCCAGCAGCGCGACGTCCTGCGGCGTGGTGACGATAACCGCGCCCACCACCGGCACCTTCTGCGCCAGCGTCAGCGCCACGTCGCCCGTGCCGGGAGGCATGTCGACGATCAGGTAATCCAGGTCGCGCCAGTTGGTCTGGCGCAGCAATTGTTCCAGCGCCTGCGTCACCATGGGGCCGCGCCAGATGGCGGGCGAGTCGGCGTCGATCAGGAAACCGATGGAATTGGCCTGCAAGCCATGGCCCGTCAACGGTTCCATGCTTTTGTTGTCCAGGCTTTCGGGGCGGCCCGAAATGCCCAGCATCGTCGGCACGCTGGGACCGTAGATGTCGGCGTCCAGCACGCCCACCTTGGCGCCATCGGCAGCCAGCGCCAGCGCCAGGTTGACGGCGGTGGTGCTCTTGCCCACGCCACCCTTGCCGGAGGCCACGGCAATGATGTTGCGCACGTTGGGCAGCGGCTTCAAGCCCTTCTGCACCGCGTGCGCGGCAACCTTCCAGGTAATGGTGATCTGCGCGTCGGGCACGCCGGCGGTGGCCAGGGCAGCGGCGGCAATGGCGGCTATTTCGTCACGCACGCCATCGGCGGGGTAGCCCAATTCCAGCGTGACGGCGGGACGGGCGCCCCCCAGCTGGATGTCACGATCTTTTACAGAAACGCCCAGGTCCAAACCCGTGTTGGGGTCGCGCGCGGCGCGCAGGGCGGCGCGGATGTTATCTATCGTTATACTCATGTCACTATGGTTCCGTAGGCAGCGCGGCTTCTGCGGGCCGCCATCCCCTAAAGGATAGCGGATACACGGGAACCTTTCGCTGCGTTTTGCATCCGACCTTCATGACCAACACACTTATCCGCTTCTTCCGTGCCGTCCTATTCGCCGCCCTGGCCTTGATCGGTATGGCGATGGCGCTGGTCTTCATGCTCTCCACGGCGCTTGCCGTGGCGATCCTGTACGTGGTCGCCAAGGTGCGTGGCAAACCTTTCGGCGTCCGCGCCTACTGGAGCCAACGCCAAGGCGCCCGACCGGGTCCATTCCAGTCCGCCACCGCCCCGTTCGCCACGCAGCCGCGTGGTGATGTGATCGACGTCGAAGCACGCGAAATCCGCTAACGGCGGCGCTGCATGACGGCTTGCGCCGCACGCGGCGCAAGCTTGTCGTTGCTCGGTACGGCCTCGGGACCTGCTAGCTGCGCGCTGCAAGCCCCCGGCGCCACGCCCTGGCCGCTTCCCCTTCAACCCGCCCGAATCGCAGGCTTGCGATCGGCGGGTTGTGTCGTTAGCGGCCGGCGTCGCGGGCAAGACTTCGCCATTGCCCTAAAATGGCCCGCCAATCCCCTTTTTCCTTCAACCTCTGTCGACAACCATGTCTCGCACCCTTTTTGTCACCACAGCGCTGCCCTACGCCAACGGCTCCTTCCACATCGGCCACATCATGGAATACATCCAGGCTGATATCTGGGTCCGTTCGATGCGAATGGCGGGCCACACGGTGCATTTCGTGGGTGCGGACGACGCGCACGGCGCGCCGATCATGCTGAAGGCCGAAAAAGAAGGCATCTCGCCGCAGGCGCTGGTGGCCCGCTACGCCGCCGAGCGCCCGCAGTACCTGAACGGTTTCCATATCCGTTTCGACCACTGGCATTCCACCGACTCCGCCGAGAACGTCGCGCTGTCGCACGACATCTACCGCGCGCTGCGTGCCCAGGACCTGATCGAAACGCGCTCCATCGAGCAGTTCTACGATCCGGTCAAGGGCATGTTCCTGGCCGACCGCTACATCAAGGGCGAATGCCCCAAGTGCCACGCCAAGGACCAATACGGCGATTCCTGCGAGGTTTGCGGCGCCGTGTATGCGCCCACCGAACTCATCAACCCGTATTCGGCCCTGACCGGCGCCACGCCCGTGCTGAAGTCGTCCGACCACTTTTTCTTCAAGTTGTCGGACCCGCGCTGCGTGGAATTCCTGCAGCAATGGACCACGGGGTCCAACGCCAACGGCGGCAAGCACCTGCAACCTGAAATGCTGGCCAAGACCCGCGAATGGCTGGGCGCCGAAGACGGCGAGGCCAAGCTGGGCGACTGGGACATCTCGCGCGATGCGCCCTACTTCGGCATCGACATCCCGGACGCGCCGGGCAAGTACTTCTATGTGTGGCTGGACGCGCCCGTGGGTTATCTGGCGTCGTTGAAATCGTATTGCGCGGTCAAGGGGCTGGATTTCGACGCCCTGCTCGACCCCAATGGCAATACCGAACAAGTCCACTTCATCGGCAAGGACATCGTCTACTTCCACGCGCTGTTCTGGCCCGCGATGCTGAAGTTCGCCGGCCGCAAGACGCCGGACCAGGTGAATGTGCACGGCTTCATCACCGTCAGCGGTGAAAAAATGTCCAAGAGCCGCGGCACCGGCATTTCGCCGCTACGCTATCTGGAACTGGGCATGAACGCCGAGTGGATGCGCTATTACATCGCCGCCAAATTGAATGCCCGCGTCGAAGACGTGGACTTCAACCCGGAAGATTTCATCGCCCGCGTCAACAGCGACCTGGTCGGCAAATACGTCAACATCGCCAGCCGCGCGGCCAGCTTCATCACCAAGCACTTTGACGGCGTGCTGGGCTATTCGGGCGACACGACGGCGCTGTCGGCAGAATACGCCGAACAGGCCGAAGCCATCCGCGCCGCTTTCGAAGCCCGCGAATACAACCGCGCCATCCGCGAAATCATGGCCTACGCCGACCGCATCAACCAGGCGTTCGACACGGCCCAGCCGTGGGTGCTGGCCAAGGGCCTGGCCACCGCTGACGACGCGCAAAAGGCGGCGCTGCAAGACATCTGCTCGCGTTCGCTGGCGGGCTTCAAGGCCTTGTCCGTGATGCTGGCCCCGGTGCTGCCGTCGCTGGCCGAGCGCGTGGCGCTTGAGCTCTTTGGCGCACAAGCCCCGTTCACCTGGGCCGACGCCGCCGTGCTGCCGCAGCGCGTGGCGCCGTTCAAGCACCTGATGCAGCGCGTTGAGCCCCAGATGCTGGAAGACCTGTTCGAGCCGCCCCCCGCCCCCGTGGTGGTGCCCGGCGGCGAACCGCTGGCCGAGACCATCTCCATCGACGATTTCGCCCGCGTCGACCTGCGCATTGCGCAGATCGTCAACTGCGAACACGTCGAAGGCTCGACCAAGCTGCTGCGCCTGACTCTGGACGTGGGCGAAGGCCGTCATCGCAACGTGTTTTCCGGCATCAAGTCGGCCTACAAGCCCGAAGACCTGATCGGCAAGCTGACCGTCATGGTGGCCAACCTGGCCCCGCGCAAGATGAAGTTCGGCGTGTCCGAAGGCATGGTGCTGGCCGCCAGCCACGCGGACGAAACGGTAGACGCCGGCATCTACGTGCTGGAACCCTTCCCCGGCGCCAAGCCCGGCATGCGCGTGCGCTGATCGGGATGCGCTAGCAACGCCACTGACCAGCCGGCTCGCGCAACCTCCGCGAGCCGGTTTTTTTCACAAAGCGCGCGCCGCGTCCTCACCCTGCCATGGATTCAGCACACTGACGCCACAGGGAAGGAAGTCGGCCGCGTCGCGGGTGACCACGGTCATGCCGTGGACCAAAGCGGTGGCCGCTATCAGCCCATCAAACAAGGGTTGCGAGTCCGGAATGTGCAATTGCGCGCCGCGCAACGCGACGGCCTCGTCGACAGGCAGCACCCTGCCTTGAAAAGTCGGCAGAACGTGCAAGTCGAGCCAGGATCTGAGGACCGCGCCTTGTCGCGGATCTCGCCGCTCCAGGCGAAGCACGCCGATTTCCAATTCGTGGACCGTGATCACCGACACGTAGAGCTCGTTGATGTCTACGCTGTTGGCCCAATGCAAAACCCGTTCGTAGGCCTTGCCTGAAGGGACCTTGCGCAATTCCGACACCACATTGGTGTCCAGGATGAACCTCACGAGAAGTCCGCGACCCGTGGGGGGCGTTGGCGAATCGGAATCTTGAAGTCGATGTCACCCGCCTCCGGCATCGCCAGCAAATCCGCAATACTGCCTTGTGGGCGCGCGATGGCCGGCCACGCCTCGGCGCATTCAGATGCTGGCGACGCGGCATTGCGCACGTCTGCGGCGACGCGCGTCCGGCGTGTGATCAGGAATATTGTCATGGAGCCCTCTGGAAAAGTCGTAGCAGAGGGCAAGATACCGCGGCCGCATGGCTAATGGTCGCAATACGGGGAACCAATCAGACGAAGTTACCTTCGTACCTGCCGCAGAAAGCGTCAATGACTAGGCGCCAAGCCCGGATCCAGCGAATGGCGTTCGTCGAAGACGAAACATTTGCCGTCATAGCCCGGGCCGCCCGTTTCCTCGAAGTACTTGAGGATGCCACCGTCCAATTGGTACACGTTCTGGATGCCCGCCTCGTTCATGTAGATGGCGGCTTTTTCGCAGCGGATGCCGCCCGTGCAGAAGCTGACGACGGTCTTGCCTTCGAGTTCGGCGCGGTGCGCCTGGACGGCGGCGGGAAACTGCGTGAAGCGTTCGATGCGCCAGTCGATGGCGTTGTGGAACGTGCCTTCGTCCACTTCGAAGGCATTGCGCGTGTCCAGCATCACCACAGGCCGGCCGGCGTCGTCGGCGCCCTGGGCAAGCCAGCGCGCCAGCGTCTTGGCGTCCACGCCGGGCGCGCGGCCCGCTTCGGGGCGGATGGTGGGGTGATCCATGCGGATGATTTCGCGCTTGATCTTCACCAGCAGCTTGCGAAACGGCACGGCGTCGCTGTGGCTGAATTTGACTTCCAGGTCGGCGAAACGGGGGTCGGCGCGCAGCGCTTGCAGGAAGCCGTCGATGCCCTCGGCCGAGCCGGCCAGGAACAGGTTGATGCCCTCTTCGGCCAGCAGGATGGTGCCTTTGAGCCCGCAGTCGCCGGCCACCGTGAGCAGGTGGGCACGCAGGTCGGGCAGGGAATCCAGCGAAACGAATTTATAAGCGGCGATATTGACGACGGAAGTCATGGCAAAGCGATGGAAAGCGGACGACGAAGCCCGTAATCATAATCGCTGGGCAGGTCAAGCCGCCCGCTGCCCGGCGGGTTCCAGACGGCTGCGGCTTGATCCGGCTCAACGGCGGCCGAAGTCCAGCGTGTCGCCGGAGCTCAGTACCCAGGTCATGCGCTGCGGGTTGTTGGTGTTGTCCAGCGACATGGAGGTGATGCGCGTCAGCCCCGCCAGGAAGTCCTGTTCCAGCTTCATCGTCTGCGGGGCGCAGGCCATCATGGTGGCCACGGGGTTCGCCCGCACGATGAGCTGGCCGTTGGCCACCGTATAGGGCGCGTTGTATTGGTTGCAGCCCGCAAAGCCCGACATGCTCGGGGTGCCCTGAACATGGGCAAAGCTGGCTGTCAGCGGCCGGGAATTCGACGAAGGGTGCGGAATGGTCCGCAAACCGCCGCCAGGCAGGGTCCAGCGGGCCAGGTCCCAATTGGTCTGCACCAGCACGTCCGAGGCAGACGCCGGTTGAAAGCGCGGGTCCTGCCCGTCTGCCGCGCGATACGGCGCGGCGCAGGCGGCCAGGCCAACGGACAACACGCACGGCGCCAGCCAGCGCAAGGAAGCGGTAAAGGACATGAACGGTCTCCCGGAATCAGCAAAAGCAAGGCAAGCCGCGCCCCGACAACACGCCGGGCGCGGACAACGCCACATTATCGCCGGGGCCGCAGCCTTGGGACGTCGGGTTTGGGCCGCTGGGCTTACGGCGTGGGAGGATCCTGGCGGCGCTCGAATTCCAGCACGTCGCCGCCACGCAGGTTGAACGTCAGGTGGCGCGGGGCGCCGCCACTGTCCAATGTGAAGGTATCGATGGCGGTGAGTCCGCGCAGGTAGTCGGCCTCAAGCTTGGCGCGTTCGGGCGGCACGCAGGCCATGCGGGTGGTGGCCGGGGCGTCGATGAAGAGCTTGCCGCTTTCCAGCTTGTAAGACCCCATATAGCGGTTGCAGCCGGCAAACCCGTTGACGCGGTACTGCTTGCCTTGCGCCAGGAACGTCAGCCGCACCGGTTCGCCGTTGTCGCCGTGGGGAATGTCGCGCAAGCCACCGCCGGCCTGCGACCAACGAACCAGTTCCCAACTGGTCTGGGCCAGTGAATCCGCGCTGGTGGCCGCGTTGGCCGCGGCGGCGCCTTGCGGGCGCGCGCCTCCGGTGGACCCCGCGCAACCCGCCAATGCCGCGACCAGCAGGCTCAGGCAGAGCAGCCGGCAACGCGAAGATAGTGGGGTAAGCATGGGCAGGTCTCCTGAAGGTTTCGACCCCCCGACTGTAACCGGGCCAGGCCCGTGCCGTCCTTGTATCTCACCCCTACAGCGGTATCCAAAAGCAGCAAGCCGAGCCCGCCGTCTCACGCCGATGAGGCGGGTAGCTGCATCGAATGCCGCATGGCGGCGGCTGCAACCGGCGCGCAGAATCATTCCAGATCAGGGGGCCGGCCACCCTGGCAGCACAGAAAGAAAGTCGATGACAGACGCTTCAAGTAACGCAGGTGTCCGGTCCGAGGGGGCCGCAAACAACAAGACTACCGGGGAGACACGGCGATGGGCTTCTTAAGAACCTTACTGGCGCTTTCAGTGGTGCTGGATCATCTGGGCGGCAGTTACACCGACAATCTCGTCGGCGGCCGACTGGCGGTGCAACTGTTTTACGTGATCTCGGGTTTCCTGATTTCATACGTGCTGACCGCCACCGACAACTACCAGGGCGCGACGGGCAAGTTCTACGCGAATCGCTTCCTGCGCCTATTCCCCATCTACCTGGCCGTGGCGGCGCTGACGCTCGCGGCGCATGTGCTGAGTGGTGGCGCCTTCTTCCGCATCTATGACGCCCTGCCTTTTTCCGCCGAGCTGTTCCTGGTGCTGTCCAACCTGTTCATCTTCGGGCAGGACTGGCTGATGTTCTTTGGCATCCAGGATTCTGCGTTGGCTTTCACGGGCAGCTTCGCCAAGAGCGACGTGCCGCTGTATCAGGGGCTGCTGGTGCCGCAAGCCTGGACGCTGGGCGTCGAGATGAGCTTCTACCTGGTGGCGCCTTTCGTGCTGGGGTCGCCGCGCCGGCTGCTGGCCTTGCTGGCTGCGTCGCTGGCCCTGCGCGGAGTGCTGATCGCAACCGGTATCGGGTTGAGCGACCCCTGGACCTACCGCTTCTTCCCGACCGAGCTGGCGCTGTTCCTGATCGGCTCGCTATCGCACCAGGTGCTGCTGCCGCTGTTCAAGGCGTGGACCCGCCGCGTGAGCCGTCTGCCGGAAATCGGAACCGGCATGCTGTTCGCCTACACGCTGCTGCATTTCTCGATCAGCATCAACCCCACGGTGCGCGACGGGCTGGCCGTACTGCTGTTCGCCGCGCTGATGCCGCTGGCGTTCCTGTTCCAATCGCGGCATCGGCTGGACAAGGCGATCGGCGAACTCAGCTACCCGATCTATATCTGCCATTCACTGGTGATCCTGGTGTTCGGTTGGCTGCTTAACGACATCCAGACGCATCAGCCCACGCTGTTCGCGGCACTGGTGGTTGCGGGCAGCATCGGATTTTCAGCGCTGTTGAACGGCCTGGTCGCCGACCCCGTGGAACGCCTGCGCAGCCGCCTGCGCAGCAAGCCGCAAGCCGGCGCGCCGGTACCGGTTCCGGCACCAGCACCGCTGCCCGATCCCCGTCGGCGGCCGCAAAGCACGGCGCAGCCCATCGGGACTATTCACCGCGTGCCTTGATGTAGGCGGCCAACACCAGTTCTATCTGCCGCTTTTCTTGCGAGCTCAAGCGTGAATAGGTGGCGTACGACACCGATTCGAAGGGCCAGCCGGGCGGTGGGGAGATGCCGCCTTCGGCGGCTGCGGCCGGCTCTGCGTAACCGGAATTCAGCATCGGACCTTCTCCGGTGCTGAGCCACATCGGGCTGACCCGCAAGGCGCGGGTCAATTTGATGAGGGCATCGCTCGAGGGGTGCAGGCGCTGTCCGCTTTCGTAGTTGCCGATAGCGCTTTGCGAGAGGTTGCTTGCGACCGCCAAGTCCTTTTGAGTCCATCCCTGAAGCATTCTTGCGCTGCGCAGACGATGGCTAAACGTGTCCAATCGATCAACCTGAGACATTAATATGAATTTATTTATTTAATTAAAACATCTCATTACAACCGCCAAATAAACGGATTGCACCCCAATTTGCGGGTTAATCCGTAAATCGCACTATCGGTGCGTTCGCCTGCCGGCTCGACGTGTGCCGCCAGCGCCGTCCAGCGCTGCCCATTTTTGAAAATATCCATATCTGGCATTGACTTAACTGCCTTGCCCTATGGGTACAACCCACAAGCACCGCCAGTACCACTGGACCGCCAGCCCAAAAATTCCGGGTTGAGTTTATGAGCGATTCGGTATGGAAAATAGAAAATAATGTATCGGTAATACTTAATAATTCCTGACCGTAAGCACCCAACAGCAGGAAAACAATCACCGTTTCAAGTGCTTCCTCAGGGGGACAGACCCGCACACGGTTACCATCAGAAACTACAGAAACGTATCTTCACAAAAAAACACGCCCGTGTTTAAATGAAACACGGGCGTGACTTCAAGACGGCATTTGGTCCACCGGCCCCTGGCGGCCAGCATGGGACAAGCAACCGGCCGGATTCCCCGCCCACATTCAAAAAAAAACACCGCCGCACGGTCTCGTCATGGCGCGCCGTCTTACGCCGCGCCCCTCATTGGAAGCATCAATGAATAACACGCTGGATGTCATTTTCCTTGGCAATGACGATGCCAAGCACACCAGGCTTGTGGACGCCTTATCTCATTTGGGTTTCTGCGTACGCCGCTGTCATGACTTGATTGACGTCTACGACCGCTACTCCCGACGCCCCAGCCCGCTGGTGGTATTGGACGCGCCGCTTTCCGATATCCACAACGCCGCCGTGCGCTTGCGAGCGGTGGACCGGGGCTTGGGCATCGTGGCGATTGCCGCCTTCACCGACTCTGAAAGCCGCATCCGCACGCTGCTCTGCGGCGCGGATGCCTGCCTGCCCCCTGACGTCACGGGCCTGGAACTGGCGGCGGCGCTGCAAGCGTTGGTTCGCCGCGCGGTGGGCCTGGACGGCATGGAAAGCGCCGCCGACGCGCACGCCGAAGAGCCCGCGCAGGAAGCCTGGCGACTGGCGAACAAGGGTTGGACGTTGATCAGCCCAACTGGCCGCACACTGGGATTGACGACCGGAGAACGAGATTTTCTGTCGCGGCTGGTGACGGCGCCCGACCGCAAGGTCAGCCGTGACGCCTTCTATGCCGACGGGGCCGACGATGCCGACAGCGGCATCACTCGCCGCCGCTTCGTGGACGTGATGATCAGCCGCCTGCGTCGCAAGGCCGCCGCCAATCAAATGACCTTGCCGATCCGCGCGGTGCATGGCTGGGGCTATATGTTCGCCGCGGACATCACGCTGGATCTGGACTATCGGACTTCGGGGGAAGACAGCCGGCAAGAGGGGCTGGAAGAATGGCGCCGCGAAACCGAGGATGCGGATGCGGCAAATTGAGATGGCCGCTGAGGCCTTGCCTGTTCATCATTGAACTTGACTGAACACAGGCGAAAAAAACGCGGCGCTGCCCCCGAGAGGTAAGACGCCGCGCTAAAACAACACGTGAACCCGGAGTCATCAGCCGGCACTGATGCCTTCTACCTGGATCACGCGATTCCAACATTCGTGCCTCATACTGCTCACGCACGGTCCGACCGTGAACCTGCGCCGGGTCTCTAGTCCCCGCGCAAGCTGCAACGTGATCAACGCCTGGATCTCGGGCCTGCCCCGACTACTGGCTGACCTTCCATCCATATCAGCGGTTTTCCACTTCGATAGCCGCGTGATGAACGAAGTTTATGACTTGCCCCGGGAATCCAGTAATTCTTTGTTGATAGTCTTCCATACCTATTTGATATAGCAGGGCCTCTTGTCGCATCGTCCTAAAATGCGGACTAAAGGATCAGACCAATGCCCCTGAACTCCCCCGCGTTGTCACGCCGGTTCAAGAAACTGCGAGCCCTGTTCTCACCGAACTGGTGCCTGGCCATCCTGGTCGCGCTGGACGGCTATGCCTTCATGCACCCCGTGCTGCGCGAGGTGCGTGCACGCGAATACTCGTTTTGGCTCGCGCTGGACAACTGGCATGAAGTGATGCGCGTGGTCGGCCTGCTGGAGATTCCACGGCTGGTGCTGGGCGTGGGCCTGCAAGTGATTGCCATCGGCCTGATCCTCAAAGCGCGGATCGCGTGGGCGTTCTCGCTGGTGCTGTTGATCGGTATCGGCACCTTCGCGATTCTTGGCGAGGCCGGGCGCGCGGGGCTGGGCGTGTACACGCTGGTGCTGCTGATTGCGCTGATCGTCTATTGGCGGCGCTTTGACCGCGCGAGCGTCACGGCGGGTTCGCTGTTTGCGTTGGTCAGCGTGCTGTCGCTGCTGATCTACGCGGTATTCGGCACGCTGTACCTGGGCAACGAATTCAACCCGCCGGTGCAGGACGTGGGCACCGCGTTCTACTTCGCCATCGTGTCCATGTCCACGGTGGGCTATGGCGACATCACGCCGCACAGCATCACGGCCAGGCTGTTCACCGCGTCGATTATCATTCTTGGCATTACCGTGTTCGCCACGTCCATCAGCGCGATTGCCGGCCCGGTGATCGGCGGCAATTTGAAACGGCTCGTCAAAGGCAGGTTTTCCACCGCCATGAGAAAAAACCACATCATCATCGCGGGCGCCACACCGCTGGCGCTTAGCGTCTATGCCGGGCTGCGCCGCCGGGGTGACGAAGTCACCGTGATCGTGCCGCCCGGCACGCCGCACGAATACCCCGCCGCTACCGATCTGATCGAAGGCGACCCGTCCAGCGTGGAAGTCTTGCACAGCGCTGGCGTGACGCGCGCACGCTACGTGCTGGCGCTGCGCGACGACGACGCCGAGAACGCATTCATCGTGTTGGCGGCGAAAGAAGCAACGGGCGAAGGTGGCGCGAAGACGGTGGCGCTGGTCAACACCAGCAAGCACCTGGAGAAGATCCGGCGTGTGCAGCCGGACCTGGTGTTTTCGGTGCAATTGCTGGGCGCCGAATTGCTGGCGCGCGCCATCAACGGCGAACCCATGGACGGCCAAGCGATTACGGACCTGTTCTTCGCCAAGGTCGATCCGCAAGCGAAGCCCGCCTGAGTTGCCGGCAGCCGTTACGCCGCCTGCGCGCCCGGTGGTGAATGCTGCGGATACCACGGCACGAAGTCGGCCGACGGCATGGGCCGCGCAAACAAATACCCCTGAATGAAGGCCACGCCGCGCGTGGTCAGATAATCGAACTGCTCTTGCGTTTCGACGCCTTCTGCCACCACCGACAGATTCAGACGATGCGCCAGCGTAATGATCACGTCGAGCACCGGCGCGTCTTCCCCGGTCGGCAGAATCGCGTGCACGAAGCCCTTGTCGATCTTCAAATAATCCACCGGGAATTTCTGCAGGTACGACAGCGAGCAATGGCCGGTGCCGAAATCATCAATGGCCACGCGCACGCCCGCCGCACGCAGGGCATCGATATTGCTGCGGGCCTGGCCGCTGTCCGAGATCAGGCTGCGCTCGGTAATCTCAAGCACAATCAACGGCCGACGCGCCGCGACCTTGGCCACGAACGCCTGGATGTCGGGCACCAACGCACTGCTGGACAGATGTTCGGGCGCGATGTTCACGCCCACGTGAAAGTCGGGCGGCGTCGCCCAGGACTGCATGTCACGCTCGATCAAGCGCAGCAGGTGCTGCGTCAACGGAATGATCATCCCTTCCGCCTCGGCCGCGGCGATGAAGATGTCCGGGCGCACGAAGCCCACGCCTGGGCGGTTCCAACGCATCAACGCTTCGACGCCTTCGCACTGCCCCGTCAGTTGCCCATACACGGGTTGATAGTGCACCTGGAATTCATCAGCCAGCATGGCGCGGCGCAACTGCTCCTTGAACGACAGCCGGTTCAATTGCAGCCGATAGGCCGCGAATGCCAAGCCCGCGCCAATCAACAAGGCCGCGGGCAGATAGCCCAGCAAAAGCTGCTGCCAGGCGTCGATCAGGCGGGCGGTGGGCGCCTTCACATGGATGGTCAGCGCCACGCGCCCATTGTTGCGCGTGATCTCGTCGTACACGGGTTCAACACCCGCATCGGACGCGCGCCAGGAATCGCTGCGGATCGGCGCCCCCTTGCCTACGATCAGTTCCAGGCGATAGTCGCCCAAGGTGGCGACGGCGTTGAGCAAGTCCAGCACATAGCGGCCATCCACGGCGACGGCGCCGCTGTATCCGGGCGCGCCCGGCTTGCCCAGCAGGATGGCGGGGCGATCCGGCGCCAACGGGGTGCCCGCCACGGAAAACAGCCAGCGGTCGGGCGTGCCATCAATGGGCCATTGACGGAAGTCGCCTAACTCGAAATCCACTTCGCCGACGGCCGACGAACAATAGATGTGCCGGTCGTTCGACAACACCAGGGAGCGGAAATAGGGGTTCAGCGTGCCCCAGCGGCGCAGTTGGGGCAGCACGTCGGCACAGGGCTGCGGCGTAAGTTCCGCCACCTGGTCCAACACGGGCCAGGCCTGCGCCAGTATGTTCTCGACTTGCACGCGCACAATCTGCGCGGCCGCCTCGGCTTCCATGCGCTGCTGCTTCTTGGCGTAGAACCAGGTCTCGACGGCGCACACCACAACCGGAAGCACCAAGGCAAAGGCCACCGGCAGGTATCTCCAGGAAGGCACACGAACCGTCATTCCTGATGTGGGCAAAACCGCCTCGCTGAAAAGGGCACGCAGCGCCATGCTGCGTCGCTGCATGACACACCAAGCATGGAGTAACGTCAAGTTACTTTGGCGCCATCTCGGCGCGGTCTCGCTGCGCGCGCCACGATGCGTTTGCGCCAGGTCATACATGGCAAGGAGACGACGGGCGCAGACTGGTATTTCGGGTCCGCGCTGGGCTATTGTTGACTCACGCCGCGCGCATCGCGCTGCTGCCCCCAACCTGACGGCTTGAGGACTGATTCGTTACCCCTTACCCACTTCGACAAGGACGGATGATGAAGAAACCTACTGCCTCTACTCCCCAAGGAATCGCCGGCGCCAACGCCGCCTACTGCGAACGGCTGGCGCAGCTTGCGCAAGACAGCCAACAACGCTGGCTGGAACTTGGCCGGCGCCTGGCCGACGAGAACGCCAGCAAGTACTTGTCCGCGCTGAGTCCGCTGCAGCAGTCGGGCGGCTGGCAGAACATCGCGCCCGCGTGGGGCGAGATTACCCGCAAGCAATGGCAAAGCCAGCTGGAAGCCAGCCAGGCCATCACGCATGCGGCGCTGCAAGAACAAGCGGCGCTGGCGGCCGGGCTGGGCGAAGCCATGAGCGGCTGGTTCAAAGTTGCCACGAGTGGCGACATGACGCTGGCCTCGTCGCCGATGACGCAAATGTGGTCGGCCATGTCCGAGCAGATGGCCGCCGCGTGCTCGGCCATGCGCGACGCCAGCCAGGCAGGAGCCCACCATGACGGTTAAACGCACAGCACTGGTGACAGGCGGCGCGGGCGGCCTGGGCCGGGCCATCGCGCAGGCCTTGCACGACGCCGGCCACGACGTCATCGCCACCTATCACACCAGCGAAGATGCCGCGCGCGCCTGGGCGGAAGAAGAAGCATCGCGCGGCCGCCGCTTTGCGCTGTACCAGGTGGACGTCGGCGACCACGTCTCGTGCCAGGCGCTGATGCAGCGGCTGGAACAGGACAAGCGCACCATCGACATCCTGGTCAACAACGCGGGCATCACGCGCGATGCCCGGCTGGCCAAGATGAGCCTGAAAGATTGGACCGACGTCATGCATAGCAACCTGGATTCCCTGTTCCACATGACGCAGCCGCTGTGCGGCGGCATGGCGGCGCGTGGATGGGGCCGCATCGTGAACATTTCCTCCGTGAACGGCAGCAAGGGCGCGTTCGGCCAGACCAACTACGCCGCGTCGAAGGCCGGCATTCATGGCTTCACCAAGGCGCTGGCGCTGGAACTGGCCAGCAAGGGCGTCACCGTCAACACCGTGTCGCCGGGTTACCTGGACACGCGCATGGTGCAGGCCGTGCCCGAAGACGTCTTGAAGGAAAAGATACTGCCGCAGATCCCGGTCGGGCGGCTCGGCCAGCCCGAAGAGGTTGCCGCGCTGGTGGCGTTCATGTGCAGCGACGCCGCCGGGTTCATGACCGGCAGCAATGTCGCCATGAATGGCGGCCAGCACATGTACTGATCATCTGGTCCGACCTGCTTGAAGCGCCCGCCCACGGCCTCCGTCGGCGGGCGCGGTTGTTTCAGGGGTGGAACAAAGGTGCAACCTGCCTCTCCAAAACGTCGTTTGAAACAGCAGGTAACGGGTTAACCCCATATTGTTGCCGAGGCCCGCGCCTCGTATATTTGCATCCACTTGAGCAGGATTGGATGCAATCTGTAGTTTTAGTATCCATACACCCTGCCCTCGTATGCAAGCCGAGGGCACTGCCCCCGGCCTTACCAGCACCGCCGGCCCCGACGCGCATCAGACGCTGGGCCGGCAAATCTTCGAGGGGAACACACAATGAAATTCAACGTCCGCCCGCTGCTGGGCGCCTCCTGCCTGATGTTGTCGCTGGCCGGCGCCGGCGCACAGGCGCAGGAAACCGTGAAGATGGGCGCGGTCCTGTCCTTGACCGGCGCCAACGCCACCGTCGGTGAAGATGTACGCCGCGCCGTGGATCTGGCCGTGGAAAAGGTCAATGCCGACGGCGGCGTGATGGGCAAGAAGTTTGCCGTGGTCATCGAAGACTCGGGCGGCAACCCCACCACCGCCTTGAACGCCGCGCGCAAGCTGGTCAGCGTGGACAAGGTGCCGGTGGTGATCGGCGAATACTCGTCGGGCATTTCCATTCCGCTGGGCCAGTACCTGGTGAAGGAAGGCGTGACGCACATCAACATCGCCAGCACCAGCGTCAAGATCCGCGACCTGGGCGCCACGTCCTTCAACCTGATCGGCCTGGAAGACAAGGGCAACCGCTTCTCGGCCAAGGACACGTGGGACCAGGGCTACCGCAACGTGGCCATCATTGCGCCCAACAACGCCTACGGCCAGGGCGTGGCGCATGGCTACAAGGAAGAATTCGAGAAGCTGGGCGGCAAGATCGTGACCGAAGTGCTGTACACGGCCGGCCAGTCCACCTACCGCCGCGAGCTGCAACAGATGTCGCGCAGCAAGCCCGACGCCTACATCTACACCGCCTACGGCCAGGAATCGGCCGTGATCAATCGCGAAGCCTTTGAACTGGGCCTGCGCAAGACGCCGTGGTACGGCATCTTGCTGAGCATGTGCCTGAGCGACACGCCGGCCAATATCGCGCAAGGCCAGATCGGCATGGAAGTGGGCTCGGTGCTGGGTCCCAAGGGCCGCGAATACGCCGAAGCCTTCAAGGCCCGCTACAAGGACGGCTTCAAGACGTCTTACACCGGCTACGCCTATGACGCCGTGCTGCTGACCGCCGCCGCCATGAACCAGGCCAAGTCCACCGCGCCCGCCGATATCCAGGCCGCGCTGACCCAACTGGGCCAGAAGGGCTACGAAGGCGTCACCGGCTTCATCAAGTTCGACAGCGACCGCCAGCGCATCGACCCGCCCTACGCCAAGCTGAAGTCTGATCAAGGCAAGATCGTCGTACGTTGATAAGGCCTTGGCCGGCGCCGTTGGGGAATGGCGCCGGCCTTTTTTTTCGCGCCGTCTTTCCCAGCCGGCTTCCCCTGCCGTCTTTTCCAGCCGGCTTTCCCCACCGTCTTTCGAGTCAACAAGATGACCCAGATTCTCGTCGACACGCTGCTACGCTGTTCCGACCTGGCGCTGATCGCGCTGGGCCTGAGCATGGTGTATGGGCTGGTCAAATTTCCGAACATCGCCCACGTGCAATACGCCATGGTGGGCGCCTACCTTACCTATGCGCTAAGCGCCGTGGCCCTGCCCTTGCCGCTAGCGCTGCTGGCCGCAAGCCTGCTGACCGGCGCCATGGCGCTGGCCTTCCACCTGCTGGTGTTCCGCCGCCTGCTGCGCGCGGGGCCGGCCATCACCATGATCGGCTCGCTGGCGCTGTCCATGCTGCTGATTGCGTTCTGCCAGGGCATCGCCGGGTCGTTCCCGCGGATGTTCAACCTGCCGCTGTCCGAGCCGATCTGGCTGGGGGATGCCAGCGTTACCGTGACGCAAATCGCCGCCGTGTCGACCACCGCCGTGTTGCTGGCGGGCTTTACGCTGCTGTTGTTCTACACCCGCGCCGGCCGCGCCATGCGCGCGCTGTCGTGCAACCCCGCGCTGGCCGATGCCAGTGGCTTGAATGCCTCGCGCATTACCTGCCAGGTGGCGTTTGCCAGCGGCGCGCTGGCCGGCCTGGGCGGCGGCTTGCTGGCCTTGTCCACGGGCGCGCACATCAACCTGGGAACGGACCTGCTGCTGCCCGTGTTCGCCGCCGCCATTCTGGGCGGTCTGGGCAACCCCTTGGGCGCGGTCGCGGGCGCGTTCCTGATTGCGTTGACCGAAACGCTGGTGACCAACCTGAACTTCGGCTGGCTCTACGCCAAGCCCGTGGCGTTCCTGCCCGTGGCCTATATCAGCGCGGCGTCGTTCCTGATCCTGCTGCTGGCCTTGCTGTTCAAGCCCTACGGCCTGTTTGACCGCGAGGTGCGCCGTGTTTGATTTCCTGATTTCTTCGTTGACCTTCGGCGCCATCTTCGCCTTGATGGCGCTGGGCCTGAACTTGCAGGCGGGTTTGGCCGGCTTGCTGAACTTCGGCCACATCGCGTTCGCGGGCATCGGCGCCTACGGCACCGGCATCGCCGTGCACGCGGGCTGGCATCCGGCGCTGGGCGCCGTGGCCGGCGTGGCGGTCGCCATGGCGCTGGGCTGGGGCATTGCGCGGCTGGGCAAGCAATTGGCGGCCGACTACTGGGGCATCGCCACGCTGGCCATTGCCGAGATCATCCGCACCATCGCCACCAACGAACTCTGGCTGACCAATGGCGCGCAGGGCATCAGCGGCATTCCCGCCGTGTTCGACGGCATGGACGGCAAGAGCGGCGCGCTGGCCTTCCTGGGTCTGGTGCTGGTGTTGGCGGCGGCCGCCGCCGTGTTGCTGCGCCGGCTGGCCTACAGCCGCTTCGGCCGCGCCTTGCGGGTGATGCGCGAAGAACCGAAGCTGGCGGCCTGCATGGGCTACGACCTGATGTCCTTGAAGTCTCGCGCCGTCATGGCGGGCGCGGCGGTCACGGCGCTGGCGGGCTCGCTCTACGCGCACTACATGAGCTTTGTCGGCCCTGACTATCTGCTGGCGTCGGAAACGTTCCTGCTATGGACCATGTTGATGATCGGCGGCATCGGTAATTTCTCCGGCGTGGTGCTGGGCGTGGTGCTGGTACAGACCGCCTACACGCTGGTGCCGTTCGCCAAAGATGCATTCGGCTTTGGCTCCGACATTGCCGGCGCGCTGCGCCTGGGCTTGATCGGATTCATTCTGCTGGGATGCCTGTTGTGGCGCAGCGAAGGGCTGCTGCCGGAAAAGATGAGGAAAATGCCATGACCACCCCTTATGCATTGCAGGTCGATTCGGTGGCCAAGGCGTTTGGCGGCAATCGCGTGCTGGAAAAAGTGGGCTTTGCCATCCGCCCCGGCGAAATCGTGGGCCTGCTGGGCCCGAACGGTTCCGGCAAGAGCACGCTGCTGAACACCATTACCGGTTTCGAAACCATCGACGCCGGCAGCGTCCAGTTCGAAGGCCGGCGCATCGACAAGCTCAGCGCGCACCAGATCGTTCGTGCCGGTATCGCGCGCAGCTTTCAGTTGCCCTCGATGCCGCGCAAGATGTCGGTGGCCGAAGTGGCAATGGCCGCGTCGGTGGAGCACCACGGCGTCTGGGAAAGCCTGTTCGGCACGCGGGCGGCGCGGCAGGCGGAAGCCCGCGCGCGCGCGCAGGCCGACGCGCTGCTGGAGCAACTGCTGCTGACGCCGGTGCGTGATTTATCCGCCGCCGCGATCTCGGGCGGCCAGAAAAAGCTGCTGGGCATCGTCTGCGCGCTGATGGCGCATCCGCGCATGCTGATGCTGGACGAGCCCACCGCGGGCGTGCATCCGAATCTGCGCAGCGACATCGTCGGCGCCTTGCAGCGCTTGAACCAGGCCGGCATGACGATCGTTGTCGTCGAGCACGACATGCATTTCATCCGCGAGGTCTGCCACCGCTGCATCGTGCTGGACCGAGGCCACATCGTGGCCGACTGCCCGCCCGACGAGCTGGCCTCCAATGAGCGCGTGCTGGAAGCGTATCTGGGCGGCGCCCCCGCCAAGCCCGCCGCCGGCGCCAATGCCTCGCCCGTGTTGCGCATGGAGGCCGCGTGATGAGAGAAAAAATGATCGAAGTGGACAACGTCGTCGCCGGCTACACGCGCGACGTGGACATCCTGCGCGGCATTTCGCTGTATGCCGGCAAGGCGGAAATCGTGACGCTGCTGGGGCCGAACGGCTGCGGCAAATCGACCCTGTTGAAAACCATCGCCGGGTATCTGAAACCCCGCGAGGGCCGCGTCATGCTGGGCAACAAGGACATCTCGCGCTTTCCGGTGCACGAGAAAATTCTGCGCCACGGCCTGGGCTTCGTGCCGCAGACCGAGAACGTCTTCACCGCGCTGTCCGTGCGAGAAAACCTGCTGGTGGGCGGCAATGCGCTGGACAAGGCGCAGTGCGCGGCGCGCGTGCGTACCTTGTGCGAGCACTACCCCGTGCTGCAACGCAAGCTGGATGCCCCCGCCGCGTCCCTGTCGGGCGGCGAACGCCAGATTCTGGCGCTGGCGCGCGCGCTGATGCCGTCGCCCGGCCTGCTGCTGCTGGACGAACCCTCGGCCGGCCTGTCACCCAAGACGTTGGGCGAAGTGTTCGAAGCCATCCAGCGCATCCGCGCCAAGGAAGGCGTGACGATTCTGATGGTGGAGCAAAACGCCATGGAAGCGCTGCGGATATCCGACCGCGCGTATGTACTGTCGATGGGCACCGTTGCCATCACGGGCGAGGCGCAGGCGCTGATGAACGACGCGCAGGTGCGCGAGCTGTATCTGGGCGGCCGGGCGGCGTAGCCGAGTCCCGTGTGCACGTCTTGAAGGCCCGCCCCGCGCGGGCCGTTCAGCTGTTCAGCCGTCCTGGCGCATGCGGTGCATGGCCACCAGGTTCTTCTTGGTTTCAATGATGTGCGCTTCAACCAGGCTTGCCGCCAACGCGCCGTCCTGCTGGCGACAGGCTTCCAGGATGCGGTAATGGTCCGACTGCGGCCCTTCCTTGCCGGTGGCCTGCGACATCATCTCGTGCGTGTAGCGGTCGGTATTCAGGCCGTATTCCTCGATCAGCCGACGCAGCCGCGTGTTGTTCGCGGGCGCGCACAAGGCCAGATGGAAGCGGCGGTTCAGTTCGGCCCATTGCGACACGGAATCGGCCTCGTCGTAGGCCTTGAGGATGGCTTCCAGGTTGTCCAGGTCGGCCCGCGCCATGTTGGGCACGGCCGCGCGCACGGCATAGCCTTCCAGCGCGATGCGGATGTCGAGCAATTCGCAGATCTGGTCCACGTCCATGCGGATGACGACCGCGCCCCGATTCAGGTGATAGGCCACCAAGCCTTCGGTTTCCAGTTGGCGCAGCGCTTCGCGCACGGGAATGCGGCTGGCCTGGAAGCGCGTGGCCAGGGCGTCCTGCTTGAGCGGGGTGCCCGCGGGCAAGGCGCCCGTCAGGATTTCGTAACGCAACTGGTCGCGGATGCGGTGCGGCAACGCCTGGGCTTTACTGGACGTGCCCTTCGTTTTGGTCATGCTCATAACTATCGGGTATCTCTGGGCGAAGGACGGCGGCCTGCGGCAAGCGTCGATGAAGGTTGTTCCAACAGCGGGCTCCCATCGTAGCCGAATGGCCCGCTGGCGGGAACCGTGTCCCGGCCGAGGCCAGAATCCACCGTCATAGCCTGGGCCTGCCAACCTGATCTGCTTATTCAGGGCCATGCACGCTACCGGAATATTGCCGGAGCACAGCGCGCCAGCCCGCGTCTTGCCTGGCTTTGGAGGCACAGCCAGCCAAACTGATCCGCTTTTTTATCTGAATTCTGAATCTGTACTACTTCGCGCCCCGGATCTACTGTTCGAAGCGTAGGACACCGCTTATCAGGAAGACCGCTATGCATGGCGACGCGCTATTGCTTGCCCGAATACAGTTCGGGTTCACCATTTCATTTCACATCGTATTTCCCGCCATCACGATTGGCCTGGCCAGCTACCTGGCTGTGCTGGAAGGCTTCTGGCTGCGCACGGGCAAGCCCGTCTATCGCGACCTTTATCACTTCTGGACCAAGATCTTTGCCGTCAACTTCGGCATGGGCGTGGTGTCCGGCCTGGTGATGGCGTACCAGTTCGGCACCAACTGGAGCTTTTTCTCGGACTTCGCGGGCAGCGTGACGGGGCCGCTGCTGGCATACGAAGTGCTGACCGCCTTTTTCCTGGAAGCCGGCTTTCTGGGCGTGATGCTGTTCGGCTGGACGCGCGTGGGCCCGGGCCTGCACTTTTTCTCGACCATCATGGTGGCGCTGGGCACGCTGGTGTCGGCCACGTGGATCCTGGCGTCCAACAGCTGGATGCAGACGCCCGCCGGCTACGAAATCCTGGACGGTCGCGTCGTACCCACCGACTGGCTCGCCGTGATCTTCAACCCATCGTTTCCGTACCGCCTGGCGCACATGGGCATCGCCGCATTCCTGGCGACCGCGTTGATGGTGGGCGCGTCTGGCGCGTGGCACCTGCTGCGCGGCGACCGCAGCCCCGCCGTGAAGAAGATGTTCGCCATGGCGATGGGCATGCTGTTGCTGGTGGCGCCGCTGCAAGCCGTGGTGGGCGACTTTCATGGCTTGAACACACTGAAGCATCAGCCCGCGAAGATCGCCGCCATTGAAGGGCATTGGGAAAACGAACCGGGCGCGGGCGTGCCGCTGACGCTCTTCGGCATCCCCGACATGGAACGCGAAGAAACGCGCTTTGCGCTGAACGTCCCGCGCCTGGGCAGCTTGATCCTGACGCATAGCTGGGACGGCCAGTTTCCCGGCCTGAAGTCGTATCCGCCCGAAGACCGGCCCAACGCCACCGTGGTGTTCTGGTCGTTTCGCATCATGGCCGGGCTGGGCATGCTGATGATTCTGCTGGCCGGCTGGGCGCTCTGGACGCGTTGGCGCGGACGGCTGTACGAGTCGCGCGCACTGCAACGCTTTGCGCTGTGGATGGGGCCGTCGGGCATCGTTGCGATGCTGGCCGGCTGGTACGTAACCGAGATCGGCCGCCAGCCATGGATCGTCTACGGCGTGATGCGCACGGCCGACGCGGCCACGCCGCATGGCGTCGGCGAACTGACGCTGACGCTGGCCTTGTTCGTGGTCGTGTACCTGCTGGTGTTTGGCGCCGGCGTGTCGTACATGCTGCGCCTGATCCGCATGGGTCCCAGCCCCGCGCCCGGCCACGCGCCGCTGTCGGGCGGCCCGGGCGAGCCGCGCCAACCCTCGCGCCCGCTGTCCGCCGCCTCCACGCTGGCGGGCATCGAACCCGCGCCTCGCAAGCCTTCCGGAGTCTGACACCATGGGCATCGACCTTGCATTGATATGGGCCGTCATCATCCTGTTTGGCGTGATGATGTACGTGGTCATGGATGGCTTTGATCTGGGTATCGGCATCCTGTTTCCGCTGATCCGTGACCGCGATGAACGCGACGTCATGGTCAACACGGTGGCACCCGTCTGGGACGGCAACGAAACCTGGCTGGTGCTGGGCGGCGCGGGCCTGATGGCGGCGTTTCCGCTGGCGTATTCCGTGATCCTCAGCGCGCTGCACCTGCCGCTGGTGTTCATGCTGCTGGGCCTGGTGTTTCGGGGCGTGGCGTTTGAATTCCGCTTCAAGGCCGACGAACACCATCGCCCTTACTGGGATCTTGCCTTCGTGATCGGCTCGGTCACGGCCACGTTCTTCCAGGGCGTGACGCTGGGCGCCTACATCGAAGGCATTACCGTCGTGCGGCGTACCTACCAAGGCGGCGCGTGGGACTGGATCAGCCCGTTCTCGCTATTCACCGGCCTGGGCCTGGTGGCGGGCTACGCCTTGCTGGGCTGCACCTGGCTCATCATGAAGACCGAAGGCCGGCTGCACCGCCACATGTGCGCGATCGTGCGGCCGCTAACGTGCGCGCTGCTTGCCGTGATCGCGGTGCTAAGCGTGTGGACGCCCTTGGCGCAACCGCATATCGCGCAGCGCTGGTTCAGCCTGCCCAATATGTTCTGGTTTCTGCCGGTACCGGTACTGGTGGCCGCCGCCGGCTATGACTTGATCCGGCGCGTGCGCGGCACGCCCGCCGCCGGCCCCTTCCTGCTGTCGCTGGCGCTGGTGTTCCTGGCCTACACCGGCCTGGGCATCAGCATCTGGCCCGCCATCATTCCGCCTGACATCTCGATCTGGACGGCGTCCGCGCCCCCGCAAAGCCAGGGTTTCGCCTTGGTCGGCGCGCTGCTGATCATTCCGATTATCCTGGTCTACACCGCCTGGTCGTACTACGTGTTTCGCGGCAAGGTCCGTACCGGCGAGGAGTTTCATTGATGCCTGCCTTGACGACACCCCCTGACGCCGCCCGCGCGACTCCGGCTGCGTGGCGCAGCCGCCTGCTTTGGCTGGCGCTGATCTGGGCCGCCAGCGTCGCGGCGCTAGGTGTGGCGGCCTACGCGCTGCGGCTGCTGATGCGCGCCGTCGGCATGTCGACATGAGCCCGGCGCCCGTGCCTGCCCCACCCTATTCCCTTTGAATCGGAACCGCCATGAAGCGCTATGAAAGGCTGACGGAAGACATCACCAACTCAATCAGTTCGGGCTTGCTGCAAGTGGGCGACCGCCTGCCCTCGGTACGGCAAACCAGCGCCAGCCGGGGTGTCAGCCCGTCCACGGTGTTCAAGGCCTATTACCTGCTGGAAGCGCGCGGCCTGATCCGCGCGCGCGACCGGTCCGGCTACTACGTGCTGCGCGCGCCGCACGCCGCCCTGCCCGAACTGGACGGCTTGTCCAGCGCCCCCGCCGGCCGTCACCCGGTGGACGTCAGCGACAACGTGCTGCAAGTGCTGAACGCCACGCTGCGCCGCGACATGGTGCCGTTTGGGTCCGCCTTTCCCAGCCCGTCGCTGCTGCCCTACGCGCGGCTGGGCAAATTCATGGCGTCGGCCGCGCAGCGGCTGGACCCATGGGGGTCCATCGACGACCTCAGCCCGGGCGACGCGGCGCTGCGCCGCGCCATCGCGCTGCGCTATCTGGCTGATGGCCTGACGGTGCCGGTGGACGACATCATCATCACCAACGGCGCGCTGGACGCGCTGAACCTGAGCCTGGCGGCGGTGACCCAGCCCGGCGATGCGGTCATCGTGGAATCCCCCACGTTCTATGCCGCCCTGCAATCGCTGGAACGCAACCAGTTGCATGCCATCGAAGTGGCCACGCATCCGCGCGAAGGCATCGACCTGCAAGCGCTGGAAGACGCCATCGTGCAGCACCGGCCGCGCGCCTGCTGGTTGATGACCACGTTCCAGAATCCGCTGGGCAGCCTGATGCCCGAAAGAAAAAAGGAAGCGCTGGTCCGGCTGTTGACCCGGCATGACGTTGCGCTGATTGAAGACGACGTCTACGGCGAACTGTATTTCGGCGAACACCGGCCACGCCCGGCCAAGGCCTTCGACAAGGAAGGCATCGTGATGCACTGCTCGTCGTTTTCGAAGACGCTGGCGCCGGGCTACCGCGTGGGCTGGGTGGCGGGCGGACGCCATACGCAGAAGATCATGCGCAACAAGCTCACCACCAGCCTGGCCACCGCCGCGCCCACGCAGGCCGCCATTGCCGCCTATCTGGAAAAGGGCGGCTACGACCGCCACCTGCGCCAGTTCCGCCAGACACTGGCCGTGCAGCAAGGCGAACTGCTGCAAGCCGTGGCGCGCTATTTTCCCAAGGGCACGCGTGCCACGCGGCCTGCGGGCGGGTACTTTGTGTGGGTGGAATTGCCCGCACACATCGACACGTTGAAGGTCCACCGCGCCGCGCTGGATCACGGCATCAGCATTGCGCCGGGGCCGCTGTTTTCGTCGTCGGGCGCCTTCCGGAATTTCCTGCGCTTGAACCATGGGCATCCGTGGAACGCCGACATGGAACAGGGGATGGCGACATTGGGCAAGCTGCTGGCGGGTGGTTAGCGGCAGCAGTTTGTGGTCGGCCAGTTTGTGGGTAGCGGGCTTTTAATTCGCGGATTTTTGGTCAGCGACGTTGTCCTTAGCGGCCCGTGGACGCAGCCGCCGCGCGTGCCGCCTCGACCTCGCGATACAGCGATGCCGCATCCGGCCGCAGGGGCAAGGACAGCTTTCCCTGGCGGTCAATAGCGCCCCATTGGCCGCCCGTCATGTAGCTGTGCTCACCGTCCGGAGTGTGGGCCTTGCGGCAACCTTCGCACACCACGGCCAGCCCGCCGCTGTAGCGGTCGACCCATTCATAGGGGGTAGCCAGCACGCGCTTGAGCTGCGTGTCGTAATAGGCCATCCCACCCGACCACGGCCCGCGCGTCAGGCCGTCTTCGAAGTCATCCGCAAAATTGTCGTAGGTGACGACGGCTACCGATTTTCCATCGGGCCGTACCCAGCGCCACGATCCGTGCGTGAATACCGGCGACAAGCCATCCTCGTTGAAGTCCATGCGCCCAAGCACATCGGCCGCGAACACGACCGTGTCGCCCTCCACCCGCGCGCATTGATCGGTGGGCTCCAGCATGCCGCCCTCCTGCCTGGCGGCGTACAGGCATTGCAGGTCATGAGAGGAAGATGAACGCGTGGCGGCAGCATCCGTGGGCGCGGTGTTCGCGGGAACAGCATTCGCGGGAACAGGATTCGCGTCAACAGGATTCGCGGCTAGGGCGGCTGCCGGCAGGGCCGCCAGCAGCGTAAACAACAAGGTTTTCAGCATGCCGGAAATCCTAGCATGCGCCCCGCCGGCCACCACCCCGCTTCAGTTTGCCGTCGCGCCGGAATCCTTCACCGCCTGTGCCCAGGTCGCAATCTCGGTCTGGATGAACTTGCCGAACGCGGCCGTGTTCACGTTGGAGGCCTGCGCGCCCTCTTCCATCAAGCGTTGCTTGACGGCGGGCGCTGCCAGCGCGCCGCTCAAGGCCTGGTTAAGCTTCGCGACCACCGCGTCCGGCGTGCCCGCGGGCGCCACCACGCCGTGCCACGACACCGCCTGAAAGCCCGGCAGGCCGGACTCGGCCATCGTGGGCACCTCGGGCAAGGCCGGCGACCGCTCGGGCGACGTCACCGCCAGCGCGCGCAAGGTGCCCGCCTTCACATGCGGCAGCACGCCCGGAATGGTCGTGAACATGAAGTCGATCTGGCCGCCGATCAGATCGGTAATGGCGGGGCTGCCGCCCTTGTATGGCACGTGCGTGAACGTCAGCTTCGCCGAGCTCTTGAACATCTCGCCCGCCAGATGGCCCGGCGTGCCCGCGCCCGCCGACCCCATGTTGGTCTTGTCACCCTGCCCACGGATGTAGGCGATCAGCTCCTGCACATTGGCAGCCTTGACCTTGGGGCCGATCACCAACACGTTGGGCACCGTGGCCAACAGCGTGACGGGCGTGAAGTCCTTGACCGCGTCGTACGAAATTCGCGAATACAGCGACGGGTTGATGCCATGCGTGCTGGCGGTGGCCAGCAGCAGCGTGTAGCCGTCCGGCGCGGACGTGGCCACCTGCTTGGCCGCGATGGTGCCGTTGGCGCCGCCCTTGTTCTCGATGATGATGCTCTGGCCCAGCGTCTTGCCCGCCTCCGCCGCGACAGTGCGCGCCAGGATGTCCGACGTGCCGCCCGCCGAGTGCGGCACGACCAGCGTGATGGGCTTGGTCGGAAAGGTTTGCGCCTGCGCGGCCGGCAGCACCGGCGTGAAACAGGCGGCCAGCGCAACGCGCGCCAGCAATCGGTTATGGCTCATTGAAGTCTCCTCGTTTGTAATCGAATGCGGCGCCCTCCCTGGGGCGCCGTCATGTCCGTGGGGGGATGGGGCCGGGGTTCAGTCCGACCCGAGTTGCAGCTTGTTGGACTGGCGCTTTTCGATGGACCACTTCAGCAAGGCGGCCGAGCGGTAAATGCCGTGGGCGAACTTGCCGTAGGGCAAGGTCAGGAACAGCGCCATCACCACGCCCAGGTGGATGGCCAGCAGCAGCGCCATCGCACTGCCATCGCGTCCCGCCAAGAGCGCCAGGCCGGTGGCGCTGGTCAGGAACAGCAGCACGATGAAGCCCCGGTCCATCGGCTTTTGCGCAGCGTCGCCTTGTTGCGGATGGCGCTTGATGTTCAACCACAGCAAGCCTGCCGGCCCGATCAGCAGACCGATGCCGCCCACCGTGCCCAGCAGCACCGGCGCGCTAAAAAACGGATACGGCGCCTGCTGGCCCAGCAGATAGTGGTACAGCGTGGCCACGCAGGTCGCCGCGAAGCACAGCATGAAGCCGTAGAACGTGAAGTGATGAAAGCGCCGCCGCCACAAGGTGAAGGCATCGTCCGCGTTGTTGCAGCCCTTGCCGTGGCCGCCATCCAGATAGCGCAGCCGCAGCGCGTCGTGCGCCGCTTCAGCCACGGCCGCGCCCGAGGCCGCCCCCGGGCTGACATTGCGCCAGAAGCGCGTGACGCCCACCGCCAAGGCCAGCATCGAAAACCCGAACACCACGCCAAACATCAGCGCCAGCGTGTTGTGCGGGAACACGGCATAGAAGTTGCCGGCCATGGGCTCATGAAACAGTCCGCCCGCCATCAGCACGGCCAGCACCAGAAACAGCGCCAGGCCGCCGGCGGTAGCCAGCGACAAGACCAGCCCGTTGCGCTTGTACAGCGTGCCCAGCGCGGCGGGCCAGGCGTAGTCGGTGTAGGTCTGCATGCGCACCTTGGCCATGGCCTGCGGCACGTTCACCGCGAATTCATGCGGCGGCGCGTACTGGCAGGCGTGCAGACAGGCGCCGCAGTTGTGGCACAGGTTGGCCAGGTAGTTCAGGTCGGCCTTGCCGAATTCCAGCCGGCGCGTCATGGCCGGAAACACCGCGCAAAACCCTTCGCAATAGCGGCAGGCATTGCATATCTGCATGACACGCGCGACTTCGGTTTCGTCGTCGGTCAGCAGGTCGGCCTGCGGCTTGGCGGTCTTGCCGCGCCACTGGACGGGGTGCTCGACCATGGCGGCCGGCATCGCAGGTTGCTCCGCCACGGCGGGACCGCCAGGCGTAGAGGAATGCGGGGTGGAAAACGACTGCGCCTCGCGGGCCAGGGCTTCAAGCTGCTTCATATCGTGCTCTTCGCAAGGGTCTGGGCGCGCGCGGCGGCGGCGGCCCGGGTGCCGGCAATACGGCCGAACGCCGTGCCGATGGACATGCCCACGCCCGCCGTGTAGCCCTTGCCCAGCACGTTACCGGCCATCATTTCGCCGGCCACGAACAGGTTGTCGCTGGGCACGTCGTTAAAGCGCACGGCGGCGGTGTCGTCCACCTTCAAGCCCAGATAGGTAAAGGTGATGCCGGGGCGCAGCGCGTAGCCGTAGAACGGCGCGGTATCGATCGGCCGCGCCCAATGTGTCTTGGCGGGCGCGATGCCTTCGGTATGGCAGTCGTCCAGCGCGGTGTGGTCGAACGTGCCGACGCGGCACGCGGCGTTGTAGTCGCGCAGGGTTTGTTCAAAGGTGGCGGGGTCCAGCCCCAGCTTGTCGGCCAGCTCGGGCAGCGTGTCGGCCTTCACGCCCGGAAACACCGGCGGCATGAAACGGCCGATGGCCTTGGCGTCGATGATGGAATAGGCGATCTGGCCGGGCTGCATCGCGGTCAGGCGGCCCCAGATGGCGTAGCGCTTGGGCCAGAAGTCTTCGCCTTCATCGTAGAAGCGCACGGCGTCGCGGTTGACCACCACGCCCAGCGACACGCAATCGATGCGCGTACAGATGCCGCCGTCGTACAGCGGGGCGCGCGCGTCGATCGCCACGCAGTGCGATTGGGAGGGGTCGCCAATGCCGTCCGCGCCCGCGTCCAGCATGAACTTCAGCAGCACGCCCATGTTGAAACGCGTGCCACGAATCAGAAAATTATCGGCCGGCCATTCGCCGCGTTCGTTCTGGCCCCAGGCTTCACGCAGCCATTCGCGGTTGGACTCGAAGCCGCCCGCCGCCAGCACACAGGCGCGGGCCTCGATGCGTTCGTCGCCGATGCGCGCGGCCTTGAAACGGCCGTCTTCCAGTTCCAGCGCATCCACCGGCGCGTTGTAGCGGATCTGCACGCCCAGCGCCTCGGCGCTGCGGTAGTAGGCGTTCACCAGCGCCTTGCCGCCGCCCATGAAAAAAGCGTTGGTGCGCGCCACGTGCAGCGCGCCCGACAGCGGCGGCTGGAAGTTCACGCCATGGCGGCGCATCCAGTCACGACAGGTGGAAGATTCGCGGATGACCAGCCGCGCCAGATGTTCGTTGGTCTGCCCGCCCGTGACCTTCAGCAGGTCTTGCCAGTATTCCTCTTCGGGATAGGCGTCGGTCAGCACGTCCTGCGGGGCATCGTGCATGCAGCGCAAATTGCGCGTGTGCTGCGAATTGCCGCCCCGCCATTCGCGCGGCGCGGCCTCCAGCAGCAATACGCTTGCGCCGGCCTCGCGCGCCATCAGGGCCGCGCACAGCGCCGCGTTGCCCCCGCCCACCACCAAGACATCCACCATGTCATTGCCCCTCACATCAAGGGGACGACTCTACCTAGCGGAGGCCGCGCGCGATATCAGGCGGGCGTCAACGGGTCTTCACGAATCGTGAAGAGCCACCACCGCCCATTTGCCGTCGCGCGCCAGGGTGCGCGACACATCGGCCAGCACCAGCCGGGCGGCCAGCGCCGCGGGCGACAGTTCATCGTCGGACAGGCTGACCAGCAGATTGGGGCGAAACAGGTGGGCGTCTTCAATGCGGGCCATGTGCAACTGGCCGGGTGCGATGCGCGCCGTGGCCGAACTGGGCTGGATGGTGGCGGCGCTGCCCAGTTGCACCACGTCCATCAACAGCGACAGGCCATCAACTTCCGCCACCACGCGCGGCGTCTGACCCAGTTGCAGGAACGCGTTGTTGACCAGCGCCCGCAGGCCGTGGCGCCCGCTGGGCAGCACCAGCGGCAGATGCGCGATGTCGGCCAGCCGCGTCGTGTCGCCCTCAGGCAGGCCCGGCATGTCGCGCCGCGCGCACAGGAACAGGGGCTCGTCCAACAGCGGCATGATGCTCCAGCGGCGCGCGGATTCGGCCTGGAACACGATGGCCAGGTCCAGCAGGCGGCCGTTGAGCATATCGGCCAGATGGCCCGACAGCGCCTCGACCAGATGCAGCCGGATGTCGGGGTAGCGCTCGTTCATGGCTTGCAGGAACGGCGCGCCCAGAATGGCGGCGGTGGTGGACGACAAGCCCACGCTGACGTGGCCTGCCAGCCGCGCCTGCTGCGCGGCCTGCACGGCGTCATCGGCATGGCGCAGCGCCAGTTGGGCCTGCCGAAAAAACGCCAGCCCCGCGTCCGTGGGCACCACGCCGATGGCGCTGCGTTGCAGCAGCCGGGTGGACAGTTCGCCTTCCAGCCGGCTGATCTGCTGGCTTAGCGCCGACGTGACCATGCCGATGGACGTGGCCGCGCGGCCGATGCTGCCCGCTTCGACCACGCGCACGAAATAACGCAGTTGGCGCAGTTCCATGCCTAGGCGGGAATGGTCAGGCCCCGCGCCACGGCCGGACGGGCGACAAACGCTTCCAGCACGCGGGCCACGTTCTTGAACCGCGAGAACTCGACCAGGTCACCGGCGTCGTAGAAGCCCACCAGGTTGCGCACCCACGGCAGGATGGCGATGTCGGCCACGGTGTATTCGTCGCCCATGACCCAGTCGCGGCCTTCCAGGCGCTGGTCCAGCACGGCCAAGAGGCGCTTGGATTCCGCCACATAGCGTTCCAGCGGGCGCTTGTCTTCGTAGTCCTTGCCGGCGAACTTATGGAAGAAGCCCAGTTGGCCAAACATCGGGCCGATGCCGCCCATCTGGAACATCACCCATTGCAGCGTCTCGTAGCGCCCGGCCGTGTCCGTGGGGATGAACTGGCCGGTCTTGCTGGCCAGGTAGATCAGGATGGCGCCGGACTCGAACAGCGCCAGCGGCTTGCCGTCCGGGCCATTCGGGTCAAGGATGGCCGGAATCTTGTTGTTCGGGCTCAGCGACAGGAACTCGGGCGAAAACTGGTCCTGCTTGTCGAAAGCGACCCGGTGGGCCTCGTAGGGCAAGCCGATCTCTTCCAGCAGAATCGACACCTTCACGCCGTTGGGCGTGGGCAGCGAATACAACTGGATGCGCTCGGGATGCTGGGCGGGCCACTTCTTGGTGATGGCGAACGAGTCTAGGGCGGTCATGCGGGGTTTCTCCAGGGGAGGCGGAAGTCGTGACGGGTTATTGCGCCGATCATCCTAGCGCAAATGCCCGAAACGCCGCTGAAATACCCGCTTGCCGACCCGGCTGAACGGGGCCTGTCGGCCTGGCTCCCAGCGCTGACAGAAAAATAGGGGTTCGTGACACAATTCGGCTCGCCCAAATCCATCCGCAGACGCCGCCCCGCAGCCCCCATGACATTCCCGATGCAGCACCCGTTTACCCCGCTCTTGCTGGCCGCCGCCGCGCTGCTGATTCCGTCCGGCGCCCAGGCCGACGTCGCGGCGGCGTCAAGCGCCACCCCGCCGCCCGGCATGGCCCAATACGGCGTGGGCCCGCATGGCCAGAGCCTGACGCTGACCTTGCTGAACAACCGCGACAGCGCGCCCGCGCCCAACACGCCGTATCGTTTGTTCCTGACGGGCAAGCAGGAATCCATCCGCGACACCCCCAGCCAGGACGGCATCCTGCACGGCACCACCGACGCCGAAGGCCGCACCGCCTGGGTGTGGACGGACAAGGCCTACCAGCCCGAAGACTTCACGCTGATCCGCCGCGTGGGCGACGGCCCCTGGGGCCACTTTTTCCAACTGCACTCCAGCGGCAACGACAAGGAACCCGTGCCGGCCTGGCCCTACATCCTGACCATGCACCAGCGCTGGGGCGAACAATGGGTGGACCTGGGCTACACCACCCGCCAAGGCGCCACGGCCTATTTCAGCCACAACGTGCCGGCTGCCTCCCTGTCCCTGTCCATCGATGCGTCCGTCACCGACAACCGGGCGTGCTTTGACGAGCTGGACGCCATCAACCGCAAGTTCAGCCAGAACGATGCCGCCGGCGCGCAGCAGTTGATCCAGACCATGCAATGCGCCGACACCCCTCGCCAGCAACTGGATCTGGCTCACCTGCTGCTGATGGTCGGCCGGCAGGACGACGCGCGCCACTGGCTGATGCAATCACGCAAATGGCGGTTTCCGGAATCGCTTGAACCGGTCGAAACCCCGCTGCTGAGCGACCGCCTAGGCCTGGAACGTTTGTTGGGCATGCCCGACCTGGCGCTGACCGACGCGCAGACGCTGCAACGTCGCCAGACCAAGCCCGGCCGCCCCCCTCGGGCAAGCGACACGGACTGGCCCAACGATATTGCCTATTACCTGGCGGACTTTCCCGACTACCTGCCGCAAGCCGAAGAGGAAGCGCGCCGGTCCATCCGCCTGTGGGGTCCCAACCCCTACAACCAGGGCACGCTGGGCTGGATCCTCAGCCTGCGAGGCGACACCAAGGAAGGCCTGCGCCTGATGCGCGCGTCGTACCGCGAGATATCTCGCAACGAAGAAATCGTGGCCGACTACGGCTTGGCGTTATGGCGCAGCGGCCAACCGGAACAGGCGGCGCGCTTGTGGGACGAGGCCCAGGCGCAGTGCGTATGGGGCCGCCGCCTGTACGCCGCGATGCGCGAGGCGCATTACGACCACCCCTATTTCCAGCCAGCGGATTCCGACGCGGTGCAGGCGTATCGGCAACGCTGCGACGGGCCTCGGATAAAACGCAAGACCGTGGCTATGGGCGCGGCGTTGCCGCCCGCCCCCGCCGTGTGACGTTGCGTTCTACCTGAGGTCGCGATTTACCCGTCGTCGCGTTTTACTTCTCGTCCTTCATCTTCACGTCGCTGGCCGTGTCGGCCTTCAAACCACTGGTGTTGATCTTGCCGGGCGGCGGCGCGTCGATCTCGTCCAGATTGGCGGCGGCGGCAGGCGCGGCCACGTCGTCCAGGTTGACGGCATCGGCCACGGGGGCCGTGGGCGCGGCGGGCTTGGCCTTGGGCGGCGCCTTCGGGCGCGGTTTGGCCGGCACACGCGGCTTGGTCACTTCAAGCGGGCGCGTGTACAGATTGCCGTCCTGGTAGACCAGCATGTAAGGCTTGCCGACAGCAGGCTTTACCGTTTGGCGGGCCGTCCACTGGCCGTTGGCCACCTGGAACGACAGCGGGCCTTCGCAACTGCGATAGCTGTTCTGCCACTTGGACGATTGCACGCCCGACACGCGGTACACGTGATAGACGTGATTGCAGCCGAGCTCCGGCACATCCAGCGTGATCAGCGTTGCGCCCGGCACTTCGGACACATTCGCCACCATCATGGACGCGCCCTTGACCTCAAGCTCCATGACCTTCTTCTGGCCATACAGCTTGATGTCGTACGAATCGTTGTAGTAACGGCGCAGCGCCGCGCGCTCGCCATTGACGGTGAAAACCTGCTGTTCCTTGGCCAATACTTCGCCGAAATCCAGGCCCATCTTGCCCGAGCCGGTACTGACGCAACCGCTCAACGCCATCAAGGCGGAAAGGGACACTATTGCGCGAAATGCACGGCTGCCATCGGACCCACTTGCCGCCTTTGCCGTAACCCATCCGATGAAAGCTGAAGACACTTCATAACCCCTTGATATTGTTGCGTTTTACCTTGAATAGGAATATTCAAAATATACGTATCATTTAATGTCAAATGATTCGCAATGTTATACTGTAAACCAAAGCGAACAGGGGCAAGGCGAAAAGCATGAAGAAGGTTTGCGTGGTCGCGGCAATTGCCGCTAGCGTCGGCAGCTTGCCGGCGCACGCCGAGGCGTATCGCCTGGCATATTCCAAAGCGGAAAACATCGAGATATTCATCGACCACGCCACCGGTTCGCCGTGGTGCGGACCGCACCTGGATCTACGCGCCGTGTACGGCGCCGCCCCCGACGCCGCCGCGCTTGGCCGCTTGCTGCCCAAGATCGGCGTGCTGCTCGGCAAACAGTGCCCGCAAGCCGTTGACCTGCGCTGGACCAGCGTTACCAACGCCGGCGCGCGTGTTGCGGACGGCACCAGCACCAAAGCCGCGGGCTGGGCAATGCAAGTTGCTGCCGCCCCCGCGCCGGCTGCCGCGCCTGCTGCACCCGCTGCAACCGCTGCACCTGCAACACCCGCAGCAGCCACAACGCCAGATCCCGCCCCCGCCGTCGCCGCAGCACCAGCCGCAACGCAAGCGCCGGCGCCGGTCCCCGCAGCTGCTGCGCCGCAATCCGCTCAAGTAGCAACACCTACTCCCACAGCCGCCGCACCGGCCGCCGTCGAGCCAGCCGCCCCCGCCGTGGCGGCAGCACCCGTTGCCCCGCCCCCTGTCGCCGCTCCGGCTACTGCCGCACCTGCCGCTGCACCTGCTGCTGCACCTGCTGCTGTGCCTGCCGCCGCACCTGCCGCTGCACCTGCCGCTGCACCTGCCGCTGCACCTGCTGTTGTGCCTGCCGCTGCACCTGCTGTTGTGCCTGCCGCTGCACCTGCCGCTGTGCCTGCCGCTGCGCCTGCCGCAGCCCCAGCTCCCGCCCCCGCCGTGCAGACCGCCTTCGCCGTCAACGGCTGGACGCCGCCGTCGCCCGCCGCCGTCATGGCCGGCACGCAGCGGCTGAAGACCATGCAGGACCAGAACGGCTGCAAGGTCGTGTCGACGTTCCGCCTGGGCGAAGGCGCCCAATACATCACGCTGAAGACCGATGGCATGTCCTGCGGTCCCGACGGCTACGCCACGGGCAAGGGCCGGCTGCGGCTTGAGCGCTCCGACGGCGCGCGCATCGCGCAAAGCAATGACGTCTGGATGGCGGGCGGCATTCCGTTCACCTCGCCCGTTGCCGCGACCCGCCTCGCGCATGTCGACGACGATGGCTCCCTGTGGTTCCACCTGGACAGCGACCCCGCCAGCCGTTCCCACTATTTGCTGCGTGCCGAACGCATGTCGTACGGCAGCGGCCTGGACGTGTGGCGCTACACCCGCATCGACGTCGTCACCGACCACGCCGACGTGTTCCGCAACGCCACCGACATCAAGGTGGCTGTGGACGGCGCACTGCGCGTACTCGAGCGCACCGCCATGCCGGACGCCGGCAATGCCCGCATTGTGTTCTCGGACGACTTCGAGCAAGGCGCGCTCGGCGACAAGATCGAGCATCTGCTCTACATGATCACCGCCGACCGCCCCACCGACTGGCGCACCGGCAAGCCCCGGGGCGAGTGGCGCTACAACCTGCAGTACGCCCAGAACTACCTGTTCAAGCGCGACGAAATACTCGCCCGCAAGAAGCGCGAGGAACGGATGCGCCTGGCCAATCAGGAACGCGACAACCTGCGCCAATATCAAAACCTGGTTGATCAGGCCAAGAGCGACCCCAAGGGCATCCTGGGACGCATGCAGCGCGACGTACGCTACGACCTGATGACCGGCGGCGACTACAAGGCCCTGATGGCTGGCCGCAAGGCCGCCGTGCGCATGGTGATCCACGTAGACGACCACCAGGACAACGACGCCGTGGCCGACTGGCCGTACGAGATCCGCCTGACCGGCCAGAAGGCCATGAAGGAAGGCTGGTATCTGGTGCCCGGCGAGCTCACGCTGGACACCAAGCGCCAGGACGACAACGGCCTGCCGCTGACCTTGCTGACGCTGGGCCAAGCCGCGCCCGTCGCTTGCCAGAAGGCGGGCTGCGCCGACCTGAACGACCCCTTGGTCGGCGCCCGCATGATGCTGGGCCTGCCGGACTGGACGCCGGAGAAGGCCCAGGCCGTCATTGACCAAGCGAACCAACCCTAACCGCCAGACGAGCAACCCAATGATCAAACAGAAGAATGGCCTGATCGCAGGCGGTGTCGTCGTGGTGCTGGCCTGCGCCTGGTGGGGCTTGGGCGCTTACGCCTCCGGCAAGGCGGAAGATGAAATCGTGGCGCTGCTCGACAAGACGGGCCAGCGCGACATGGTGCGCTGGCAGAGCATTTCGGCGTCGCCCTTCGGGTCCGCCAAGCTGAAACAGGTGACGGTCGGCCCGGCGGGCTCGCCCATCGCCCTGATCGACACCGTCAAGATCAGCGGGCTGCGCAACACCAGCGACCGCCGCAGCGGCGACGTCACGATCGAAGGCGCTGCCCTGCCCAACGGCACCAGCGTGCTCAGCCAGACAGACCTGGCCCGCCAGGCCGGCAAGCTGGACCTGCCGCCCGCCAACCTGCGGGTGCGCTGGGACTACCAGCGTGACGACGACAACGCCGAACTGCAATTGACCCTGGAACAACCCGAGGCGCTGAACGCCGAACTGGCGTTGAGCCTGGAACGGGTCAACGGCGCGGTTTCCTTGGCGGAAGACCGCGACGCGCTGGTCGGGCTGGCCATGATGGGCATGATGGGCATGGGCCGCATCGACCGCAAGTTGGCGCCCTTGGCGGAACTGCGCATCAAGTCCGGCAGCCTGTCCGTGAAGGACGACGGCTACGTCCAACGCAGCGTGGAACTCTTCAAGCGCTATAACCTCAGCGCCGAACCGGGCGAAGGCAACCCCGACAAGCAGCGCGCCAAGCAGTTCGACAAGCTGGTCAGCGACAGCCAAAAGCGTTGCGAGGACCAAAAGTCCCTGGCCGGTTTCGACGACAACGACGACGCCTGCCAAGCTCTTGCCCGCTTCGCCAGCGGCGACAAGCGGACCATTGCCCTGACCCTGAATCCCCGCAACGGCGTGTCGATCGCCGAATTGCTGTCCAGCGCCAACAACCAAAGCAAGGTCTTCGCCCTGCTCGCGCCCACGCTTGAGAACTGAGCGGCGCCTATAATCTTCCGCACACGCTGCGCACGACGCGCTTGCCAAGGCGCAGCCGCGGGAGACTGACATGACACCCTCATTGATTCGCTTGCTTGCCTTGCTGGCAAGCGCCGTGGTGATAAGCGGCTGCACCTCCGGCCCGGGCGGCCCGCCCCACCCCGGCGCCGTCAATCCCTACAGTGAAGGCGGCTTTCACGACGCGGGTCCGAACTATCCGGATACGGGTCGCTAATCAGGCAGCACGTCTGCGGGCAGCACACCTGCGGGAAGGACGTCCGAGGAAAGGACGTCCGAGGAAAGGACGTCCGAGGAAAGGACGTCCGAGGAAAGGACGTCCGCTTCATCCATCCAGGCAGGTACGCTTAACCCGGCTGCGCCAGCAACCGCTGAATCTCAGCCTCCGTCTCCGCATACCTGCCCTCGCCAAAATGGCGGTAGACGATCTGGCCTTGCTTGTCGATCAGGTAGAAGGCGGGCCAATACTGGTTGCGGTAGGCGTCCCAGGTGGCATAGCGGTTGTCTTGCGCCACCGGATACGTGATGCCGAAGCGCTCCAGCGCCTTCTGCACGTTGGGCGTGGACCGTTCAAACGGGAACTCCGGCGTATGCACGCCCACCACCTCCAGCCCCTGGTCCTTGTACTTCTGATACCAGCTTGTCACGTAGGGCAAGGTGCGTACGCAGTTGATGCAGGTGTAGGTCCAGAAATCCACCAGCACCACCTTGCCGCGCAGCGACGCCAGCGTCAGCGGGTCGCTGTTGAGCCAGTGCTCGATGCCGGTGAATTCCGGCGCGGGGGTCGGTTGGGAGGCGCCGGCCTGCGCGGTAAGCGGCATCACCGAGGCGGCCAGCGACGTGGCCAACAGCGCGCCCAGCGCGATTTTCTTGAACGTGGCGAACATGGTCATGCTCCTTGAATTGAGGTGAGGGACGGTCAGTTGAAAAGGTTGCTGATCCAGGCGTAGGCCAGGATGTCGTACTGGAAATAGATGGCGGCGGCGGTCAGGATCAGCAGCACGCCAAAGCCTTGCTGCAAGCGCTGCGTGTAGCGCGACAAGCCCCGCACCCGCGCCGCGATGGCCTGGCCGCCGTAGGCGATCACCAGCATCGGAATGCCCGCGCCGATGGCGAACATCAACAACAAGGTGCTGGACTGCGTCAGGTTCTGCGCCTTGGCGGCCAGCACCAGAATCGACGCCAGCACCGGGCCGGCGCAGGGCGTCCACACCGCCCCCAACGACAGCCCCAGCACAAAGCCGCCCGCATTGCCGCTGCCCGAGCCGCCCGCGTTAAATGCCAATTGCTGCAAGGGGCCGCCAATGCGGGCGATCAGGCGGTCGTAGGGTTGCGGCCAGATGCGCACCAGGCCGAACAGCGCCAGCAGCGCGATCGACGTGGACCGCACCGCTTCGTGTACCGATGCATTCAAGGTGGACAACAGGCTTAGCGCGATACCCAGGCCGGCAAACGCCAGCACAAAGCCCGACACGACGAACAGGGGACGCCAGCGGTCCGGCCGTTCCAGCGAGGTGCCCAGCAGCACCGGCAGCAGAGGCAGCACGCAGGGTGAGGCGATGGTCAGCATGCCGGCCAGCAAAGCGATGGGGGTGTTGATCAGGTCCATGGGGCAAGTCCTTTGGAAAGAGGCCCCATTGCACCCGCGCCGCGTATCCGGCTTGTGCCGGTTTTGCGTGTTTTTTCCTGGCTTATGTATCTGCCGCCGGGGCGTACACAGTACGACACACTTGCGGCGGCGGCCGGCGCTATAACCCGTTCATGCCCTGCCCCCGGAGACCCTTATGAAGCGCATTCTTGCCGTACTGCTGTTGATGTTCGGCGGCTTCAGCACCGAAGCCGCCAAGCCCTTCCAATGCCAACTGATCGCCAATACCCGGCCGCGCCGCGACCCGCTGCCGCCGGCCGACCGCTGAAGGCGTCGCCTTGGATAAAATCCGCCTACCCGCGCGTGTGCTTCCGCGCGTTGCCGCCCCCACCCTTTAGGCCACCGCAGATGGATCAGATTGATCACGTGATGATCGTTGACGACGATCGTGAAATACGCGAGCTTGCCGGCAACTTCCTGAAGAAGAACGGCCTGGCCGTCACGCTGGCGGCCGACGGCCGGCAGATGCGGTCGCTGCTGGAAAACCTGTCCGTGGACCTGATCGTGCTGGACATCATGATGCCGGGCGACGACGGGCTGGTGCTGTGCCGCGAACTGCGCAGCGGCAAGCACCGCCGCATTCCGATCCTGCTGCTGACCGCGCGTAGCGACGACATGGACCGCGTGCTGGGCCTGGAAATGGGCGCCGACGATTACCTGGTCAAACCCTTTGTGGCGCGCGAACTGCTGGCCCGCATCAAGGCGATTCTGCGGCGCACGCGCATGCTGCCGCCCAATTTCCAGGTGACGGAGCCGGGCCGCGAGATCGCCTTCGGCGACTGGCGGCTGGACACCACCGCGCGCCACTTGCTGGATGAGAGCGGCACGGTGGTGTCGCTAAGCGGTGCGGAATACCGGCTGCTGCGCGTGTTCCTGGACCACCCGCAGCGCGTGCTGAACCGCGATCAACTGCTGAACCTGACCCAAGGCCGCGACGCCGAGTTCTTTGGCCGCTCGATCGACCTGCTGGTCAGCCGCCTGCGCCAACGCCTGCGCGAAGATGCGCGCGAACCCCGCTACATCAAGACCGTGCGCAGCGAAGGCTATGTGTTCGCGGCGGCGATCGATGTGTCGGAAGCCAACGAGTGAACCCCGCCGCCCGCCCACGTTCCGCCTGGCCCGGCACCCTGGTCGCACGGCTGTTCCTGATTTTCCTGATAGGCCTGGTGCTGGCGTATGGCCTGTCGTTCGCCTCGCTGTTCTACGAACGCTACAACACCACCAAGAGCATGATGCTGGGCGACCTGGAACGCGACGTCGCCATCGCCATGGACGTGCTGGACCGCCTGCCCGCCGACGAACGCGCGGCCTGGCTGCCGCGCCTGTCCAGCGGCAACCGCCAGTACCTGCTGGGTGCCGGACAGGCCGATCAACCCTTGCGGCTGGACGTCGCGCGCAATGCCGCCAGCGCCATCGAAGCGGCGCTGGGCAGCGCGCGCCCGCTGACCATACGCGCCATGGCGAATGACCCCCGGCATATCCAGGCGCGCGTCGTGCTGTCCGATGGGCAACCCGTAGTGCTGGATATCCATCTGTCGTCAATGCGCCCCGAGCCATGGCTGCTGGTGGTGCTGGCGGTGCAGTTGGTGCTGTTGATCGTGTGCGCGTGGCTGGCCGTGCGGCTTGCCGTGCGGCCGCTGACGCGCCTGGCCCATGCCGCCGAGACGCTGGACCCGAACGCCAAGAGCCCCTTGCTGGAAGAAGGCGGCCCGGCCGAAGTGGCGCACGCCGCCACCGCGTTCAACGCCATGCAGGCCCGCATCGCCGCCCACGTGGCCGAGCGCATGCAGATACTGGGCGCCATCTCGCACGACCTGCAAACACCCATCACGCGGATGAAACTGCGCACCGAGTTCATGGACGCCTCGGACGACCGCGACAAGCTGGCGCAGGACCTGAACGAAGTGGAAAGGCTGGTGCGCGAAGGCATCGACTACGCGCGCAGTGCGCACGGCAAAGTTGAAACGCCCGCGCGCGTGGACCTGCATGCGTTTCTGGAAAGCCTGGTCTATGACTATCAAGACACGGGCAAGCCCGTCAGCTTGAGCGGTGACCACGCCGGGCCGCTGATGACGCGCCCGCATGCGCTGCGGCGGATTCTGGGCAACTTGATCGACAACGCGCTGAAGTTCGCGGGCGCGGCTGAAGTGGACGTGGCGGTGCATGGCGACACGGCGGTGTCGATCTTTGTACTGGACCGCGGCCCCGGCATTCCCGAACACGAGCGCGCCGCCGTGCTGCAACCCTTCTATCGCCTGGAAAGTTCGCGCAACCGCGATACCGGGGGCACCGGGCTGGGCCTGGCCATCGCGCAGCAGTTGGCGGATGTGGTGGGCGGCACGCTGACGTTAAGCGAGCGGGAAGGCGGGGGGCTGTCGGTGGAGTTGCGGTTGAAACCGGGCCAGGGTCGCCAGTCATCCACACCGGCTTGAGCAGAAGCCCTAGCCGTCCAGCAAGGCACCCGATTTCAGCAGCGGCGACAGAATGCCGGCGGAGTAGACGCGCGCAACGTTTTCCAGGAACGCGGTGAAGTCGGTCTTGGCGGCATGGTCGGCGCGGTCGGATATCACGCGCAGCACCGCGAAGGGCACGCCGAATTCATAGCAGACCTGCGCCATCGCCGCGCCTTCCATTTCCACGCACAAAGCAGTGGGCAGGCGCTTGCGCAGTACCTGGGCCTCGTCGTTGTGGCTGACGAACCGGTCGCCGGTTGCGATCAGGCCGTGGTGGACGGTGGGCATCGCCTGCGTGGCAGCCCCCGGGCTCGCGTGCGTAAACGCTTGGGTGAAGGTCTCCGCGCTGTCTCGCAGCAGCTTGCTCAAGCCGGCGTCCGTGTCAAAACACACCCGCCCCAACAAGGGGATCTCGTGCTGATCAAACAGCGGACGCGCGTCCATGTCGTGCTGCATCAAGGTGCTGGCCACGACCACGTCGCCCACCTCCACGTCCGCGTGCAACCCGCCCGCCAAACCGGTGAAGACCACGCGCGACACATCAAATTCCCGGATGACGATCGACGCCGTGGCGGATGCCGCCACCTTGCCGATGCGGCTTAACGCGATCACGCAGGGCGTGCCCCACAACGTGCCCACATGAAAATCGCGCATGGCGATTCGGTGGACGGTAGCGCCGGGTTCCATCGCGGCCAGCAGGTCGGCGATTTCTTCATGCAAGGCGCCCAGGATGGCGAGGCGTTTCATGCGCTCTCCCCCACGTACCCCAGCGCCGCGCTAGCCGCCGCCGCTTCTTTTTTCACCGCCGCCACGATCTTGCCGTCTGCCGACACATCGAAGCCGCCCGTCGCGCCCAGCGCGGTCAGCACCGCGCAGGGGCGGCCCGTGTGGTCATACAAAGGCGCCGACACCGCGCTGATCCCGCGCAGGTTTGTGTCTTTCACCGTGGCGCACCCGGCCGCGCGCACCTGGCGCCGCAGCCCGCCGATGGGATCGTCGCGATCCAGCAAGGCACGCAGATCGTCCGGCGACTCGGCCAGTTCGGCTAGCGCCATCTGCTGAATCGGCGCCTCGTCCAAGGCCCCCAAAAACGCGCGGCCGGTGGCGGACCACAGCATCGACAGCACCGAGCCCACGCGCACGTTCACCGTGACGGGCAACGCCGGTTCCTCGAAGCGAACAATGGTCGGCCCCTTGTTGCCCATGACGGCGATAAAGCACGTGACCGCCAGGCTTTCACGCAGGCGGATCAGCACCGGTTCGCTGATGCGCAAGGGGTCGGCCTGGCGCATGGCGGCCACGCCGACCATCAGCGCTTCCAGGCCCAGGTGGTACTGCTGGGTGGCGACTTCCTGGTCCACCAGCCCCTCGGCAATCAGGCTCATCAGATAGCGGTGCACCTTGGCGGGGCTTTCATCCACGTGCGCGGCCAGCGCGGTCAGGCTTGCGCGGCCGCCCATCCGAGCCAGCCCTTTCAGCACCAGCATGCCGGTTTCGGCGGCCTGCACCCGCTGGCGGCGTTCGCGCGGGCGGTCAGCGGAGTCCAGTTCGGGGGTCGGGACGGTCGCTGTCGTGGACGCTTTGGGGGACGCGGCAGTGGCCCCTTTATTGGGCGACTTCGTGGACGTCTTGGTCGACGGCTTGGGGGGACTCATAGCGGATGCACTTCCTGCAAATAGGGTGCGCGGACGACGACGCGCCGCGAAATCGGCTCCAAGGTTAACCCCTCTTGAAAAATTACGCATTGCGTATATGATTTACGCAAAAGAAGGGATGCCATCAGGTCATCCCGAAATGGAGACAGCCGATGCGCACCCTGAATCGCCCCCTGAAACGCACTTTCCTGGCCGGCCTGCTGGCCCTGCCCTTGCTGGCCTGTGCCAACGCTTTCGCCCAACAGGCGCCTGCCAACTACCCGTCCAAGCCCGTGCGCTGGGTCGTGCCCTACGCGGCAGGCGGCGGCTCCGACTTTCTGGCGCGCAGCATCGGCCAGGGCCTGTCGGGTCGCATGGGCCAACCGGTTGTGATCGAGAACAAGCCGGGTGGCAACACCGCCATCGCGGCATCCGAAACCGCGCGCTCGCCCGCTGACGGCTACACCATGCTGTCCGCCGACAACGGCACACTGGTGTTCAACCCCGCGCTGTACAAGAAGCTGTCGTATGACCCCGTCAAGGACTTGGCGCCCGTCACGCTGATGGGCCGCTTTCCGATGATTCTGGTGGTTGGCCCGTCCATGAAGGTCAACACCGTGCAGGAATTCCTGGCCGAGGCCAAGTCGCGCAAGGAAGGTCTGGACTACGGTTCCGCCGGCGCGGGCAGCCCGCACCATCTGGCCATGGAACTGCTGAAAGTCGAAAGCGGCCTGACCATGACCCACGTGCCGTATCGCGGCGCATCGCCCGCGCTGGCGGACGTGGCGGGCGGCCAGATCCCCGCCATGATGGTCGACCTGGCAGCCGGCGCCGGCTTCATCAACGGCGGCAAGGTGCGCGCGCTGGCCGTGGCCAACCCGACCCGCCTGCCGCAACTGCCCGACGTGCCCACGTTCGCAGAGATCGGCCTGAAGAACGTCGAAGCGTCCGCGCAAGTGGGCGTGGTGGTGCCGGCCGGCACGCCGCCCGCCGTCATCGACGCGCTGAACAAGCAGGTGGTGGCCACCATCAACGACCCGGCCACGCGCAAGCGCCTGGTCGACTTCGGCATCGAGCCGGTCGGCAACACGCCCGCTGAATACGCCGAGATGTTGAAGGGCGAACGCGCCCGCTGGCAGAAGCTGATCACGGATTTGAAGATTACGCTGGACTAAGCGCTGCCATCACCACCCGCGGCCTGCCGCCCACGCGGCAGGCCGATGCATCACGAATACACGGAAAGCATCATGAGCCAATCGCCCTCTTCCTCGCGCCCGTCGGGCTGTCCCATCGATCACGCGGCGCTTGCCGCGATGCAAAGCCCCACCGGCTGCCCCGTCAGCGCCCGCGCGGCCGAGTTCGACCCCTTTGGCGATGGCTACCAGCAAGACCCCCCTGAATACGTGCGCTGGGCGCGCGAGCAGGAACCCGTGTTCTACAGCCCCAAGCTGGGCTACTGGGTGGTCACGCGCTACGAAGACATCAAGGCGATTTTTCGCGACAACATCACCTTCAGCCCGTCCATCGCGCTGGAAAAAATCACCCCCACCGGCCCCGAGGCCAACGCCGTGCTGGAGTCGTACGGCTACGCCATGAACCGCACGCTGGTCAACGAAGACGAACCCGCCCACATGCCGCGCCGCCGCGTGCTGATGGACCCGTTCACGCCCGAAGAGTTGAAGCACCACGAACCCATGGTGCGCCGCCTGACCCGCGAATACGTCGACCGCTTCGTCAACGACGGCCGCGCTGATCTCGTCGACCAGATGCTGTGGGAAGTGCCGCTGACCGTGGCGCTGCATTTCCTGGGCGTGCCCGAAGAAGACATGGAGCTGCTGCGCCAATATTCCATCGCGCACACCGTCAACACCTGGGGTCGCCCCAAGCCCGAAGAACAAGTGGCCGTGGCGCATGCCGTCGGCAACTTCTGGCAGTTGGCCGGCAAGATCCTGGACAAGATGCGCCAGGACCCGTCCGGCCCCGGCTGGATGCAATACGGCTTGCGCAAGCAGCAGACGCATCCCGATGTCGTCACCGATTCCTACCTGCATTCCATGATGATGGCCGGCATCGTCGCCGCCCACGAAACCACTGCCAACGCATCGGCCAACGCCATCAAGCTGCTGCTGCAACACCCCGACGCCTGGCGCGAAATCTGCGAAGACCCCGACCTGATTCCCAACGCCGTCGAAGAATGCCTGCGCCATAACGGCTCGGTCGCCGCGTGGCGCCGCCTGGCCACGCGCGATGTCGAGATCGCCGGCGTGCCGATCCCGGCAGGCTCCAAGCTGCTGATCGTCACGTCGTCCGCCAACCACGACGAAGGCCAGTTCAACGACGCCGACCTCTTCGACATCCGCCGCGAAAACGCCAGCGACCAGCTCACCTTCGGCTACGGCTCGCACCAATGCATGGGCAAGAACCTGGCCCGCATGGAAATGCAGATCTTCCTGGAAGAACTCACGCGTCGCCTTCCGCATATGAAGCTGTCGGAGCAGTCGTTTACCTATGTGCCCAATACCTCGTTTCGCGGGCCGGAGCACTTGTGGGTGGAGTGGGACCCGAAGCAGAACCCGGAACTGGCGTCGCCGGCATTGCTGAATGATCAGCACCCCGTGCGCATCGGCGAGCCCTCGTCGCACGCCATCACGCGGCCCGTCGTCGTGCAAAGCGCGGTCGAAGCCGCTGACGGCATCCTGCGCCTGCGTTTGGTGTCGCCCGATGGCAAGCCGCTGCCGCGCTGGACGCCGGGCTCGCACATCGACGTGGAATGCGGCGACACGGGCCTGTCGCGCCAATACTCCTTGTGCGGAGATCCTGCCGAGACCGGTGTATTTGAAATCGCCGTGTTGAAGGAAACAGAAGGCCGAGGCGGTTCCGCGTGGATGCACGCGAACGCGGTGGTCGGCGCACGCCTGCGCATCCGTGGGCCGCGCAATCACTTCCGCATGAATGAAGCGGCCGACAAGCTGATCTTGATTGCCGGCGGCATCGGCATCACCCCCATCAGCGCCATGGCACGGCGCGCCAAGGAACTGGGCCTGGATTACCAACTGCACTACAGCGGCCGCGCGCGCACGTGCATGGCGATGCTGGACGAACTTACGGCGCTGCACGGCGACCGCCTGCACACCCACGTCAAAGACGAAGGCACACGCGCGAATTACGCGGCGCTGTTGTCCCAGCCGGATGCCGGCACGCAGATTTATGCGTGCGGCCCGCAAGGCTTGCTGGATGGCTTGGCCACCTGTTGCGCCGCATGGCCCGAAGATGCGCTGCGCGTCGAACACTTCCATTCCACCTTGGGCACGCTGGATCCGTCCAAGGAACAGCCGTTTGAAGTCATGCTGAAGGACTCGGGCATCGTCATCAACGTGCCGGCGGATCAGACCCTGCTGACCGCGCTGCGCGGCGCCAATATCGACGTGCAAAGCGATTGCGAAGAAGGCCTTTGCGGATCGTGCGAGGTGCGCGTATTGGAAGGGAATATCGACCACCGCGACGTCGTGCTCACGCGCGCGGAACGTGACGCGAATAACAAGATGATGGCGTGCTGCTCGCGCTCGTGTGGCGGTGCGAACGTGGTGTTGGAGTTGTGACGATCAACTGATCGCTGCCGCTACCAACCGCTTTCTACGCGGATACCATCCTCCAAGAATCGGATTGCTACACATTATCTAGTTCGACCATCCCGCCTTCGGGATTCGCCTGCGCCATCACCCCGGCGCAGGCTTTTTTATGCCTTGTCGGTTAGTAAAAAAGGCGGTGTACATGCCGCCAGCAGGGAAACCACGCAGGCGGCAAACGCGCAACCCGCGTGCTAGCTTGCCTCACGCGGGCGTCATCCCAGCCAGCAACAGATGTATCGGAAGACTCGATCTGTGGGGAGCTGAACATGATGAAGAATCTGGCCATCTTCTTTGACGGCACGTGGAACGAACCCAACGACCGCACCAACGCCTACGAGCTTTACAAAGCCGCCCCGGAAACCAGCACGCAGGAAACCCTGTACATCGAAGGCGTCGGCACCCAAGGCCAAGGCCTGTGGGCCGCCATCGACAAATTCGTTGGCGGCGCATTCGGCGCCGGGCTATCCGCCAACATCCGCCACGGCTACCAATGGCTATGCCAACGCCAGGAACCCGGCGACCACATCTTCTTGTTCGGCTTCAGCCGTGGTGCGTATTCCGCCCGCAGCCTGGCCGGCATGGTCCGCAAATGCGGGCTGCTTAAAAGCCCCACTGACGACAACGTTGCTGAAGCCTACGCGCTATATCGCGACGATTGCCATCCGTCGTCTATCGAAGCGCTTTCGTTTCGCACGCAGTTCTCGCGCGATACCGACCTGCATTTTGTGGGTGTTTGGGACACGGTGGGCAGCCTTGGCATCCCCGTCGGCGGCATTTCGTTTCCCGGGTTTTCCAAGTTCTATAACTTCCACGACACAGAACTCAGCAACCACGTCCATCACGCTTATCACGCGATTGCAACGAACGAATATCGCGAGCCGTATTTTCCGACGCTATGGACGCGGCTGGTTAATTCCGAACCCCGCCCTGCGGACAGGCCGGTAGAGCAGCGCTGGTTTATCGGCGCGCATTCGGACATTGGCGGTGGGTATCGGGACGGGAGTTTGCAGACGCTGCCGGCGGCTTGGTTGCAAGAGAAAGCAAGGCAGGTGGGGCTGGAGGCGGGCATCGCGCACCGGGTGTCCACGGATTATGACCAGTGCCATCCGCATGACTCGTATAAGGAGTTCACGGAGAAAGTGCTGATCCATGTGAAGAAGCGGGCGCGAATGTGGGATGGCGCGGCGGTGCTGAATTTGACGGTGGATGAAAGGGTGGTGAAGCGGGTGGCAGGGAGTGCGGAATATTTGAAGGAGTTTCCGGATTTTAAGGAGGCGGTGGCGGGGTTGCCGGTGGGGCGCTGACAAAGGGACTACTGGGGCTCTCGTCAGAGTTGTGGATACGCCCCTTCCAATCTATCCACAGCCCCACAGTTTCTGGATCATTGGGACTCAAAGCGCCCTACCAAGTCCAAATCATCTCTACGGCAAATTAGCCACTGAAAATCAGTCAAATCCAATACTACGCAGCGCGCAATCGCACTTGTAGACTCATATTAGAATTCTGGTATTTCTAGAGAACACGGAGGCGCCAATAGCATCCCAGCCCCCGTTAACTCCTCACCCTAACGATCGAACACAGCCCTGTATATCTCCTGATACAGCATCCAACTCCGGTCCGCCTTCAAATCGGACCAATCCACCAAGATAACGAGGCGCTTAGTCCCGGCCATGAACTGGCGGCACAGCAGTTGATAGAAAATGGAGCGTTCGCTATGCAGATGACGGTTGCCAAGCAGCCGGTCTACGCGCTTGATCCGATGCCGTGTCGCTTGCCCAGTCGGCAGTCCGCGTGCCAGTCCGCTGAGTGCCAACCCTCGCGTTGCCATCGCACTCCGCACCGTGCTTATCAAGGCCCTGAGTCGGCTCAAATGTAGACTAGGGATCGAATCCTGGAGCAGTTTCTGCAATACTCCACTGCGTGCATGGCCGGGTCTTCCTTCAAACGGTTTGGTCGCCAGATGAAGGGTATAAGACTGGCGCCATGCACGCCCTAATCACCGCCAACCGAACCGCTTGACCTTGCCTCGCCGCACAGGCCGTTGATTCACAATGAACTTCGCTGGAAATTCGTGGAGAAACCTCAGTATCAGACTACATTTTTTTAGACCTCGGTCGGGTTTGGAATTAAAAAATACAGTCTTAAATTGCGCCTCATGATCAGTTGAGGTACGCAGCCCCCAAACGAACAACTTAACTATCCGGAAAATCCATTTCCACTCTGTGCCCAATTAGATTCTCGCCACCCGCCTTGGCAAGTTCAGACGAAAAGTTGGATGCCACCTCAACTACGCGCTGCAACTGATTTAACGTAAATTGCTGCGGAATGCCTCCCTCCACAGAGAACTCCGGAACATTCTCATTCGACACATACTCCACCCAAGTTCGAAAAGGGCAGACGAACCCATATAAGTTTGTCGTTGATCGACATGTCTGCAAGTTTTGGATCACCTGGGATGCCCTCTACACAGGCAACCTGTTCAATGAGTTCTTTCAATTCGGAAATCGGCGCGCCACACAGTTCCCAAACTGCATCACAAAGCGTGTAAGTAACCGCCTCATCCTCAACACCGTCTTCCCCCACGCAGTAAATTCTTGGGTACGCGCTTTTATCCTGTAGCAACATGACCTCTGCAATAATCTTTTTCATGGTGTGTATTCCAGATAGCCACGCCACAAGTTCACGCTTGTGTGGTTTGGCTCAAAAAATCTAAATGACACCCCTCCGGAAATTCCGCGGTAGGAGCTTCCAGATATTTGCTGACGATTCAGCCATGCCATACTCATTTCGCCCTTGGCTTGCGCTAATGACCATGAGGTTGGGGTCATCGTTGAATAACCTTGCCCGTTAGTTTTTGGAGGACCTATCCGTGATTTTGTGTGCGAGGCATATCATGAGGACCAAAGACCATGGATATGCCGATGAAGAAGAGACGCACAGCAGCTGCTCAGGCGGCGGCCCGTGGGCCGCTGCCTGAAGTGCCGGCCGAGTTGCTGGATCATCTGGTCAAGGGACCGATGACGCCCAGCGAGGTTCAAGACCTGTTCCTGTCGTTCCAGAAGGCCGTGATCGAGCGGACGATGGCCGCAGAGATGAATTTGCATCTGGGATATCGGCCAGGCGAGGACAAGCCCGAAGGCCAGGCCAACGAGCGCAACGGCGCCAGTGGCAAGACGGTGCTGACCGAGCATGGCCCGGTGCGCGTGGAACTGCCGCGCGACCGGGACGGCTCCTTCGCGCCGATCCTGATCCCCAAGCACGAGCGGCGCTTCACCGGGTTCGATGACCGGATCATTGCCATGTACGCCCGGGGCATGAGCGTGCGCGAGATCCAGGCGTTCCTGGCCGAGAGCTACGGCACCGAGGTCTCGCCTGACTTCATCAGCTCGGTCACCGACGAGGTCATGACCGAAACCATCGCCTGGCAGAACCGGCCACTGGAGGCGATGTACCCGGTGGTGTTCTTCGATGCGTTGCGGGTCAAGATCCGTGACGACGGCGGGGTCAGCAACAAGGCGGTGTATCTGGCGCTGGGCGTGCAGGCCGACGGCCAGCGCGACGTGCTGGGCCTATGGGTTGAGCAGACCGAAGGGGCCAAGTTCTGGCTCAAGGTCTTCAATGACCTGAAGACCCGTGGCTGCCAGGACATCCTGATCGCGGTCGTCGACGGCCTGAAGGGCCTGGCCGATGCTATTGGCGCAGCCTTCCCGCGCACGACGGTACAGACCTGCATCGTGCATCTGATCCGCAACAGCCTGGATTACGCGGGATGGAAAGACCGCAAGGCAGTGGCCGCTGCCCTGCGTCCGATCTACGCTGCCGCCAGCGAACAAGCGGCCGAGCAGGCGCTGCAAACGTTCGCCGATGGACCCTGGGGGATCAAGTACCCAACGATCGTCCAGGCCTGGCAGCGGGCCTGGGAGAACGTCACGCCGTTCTTCGTCTTTCCGCCAGACATCAGACGCGTGATTTACACCACAAACGCCATTGAAAGTTTGAACATGCAGTTGCGCAAGATCATCAAGGCGCGGGGGCACTTCCCCAACGATGAGGCCGCCATCAAGCTCCTATGGCTGGCGCTACGCAATGTGCTGGCCAAGTCCGTCAGGGCGACCTTCGACTGGAAAGCCGCCATGAACCAGTTTGCTATCCTGTTCGGTGAACGGTTTACTGCGGTGCGGGGATAACAACTTTTAAAACGCCTCGCCCACAAAAATACGGACAGGCCCTTTTTGGATAGAAATTTCCGCCAGGTGCCAGCAGTTCGACCCGAGCTCGCAACGATCCGTTTTCTCCCACTTGTTCAGTTCCATGCTCCACGCGCAGAACAGGTGACGTGGAGAAATGACCGCCCATAACCTGCATACTCGCCACTCTGGAGAAGTCAATATCAGCCTCGATGTTTGCAAAGTCGACATGCCCCTGCGCACGTTGATATGCGTGACGAAAATCCGCCCAATATGAACCCGATTTATTGTTTACTGCAATTCGCTCAAGCCTGCTAACTTCCAGGTCAATGCCTGTAAGGTTCTATACTCTATCACCGCCAGTAAAGCTCCCCGCTTCCTTCGCCCCCCCGCAGCGATTCCTTGATTCGCCCTCGACGAGACAACTCTGGATCCCCGCCCTCCAATTACACCTCCAAAGATACCTGCCGCACCACTCCCGGCCGCTTCAATATCTCCTGCGACCAAATCGGCTGCCATATGCCCCAGAGCGCTAAACGGAGCAGCGTAATATTCTCCTAGCGTACCCCCATCCTTCGCAAATTTCCCCGTGTCGCTCCAAGGTTGGAACTCTTCCGCACGCCCAGTCATCACGGCTGTCGCAGCCAAATCTGTCAACCGCGCAGTATCCACGGCCATCAGCGGCATCTCAACCAAAGCGTCCTTCGCCCCGACGACAAAATCGCGTGTCAATGCACCTAATTTCTCGGCCATGCTCACAGGCTCGGTGTCCATCACCGATCGATTTGCACGCCCCTCCTTGAGCCCATAAAAGAATGACCCCTTCCCCCCCCAAGATTCGTTCGGCGCGACACCCTTGCGTGCCAATGCCAGCGCTTCCAAAGCCGCAGCGGAGTTATTCCCCCCGTTATCCGCCAGCAGTACCCCTTGGTGCCGTGGCTTGTCCTCGGACATGACCCGGACTAAGGCGGAGTAGAGATCGTTTTCCGACTCGCCGCTCGTATATGTCGGCGATTCACTTCCATTAATTGGAAGTCCAGCTCGAAGGCGCGCCAAAGGCAGGCCTCCATCATCCATGGACAATGGGTCGCGCACGAAGGAGGCAAGATCTTGCTCAGTTACCCGGAGCCCTTGACCCGGACGCCTGCGATCTGTCGACGGAAGCAATGACTCATCCTGCATCGCGTCGACTACAGCGTTCCCCAACGCATTCCCAAACGCATCCGTCGCAATCCTGACGTAGTCCGCCTTGCCGCCCGACAGCACCGTGGCGGCAACCCCTCCCACGGCGCCCGCGACGAAGCCGCGCGTCATTCTTTCGCCAAACACAGTCGCGTTGGGCAGAACTGTCGAACTCACCGCTGAGCCCACACCCGCGCCGATTCCGGCCGCTGCGACATTGGTCCAATTGAATCTGGATTGCAGCCCTGTCGCCACGACGATGCCCTGGCTCACCGTCGAACTCACCGCCGCGCGCGCCACCGATTGCGTGACGCCCAGGCTTCCCCTGGCTGCATTTGCAATCTCGGCGTCTGACGCAAAGAAGTTTGCACCGTTGAAGGCAGCGCCCACGCCAGCCGTTACGGACTTCATGCATGACGCGTCGGACTGCGGCCGACGGCGTTCCAGACGCTAAACGAGATCGACGAGGTGAACCGGAAGTGCTTGGGCATTGCGACGGGCACGCCCGTTCCGCACGGATAATCGGGGACTTGAGCCGTAGCTCGGTCTAACATCGTGATTTCTAGGTTGTCACTTCAGTTAGTACGGCACGGATGAATCTCGGCGGCGTGACTGCTCGCTGCCGCTCAGTCTTCAACAGTAAAATAAACCATGCAAAACCTACTAGACATCGCGGCCGCTCCGCTGCAGAAAATTCGAGCCGTTTATGACGCCAAGACAATCCGCGTCTATCAGGCTTACTCAGATGCTGTTGCGGATACGGCCCTGGCACACGGAACGTTCGTGTCACCACCTTTCAAAATGGAGCGGATGACTTGGATTAAACCTTCCTTCCTCTGGATGATGTACCGGGCAGGATGGGGTCAAAAGGACGACGGCCAGAGACGTATTCTGGCTATAGACATCACGCGGGAGGGCTTCGAATGGGCTCTGACGCATAGTTGCTTGAGCCGCCCCCACCCCTCAATGAGCAAGGAGGAGTGGATGCGTGTAAAAAAAGAGGCCCCCGTGCGCATTCAATGGGACCCGGACCGCGACTTAATACTACAGCCTTTACCGTACCGGACAATTCAGATCGGCTTGAGTAATGAGGCCGTTCAGCTTTATGTGAATCAATGGATTTACCGGATTAGAGATGTAACACCCTTGGTTCGCGAGATTCATGCTCTTGTCGACGATAAGCAATTCGCAGAGGCAACCCGCAGGCTGCCCGCAGAACACGCGTATCAGTATTTAGATATATGAGCCAAATGGCCCATATACCACCCCCCCTTGCTCTATGAGTCCGTTGAATTCATTCTGATTAGGCAATGACTTCGCTTGATGGGGCCACTGCTCCAAAACATGCTGAGACCAACCGTTAACATCCATTTGTTGGATTGGCTGCAGGATCTCTTCGGGATGCAATCCATCTTCTAAAAGTCTCGCAAGGACCCTTTTTGTGGCTTCTACGTAATCGACCCCGGATGCGTAGCAACTGACATAAGCCCCCGAAAAATTCACTGGCATTACCGAATCTTCCATTCGAGTCACGTGAAGGGGAATAATGAAAACCTTTTCCAAAACAGACTCCGTTAAATCACAAATCATCAGGGTGAACCACCCGCGCAGTGCCAGGCCTAATGGCGTCACGTAGCCACTGAATTTGCTCAGGCGTCCTTAACCCGAACTGATCGGGAGCCTTATTTACGTCTACCCGCAACGGTGCGGATGGATGAAGTTTTACGTTAGCTTCCTTATCATAAATCGAGGCTTGCCTCAGCCGCGTCAAGAGCGAAACATCAACCTCCACAGCCGTAATGGTGGCATTGCCTCCTCGGTTGATACGAGCGAACTCCTTGGCTCGTTGAGGCTGTCCAAGGTTGACGAACATAGTCCGTTCGCCGCCCGCCTTGGTCGAAACTACTGGCACAGTTCCATCCTCCAAAATTCGAGGAGTGAAGCCAGCATCGTCAACCCGATACAACGTAACGCTCTCCCCGACGCTTGGAACTTTACCAGCATCGACCAAGCCCCTTGATTCCTTCGAAAGCCCCCCCGCCGCAATCCCTTGATTCGCCCTCGACGAGACAACTCTGGATCCCCGCCCTCCAATTACACCTCCAAAGATACCTGCCGCACCACTCCCGGCCGCTTCAATATCTCCTGCGACCAAATCGGCTGCCATATGCCCCAGAGCGCTAAACGGAGCAGCGTAATATTCTCCTAGCGTACCCCCATCCTTCGCAAATTTCCCCGTGTCGCTCCAAGGTTGGAACTCTTCCGCACGCCCAGTCATCACGGCTGTCGCAGCCAAATCTGTCAACCGCGCAGTATCCACGGCCATCAGCGGCATCTCAACCAAAGCGTCCTTCGCCCCGACGACAAAATCGCGTGTCAATGCACCTAATTTCTCGGCCATGCTCACAGGCTCGGTGTCCATCACCGATCGATTTGCACGCCCCTCCTTGAGCCCATAAAAGAATGCCCCCTTCCCCCCCCAAGATTCGTTCGGCGCGACACCCTTGCGTGCCAATGCCAGCGCTTCCAAAGCCGCAGCGGAGTTATTCCCCCCGTTATCCGCCAGCAGTACCCCTTGGTGCCGTGGCTTGTCCTCGGACATGACCCGGACTAAGGCGGAGTAGAGATCGTTTTCCGACTCGCCGCTCGTATATGTCGGCGATTCACTTCCATTGACAGGAAGCCCCGCTCGAAGACGCGCCAAAGGCAGGCCTCCATCATCCATAGACAATGGGTCGCGCACGAAGGCGGCAAGATCTTGCTCGCTTACCCTGATGCCTTGACCCGAACGCCTGCGATCTGTCGACGGAGGCGATGACTCATCCTGCATCGCGTCGACAACAGCGTTCCCCAACGCATTCCCAAACGCATCAGTCGCAATCCTGACGTAGTCCGCCTTGCCGCCTGACAGGACCGTGGCCGCAACCCCTCCCACGGCGCCCGCGACGAAGCCGCGCGTCATTCTTTCGCCAAACACAGTCGCGTTGGGCAGAACTGCTGAACTCACCGCTGAGCCCACACCCGCGCCGATTCCGGCCGCTGCGACATTGGTCCAATTGAATCTGGATTGCAGCCCTGTCGCCACGGCGATGCCCTGGCTCACCGTCGAGCTCACTGCCGCGCGCGCCACTGATTGCATGACGCCCAGGCTTCCCCTGGCTGCATTTGCTATCTCGGCGTTCGTCGCAAGGACATTTGCACCATTAAAGGCAGCACCCACCCCAGCCGTTACGCCGGCGCCCAGCGCACTGGTGGCAACGCCCTTCCAATTGAACTTTGACTGCATGCCCAAAGCCATACCCACGCCCTGTGACGTTCTCCCAAAAAACGTGGGTATCTCAAAACTAGAGTAAGGTCGCTTCAGGCTCTTTTTGAAGAAGGAGCAGGACGCGATGAAGAAGTCACGCTACACCGAGGCGCAAGTGACATACGCACTGCGCCAAGCAGAAGCCGGTACGCCTGTATCGGATGTCTGCCGCGGATTGGGGATATCAGAGGCGACGTTCTACAACTGGAGGAAGAAGTACGGCGATCTTGCGGCTAGCGAGATTCGTCGGCTGCGCCAGCTTGAAGAGGAAAACGCGAGGCTCAAGCGGGTGGTGGCCGACCTGACTTTGGACAAGCATATTCTGCAGGACGTGATCCGAAAAAAGGTCTGACGCCGACACGCCGCCGGGAGGTGGTTCAATGGATTCTGGACGTGCATCAGGTAAGTGTCCAGAGGGCGTGTCGGCTGGGTCAATTTTCCAGCGGCAGTTGGTATCGCAAAAGCAGCGCGCGAGATCAGTCGGCATTGCGAATGCGCATTCGAGACATCGCGATGAGCAGACCGAGATTTGGTTATGAGCGGATTCATATCCTTTTGCGCCGAGAAGGTTGGCAGGTCAATCTCAAGCGAGTCCATCGCCTGTACCGCCTGGAAGGGCTGCAGGTTCGGATGCGCGTCCGCCGCAATAAGCGGTTGAGTCTGCATCGGGGGCCCGCACCGCAACCAACAGGTGCTGGGCAGCGCTGGAGCATGGATTTCGTGCATGATCAATTAGCTGACGGGCGAGCGTTTCGGGTGCTGACCGTCGTGGATAACTGGAGTCGTGAGAGTCCCGTGTTGGAGGTGGGTTTTCGGCTAACCGGTGACAGCGTGGTTCAGGCGCTTGATCGAGTCGCCAAGAGGGTTGCTTTGCCGGCCAGTATCACCGTCGACCATGGAACAGAATTCACGTCCAAAGCACTGGATTTATGGGCTTGGGAGAACAAAGTGTTGTTGGACTTCACTCGGCCGGGCAAACCCACAGATAACGGCCTTTGCGAGTCGTTTAACGGCCGGCTACGGGATGAGTGCCTGAACGCGCATGAATTCCCATCGCTTGAGCATGCGAAGACGGTCATTGAAGCATGGCGTGCTGATTACAATGACCACCGGCCCCATGGCTCGCTCGGCATGCTGACCCCGAGTGAATACGCCAAAACACAGCAGGTCAGCCTGCCTGAGCCGACCGAATTCTAGTTTTCAACTGCTGCGAAACGGGGGTGACGTCAGAGCACGCGCCTATCGAAATAGGCCTAGACCTATTTTTCGGTAGGGTTAGGCCGTTCGTTCGTACTTCACGCTTCCCGCAATCACTCTTCTCGTAATGTTGTCGGTGTTTGGCGTGGTGTAGTGCATGAGATAGCGAGGGAACATAATCAGGTCGCCTTCCCTGGGTTGAATGATGCTTACCAGCGGATGCCGTGGTACCGCAAAGCCGCCCCGGCCAATCGGACCACGAGGGTCCATAAGCGCCAATTGACCACTGCCGTCCTTTGGCATCGTCAGGTAATAAACGAATGCCAGATCCGAACCCTCGTGATAGTGCGCATGCACGGCGTCTTTTGCCTGACCCGACCGCTGCACCACAAACCACATCGTGTGGTGGCGTTTAGCTTGAAGAATCAGTTTGCTGTAGACCTCTTCGGCGTAGTGATCGCATTCGGCCAACAGCAGATCTCGGATAGCAGTGAGTCGAGGATTCCTGGTGCGCTTGAATACCCCCGTGTCGTAGCGCGTATACAAAGTCGCAAGCGTCGCCGATCGTTTTTCGTCATTCAGCAGCCGGTCTTGATTCCGCCCTGAATATATTTGCAGCGCTTCATGCAGATCCGTTCCAACTTGCCCGCTGTCGCGCAAGTTGTAGTGCATGATCGGAGTGGGCCACAACCATTGAATTTCACGGGACATGGGTCAACAGAGAGAGTCTGGCGACGCGCCTTCGCGCCGCAACATCCCTAACTTATCCCCGTGGTGGATATTTGGTTTAGGGGTAAACAACAATGAGGAGCAGACCAAGCATTTCGACGCACTCAACAAGACCAATCTACCAATTCCATCCCAAAAAAAACCCGACGATTTCTCGTCGGGGAGTCCCTGCACACACAACACAGCTTGCTCAGTTCGAATACACCTTGATCTGGTCGCTTTTCAGCACGTCCGGGGTCAGGCTCTTTTCAATCCAGCCCATCGACGTGTCTTCCACGCCCGGGGTGACCAGTTCGGCCGGCACGATCGTAATGTCGGCCAGCACCTTGAACGGGTACTTGTCGCTCTTCTTCGTCACGCCGAACAACTGCGCTTCCAGGGCCTGGCCGTCGGCGCGGTGCATTTTGACTTCGCGGCCGTAGCCTTTGAAGTTCACGTCGTGCATGGCGGCGGCCACTTGTTCCACGGTGGGCCAGGCGCCGCCGTTGTCCTTGATGGCTTTTTCGTAGCCGGCTTTCAGGCCTTGCACCGCCTGCACCATGTGGTAGACCGAATAGATCGGGTACGCGCCCGTCTTGTCGTGGAATTTCTTCACGAAAGCCTGGTGCTGCGGGTCGTCCTTGGTTTCCGGGTGCAGGAAGTAATGGTCGCCGCGCGCGCCGACGTAGACGCCTTCGGGCAAGGCGTTGCCCAGGCGTTCCAGCGAGCTTTCAGCCAGGGACAGTACGAAGGTGGAGTTCTTGAACAGGTTGCGTTGCGAGGCCTGGCGCACGAAGTTGTCCAGGTCGCCGCCCCACGAGGTGGATACGATGACGTCGGGGCGCAGGGCTTGCAGGCGGCTGATTTCGGTGGAGAAGTCGGCGGCGCCGAACTTGGGGAACATCTCGGCCACGACCTTCACGTCGGGCTTGAACTTCTTCAGGGCGGCCAGGAAGATGTCACGCGAATCTCGGCCCCAGGCGTAGTCCTGGTTGACGATGGCGATGGTCTTGAAGTCGGGTTTCACCTTCATCAGGTACAGCACCTGGGCGACCATTTCGGTGGTGGCGTTGGCTTGGGTGCGCACCACGTACTTGTACTTCTTGCCTTCCAGGGCTTTTTCCGTGCCGCAGTCCCACATCACGTTCAGCACTTTCAGGTCTTCGGCGACGGGGGCCACGATGTTGCAGTGGCCGCTGGAAATGGCGGACAGCATCACGCGGGTGCCGCCTTCGGCCAGGCGACGATATTCAGACAGCAGTTTCTCACCGCCGCCGCCTTCGTCGATGTAGCTGGGCACGAGCTTGACGCCGTCGATGCCGCCTGCCGCGTTGATGTCCTGGATGAGGATTTCGGCCGCGTCGCGGGCGGGCACGCCGAACACCGAGGCCGAGCCCGACAGAAAGGTCGAGATGCCGATGTTCAGTTCCTTGGGCTTGTCGGCGGCGCCGGCCAGGGCCGCGAAGCCGGTCAGCAATGTGGCGCCTAACAGGGCGGCGAGTCTTGAGGTTTTCATGGTGTTGTCTCCAGTGTTGTAGTCGGGTCTATGCCCTTAGAAAACGATGGCGTCGCGCAGGCTGCCGCCGGTGGCGAGGTGATCGAACCCCTCGTTGATCTGGTCCAGCGAAAATGATTTGCCCATCATCCGGTCCACCGGCAACTGGCCGGCTTTGTACAGGTCGATGTAGCGGCTGATGTCGATGGCGGGTACGCCCGAGCCCAGGTAGCTGCCGCGTATGTCGCGCTCTTCGCCCACCATCTGCGAGAGCGACAGCGGGAAACTGAACTTGGGGTTGGGCAGGCCCGACGTCACGGTGGCGCCGCCGCGCCGGGTCAGCTTGTAGGCGGTCTCGAATGCGGGCACGGCGCCCGCCATGTCAAAGCCGTAGTCCACGCGGCCACCGGCCAGGTCGAACAGGTCGTCGTCTGTCTTGACCTGCTTGGGGTTGACCACGTGGGTCGCGCCCAGCTCCTTGGCCAGGGCGAGTTTTTCGTCGCTGAGATCGACGGCAACGACGCGGCGCGCGCCGGCCGCCACAGCGGCCAGCAAGGCGGACAAGCCGACGCCGCCCAGCCCGACGATGGCTGCGGTGTCGCCGGCCTTGATGCGCGCCCGGTTCAGCACCGCGCCCGCGCCGGTCAGCACGGCGCAGCCGAACAGCGCGGCCTCGCGGTGACTCAGTTCAACGTTGACCTTCACGCAAGACCGACGCGACACCACGGCGTACTCCGCGAAGCAAGACACGCCCGTGTGGTGGTTCAAATATTCGTCGCCAATGTGCAGGCGGCGGTCGCCGCCCAGCAAGGTGCCTTGCGTGTTGGCGGCGGCGCCGGGTTCGCATAGCGCGGGGCGGCCTTCCATGCAGGGGTTGCAGCAGCCGCAACTGGGCACGAACACCATGGCCACGTGATCGCCGGGTTTCAGGTCGGTGACGCCGGGGCCTGTCTCGACCACTTCGCCCGATGACTCATGCCCCAACACAATCGGCACGCCGCGCGGGCGGTCGCCGTTGATGACCGACAAATCGGAATGACACAGGCCGGCCGCCTTGATGCGCACCAGCACTTCGCCCGTGCCGGGCGGGTCCAGTTCGACCTCGGTGATGGCCAATGGCCGGGTCTGGGCGTAAGGACCTTGCACCCCTACGTTACGCAACAACGCCGCTTTGATTTTCATGCGCTGACATCCAAGTAGAAGCAATACGGGCTAGAAGCGATGCGGACCGAAAGCAATACGGATCAGTAGCAATGCCGACCGGAAACCGGCCGGCAGGCTCCGGCCCGATCACAGCCTCACACCGTGCGTCCGCCGTCCACGGGGAACTCCACGCCGGTGATGAACTCCGCCGCGTCGCTGGCCAGGAACAAGGCGGCCGCCGCCACGTCCGAGGGCTGGCAGAAGCGGCCCAGCGGAATGGTGGACACGAACTTGGCGCGGTTCTCGGGCGTGTCGGGCAAGCCCATGAACAGTTCGAACATGCCGGTAATGCCCATCACGGGGCAAATCGCGTTGACGCGAATACCGTCGGGGCCCAGTTCCACGGCCATCGATTTGGACAGCACGTTGACCGCGCCCTTGGACGCGTTGTACCAACTGAGGCCGGGGCGCGGGCGGATGCCGGCAGTCGACCCCACGTTCAAAATCACGCCGCGCTTTTGCTTGCGCATCACGGGCACCACGGCCTGCGCCATGTGATAGATGGACTTCACGTTGATCTCGAACATGCGGTCAAACATGGCCTCGTCCACGTCCAGCATCGGCTGGTTCTTGTGGGTGATGGCGGCGTTGTTGACCACGATATCGACCGACCCGAATTGCTCCAGACACACACGCACCACGTTGTCGATGTCAGCACGGCTGGACACGTCCGCCTTCACGGCCAGCGCGGCCGCGCCCACTTCACCGGCCACGCGGTCGGCGGCTTCCTTGTTGATGTCGGCAATGACGACCTTGGCGCCTTCCTTCGCGTACAGCTTGACGATGCCTTCGCCGAAACCGCTGCCCCCACCCGTGACGATGGCGACCTTACCCTGCAACTGACTCATGACTGGACTCCGTAGATGGCGTGGCGATCATTCGCCGTAGAACTGGATCAACGTTTTCGTGGTGCTCATTTCTTCCAGGGCGATAAAGCCCTTCTCGCGCCCGTGGCCGCTTTTCTTGACGCCGCCAAACGGCAGTTCCACGCCGCCGCCCGCGCCAAAGCCGTTGATGTAGACCTGGCCGCACTTGATGCCGCGCGCCACGCGCTGCTGGCGGCCGCCGTTCTCGGTCCAGACCGCGCCCAGCAGGCCGTAGTCGGTGGCGTTGGCCAACCGGATGGCGTCGGCTTCGGTGTCAAAGGGCAGCGCCACCAGCACCGGCCCGAAGATCTCTTCGGTCAGCAAGGTGCTGTCATGCGAGGGCGCGGAGAACAGCGTGGGCTTCACGAAGAAGCCGCCCGAAGGCACGCCGTCGGCAATGCCGCCTTCGGCCGCCACGGTCAGGCCGTCGGCCAGGCCCTTGCCGATGTAGCGGTTCACGCGCTCGAACTGCGCCTTGTTGACGACGGGGCCGCAGGTCAGGTCCATGTCGGGCGTGCCGGCGCGCACCTTGGAAAACTCTTCGGCCAGCGCCTTCATGAAGTCGGCGTAGACGCCGCGCTGCACCAGCAGGCGGCTGCCCGCCGTGCAGGTCTGGCCGGTGTTGTGGACGATACCCTTCACAATGGCGGGAATGGCCAGCTTGTAATTGGCGTCATCGAACACGATGTGCGCCGACTTGCCGCCCAGTTCCAGCACGCACTTGACCGCGTTGACGGCGGCAGCCTGCTGGATCAGCACGCCCACTTCGTTCGACCCGGTGAAGGTGATGAAGTTGATGTCGGCATGGCGCGAGAGACTGGCGCCCGCCTCTTCGCCCAAGCCTGTCACGATGTTCAGCGCACCAGGGGGAAAGCCCACTTCCAAGGCCAGCTCGGCCACGCGGATGATGGACAGGCAGGCGTCTTCGGCCGGCTTGACCACGCTGGCGTTGCCCATGGCCAGGGCCGGCGCCACGCTGCGGCCAAACATCTGCGCGGGATAGTTCCACGGAATGATGTGGGCGGTCACGCCCAGCGGTTCGCGAATCAACTGAACCGAATAGTCCTTCTGAAACGGAATGGTCTGGCCGTGCACCTTGTCGGCCGCGCCGCCGTAGAACTCGAAGTAGCGCGCCAGCACGGTGATATCGCCGCGCGCGGTGGACATGGGCTTGCCGGTGTCGCGCGATTCCAGTTGCGCCAGTTCTTCGTGGTGCGCCAATACCGATTCACCCAGGCGCAGCATCAGGCGGCCGCGTTCCAGCGCCGTCATGCGGCCCCAGTCACCCTCCAGCGCGGCGCGCGCCGCCTGCACGGCAGCATCCACATCGGCCTGCTGGCCGCGCGGAATGGTGGTGAACACCTCGCCATCCACGGGTGACACCACATCGATGGTGCGCCCGTCGTGGGCATCGACCTGGCGGCCGTTGATAATCATCTGCGTCATGCAATGTCTCCGGTAGTCAATTCAAGGTGATCGAGCCGCGCTCGATCGTCCAGATCTGGTCAGGGATGCCGCCCAGCAGCTTCACGTTGGATTCGGTGATGACCACGCACAACTCCGGCTGCAATTCCTTCAGGCGTTCCAGCGCTTCGGTGTAGTCGCGCGCCAGCTTGGGGGCCAGGCCCTGGAAGGGTTCGTCCAGCATCAGCAAGCGGGTGCCGACCATGATGGCGCGCGCCAGCGCCACCATCTTTCCCTGGCCGCCCGACAAGGCCGAGCCCGAGCGGCCCAGCATGGGTTCCAGTTGCGGCACCACCTTCAGCACGGTCTGGATGCGGGCCGCGATGTCTGTCTTGGACTGGCCTTGCACCTCGCAAGGCAGGTTCAGGTTTTCCTGCACGGTCATGGTGGGGAAGATCACGCGGTCTTCCGGCGCGTAGCCCACTTTCAGCGCGGCGCGCTTGTGGCCGGGCATGGCGCTGAGGTCGGCGCCATCAAACAGGATCTTGCCGGACTTGATCTTGGTCAGGCCCATGATGGTGCGCAGCAGCGTGGTCTTGCCCGCGCCGTTGCGGCCGACGATGCCGATGGTCTTGGACGCGTCGAAGCTGGCGCTGACGTCGCGCAGGATGCGGTTGCCGGCCAGGTCTACGTTGATGTCGAATAGGTTCAACATGGTTCAAGCCCCCAGCACTTCGCTTTTGATCTGCGGGTTGTTCAGCACTTCGTCCGGCGTGCCGTCGGCCGCGACCTTGCCCGAGATCCAGGCCGCCACCCGCGTGGCGTAGCGCGACACGATGTCCACGTCATGCTCGACAAACCAACTGGTCACGCGGCGTTCGTCCAGCGCATGCATCACGGTTTCCATCAAGGCGAATTTGTCTTCGGACGCCACGCCGCTGGTGGGCTCGTCCATGATCAGCAGCTTGGGCCGCAAGGCCAGCGCCATGGCCACGTCCAGCAGCTTGCGCTTGCCTTCGGGCAGTTCAATGGACGCTTCGTCGGCTTCGGGCAAGAGGCCAACCAAGTCCAGCGTGGCGTCCACTTCCTTGTCGTCGATGGTGCTTTCCAAAGAACGGAACCAGCTCAGTTCCTTGTTGCGGCGCGCGGCGGCAATCTGCACGCACTGGCGCACGCTGTGCTCGGTAAACAACTGCGGCAACTGGAACGAGCGGCCCAACCCCAGGCGCACGATCTTGCGCGGGGCCATCGCCGTAACGTCACGCCCGTCGAAGTACACCTTTCCTTTGGAGGGCGCCAGATAGCCGGTGCAGATGTTGATGAAGGTGGTCTTGCCCGCGCCGTTCTGGCCAATGACGGCCAGGCGTTCGCCTTCATGCAATTCGAAGTTGATGTTGTCGGCCGCGATCACGCCGCCGAAGGACAGATGCAGGTCGGTGGTTTGAATAAGAGGTTTCATCATCAGTTCCTGGCCGCCGCTTGCGTCGCGGCTTGAATACGCGCCTGCGAGGTGGCGTTGGCGCGGGCCCGGGCTTCGTCGCGCTTTTGCCTGGCGATGCGCTGCATGATCTGGCCGACAAAGCCGGTGGGGAACATGAAGATCACCAGGATCAGCGTCAGGCCCAGCAAGAACTGCCACAGGCCGGGGAAGTACGCGGCCGACACCAGCTTCACGGTTTCAAAGCCCACCGCGCCCAGGAACGCGCCGGCGGCATGCCCGGCCCCACCCAGAATCGTGATGAACACGAATTCGCCCGACCGCAGCCACGATCCGATTTCCGGCGTGACCAGGCCCTGCATCAACGCCAGGATCGCGCCCGAAAACCCCACCACCACGGCGGACAGCAGGTAGCCCTTCCACATGATGAAGTAGGCGGAAAACCCCAGATATTCAATGCGCGTTTCGTTCGTCTTGATGGCCGCCAGCGCCTGGCCGCTGCCCGACCGGAAGTAGCGCTGCACCCACCAGGCCAGCACCAACGACAAGACCAGCGTCAGCACCAGCAAGGCACGTTCGAACGATTCGCGCTCCATCAGCACACCGGCAATGGCGGGCCGCACGATGCGCATGCCGTCCGAGCCGCCCGTCAAGGTGTAGAGCTTGCCCAGCAGCGCGAACAGCACCATGCTCAGCGCCAGGTTCAACATGCCGAAGAAGATGCCGCGATAGCGCACCACGAACAGGCCGACCACCACGGCAGCCAGGAAGCTGGCCACGACACCGGCCAGTATCAGCACCAGCGCATCGGTGCCCGGCATGGCGCGCGCCAGGAAGGCCACGGTGTAGGCCGAGATGCAGGAATACATGGCGTGGCCGAACGAGATCTGGCCGGCGCGGGCCATCACCGACACGCCCAGTGCGGCAATGGCGTAGGTCAGGCCGATGACGATCGGCGTGATGGTCCACGAATAGGTATAGCCAAGGAACAGCGTGGCTAGCGCGGCCACGAGGCTGAGTACGACGACTTTCATCAGATCCTCCGGGCTTGGGCGACGGTGAACAAGCCATGCGGCCGGATGATCAGCACCAGCACCATGATGATGTACGGCACCGCCACTTCCAGTTCGGGCGCGGCGTAGACGGCAATGGAACGCATGATGCCGATCAGCAATGCGGCGATCAGCGCGCCGGTAATCTGCCCCAGGCCCGCCGTGGCCACCACGGCAAACGACAGCACCGTCATGTCGGTACCGGCGCCAGGCACCAGCGACGTGGTGGGCGCGGCCATCGCGCCGCCCAGGGCACCCAGGATGGTGGCGATCACGAAGGTGACGTAGCCGATCTTCTTGGCGTTGATGCCCAGCGACGTGGCCACTTCACGGTTGTGCGTGGTGGCCACCGTCTGCTTGCCCAGCTTGGTGTGGCGCAGGAAGAACTCCAGGCACACGTAGGCCAGCACGGCGGTCACCGGCACCACCACCAGTTGGTAGGTGGTGTAGGTGATGTCGCCGATTTCGATATTGCCCAGGCGGTTGACGACTTCGCTGGCGCTGTAAGGCTGCGCGCCCCACAGCAGGCGCTGTATGTCTTCCAGCATCAGGAAGCCGCCGAAGGTGATCAGCAGTTTCAGGATGGGGTCGTAGTTTTGCGCGCGGCGGATCAGCACGAATTCCATGATGCTGCCCAAGGCCAGGCCCACCGCGATGGCGGCCACGAACAAGGCGGCGAACAGCAGGAAGGGGGAGTCGGTCTTGGGCGCCAGGAACATGACGAGACTGGCCGCGGCGTAGCCACCGAAGGCATAGAAGGCGCCGTGGGCGACATTCAAGATGCCCATCACGCCGAACACCAGGGTTAATCCCATCGACACCAGGAACAGCAGACTGGCGTACGCCACGCCATCCACCAAGGCGAGAGGCAGTAGATCCAAGGTCAAGCGTCTTCTCCCAATCCGCTAAGCACCTGCCGCACGGGCGATGCGTTGCCTTGGCAACGTGCGTCCCCTGCACGGCGGTACGGGCATGTTGCCCGGGACGCGCATGGCGCGCCCTTGTCTCGTTATGGACCTTGTCGTGCCCCTTGCCGATGCGAATCGGAACAGGCCGGAAGGCGTTTATATGGACGGGTCCGATTGCTGGCCGCAACCGCATTTCGTACTCATCCGATGTGGAAAAGAAGTATAGGGAGGCGCGTTTTCAGCGCCTATTTATCTTTGCGCAAGCCGGGTTTCACAAGCGATAGAGTGGCCGTGGCGGGCGTGTTTACCGTCTACGGGTTTACCTGCATCGTCGCGGCCAAGGGCGCCCGCGTCTGGTAATTGGGGATGATGCGCAGGTGCGGTTCGTTGGGCAATTGCACATAACGGCCTAGGCCATCCGGCGTAAGCGCGCCCACGTCCATGCGGACCAGCGCGGCGCCGTGGGCGTCGTCAATGGCGATGCGCAGCGCGGGGGGGTTCAAGCCATAGGATTCGCCAGCATGCGGGGTCAGGATGCGGTCGCTGCGGGCGTGCGAAAACAAGGCCAGGAAGTCGGCGACGTCGAAGTTGGCGACGGCGGGGGTTGCGTGCCAGCCTTGCGCGCCGCGTTGCAGCATCAAGGTCTGCGCCGATGTCCGGGTCTGCTCCGGCACCTGCACCTTCGATGTCTTCGTTGATGTCTGCGTTGATGTCTGCGTTTGCGCAGGGATAACCAAGGTAACGCGGGCCGCTTGATCCGCATTCCAGGCATACAAACGCGCGGGCTTGCCGCTATCGTCATGCAGATGCGTGTGGCCGCTGTGCGTGGCGGGCGACTCCATGGCTTCGTGCCATTGCCACGCCGACAACACCACCCCGGCCGCCAGCAACATCGGCCATGCGATGCGACGCCCCAGGGGAAGGCGCACGGCGTTCACCGCCGTCTCCACCACAGCAACAGGCCCGTCATCAACGCCAGCAGCGGCAAGACAACAGTGCTGGTCCAGAACACCGTGCGCATCTGGCGGTTGGTGAGCTCGACGCGGCGGTTTTCGTAATGGCGCGGGCGGATCGTCAGCAAGGCGTCTTCGCCGGCCAGCAGCGTGACCGCGCTGGTGAAGAGCGCGCCGTTGCCCAAGGTAGCGAAATGGCGGTTGGTCGCAAAGTCGCTATCGCCCGCCACCAGCAAGGTGGGCCGCGCCGATCCGTCCACGCTGGCCGTCTGCGCGTTGCGCGTGGCCAGCACCATCAAGGTGTGGCGCGTGCCGGTTTGGCCCGGCAGATGTGCCTGGGCGGACGTCTGCGCCAAGGGAATCACGGTCACGCCCGGGGGCAGGCTGTCGCCCGCGGGCTCCAGCGCGGCCGCGCCGGGAAAGAAGCTCAAGGGCAAACCGCGCGTCATCTTGTGGCGGGTGTAGTCGCTGACGGCGGGGCTGCCGGCGTCGTTGCGGTAGTGGCTGGCCGGGTCCGCCAGCGCGCCCGCCGGCCGTGCAATGCCGAAGTCGGCCAACAAGGCGTCCAGGCCGTGCTGGGTGTCGGGTTCCAGCAGCAGCAAGGTCTTGCCGCCGTCGGCGGTCCAGCGGCGCAGCGCCTGCGCGTCGTCCGCGCCGAACGGCGTGCGCGGACCGGCCGCCACCACCACGGCGCAGGCCGGCAGCGCTTGCGCCAGGCTGCCCGCGTTCACGGCGCGAGCGCCAAAGCCCAGCGTTTGCAAGGCATTGCGCGCCATCGCCATGCCATGCTGCTCATGCACTTCCACGCGCGCCACCAGGTTTTCGTCGTCGCCGTGGTCTTCCAGATCGTCCAGCGACGTCAGGCTGTCCAGCATGGCTTCGCGATGCCCTTGCGTGAAGCACACCGTCTGCGCGCCCTGCTGGTTGATGCGGATCAGCGCGTTGGTGAAGTCGGTTTCAGTGCCGCCGTTGATCGTCATCTTACGGGTGTCGGCGGCCAGCACCGCGCTGCCCGCGAACTGGATGCCGGCTTCGCGCGCTTCGGCCGGGCGCAGCGCCGGGTCCACGCCGCGCACGCGGATCAGCGGATTGGCGTGTTCGTACTGGCGCAGCAGTTCCAGCGCATCCACCATGCTCTTGTTGCGCAGGTCGTAGAACCACGTCACGTCCACGGGCTGCTTGATCTGGCGCGCCACGTCCAGGCTTTCGGGCGACAGGCTGTAGAGCCGCTGCGCCGTCAGATCCCAACGGCCCAGATGGCGGGATGCCCACAGGTTCAGCGCCAGCAGCAAAGCCGCCACCGCCAACACGGGCAGCCAGAGCCCCAGCCGTCTGCCCGCGCGACGCAAGCCGGGGTGGCCGTTCATCGCAGCCTCCAGCGCTTCAGGTTGACGGCCGCGATCATCAACGCCAGCACCGCCACGCTGGCCAACGTTAGCGTGGCGGGTCCGGGCAGCACGCCACGGATAAAGTCCACGTGCTGCGCCGACAAGGACAGCGCCTGGAAGAACGGCGACAAGGCTGGAAAGGCATCCAGCGCGGCCGGGTAGTCCATGAACCACAGCAACACCAGGATGCCCCAGGTGGCGCTGGCCGCCACGATCTGGTTCGAGCAGGCGCTGGACACGGCAATGCCTATCGCCAGGAACAGCGCGCCGTAAAGGAACACGCCGATGTAGCCGCCCACGATGGGGCCGTAGTCAGGTTGCCCGTACCAGGCCAGCGGCAGCACGGCGGCGGTCGTACCCGCCAGCATCAAGGCCAATACGGTCAGCCCCGCCGCGTACTTGGCCGCCACCAGCGTGGCGTCCGACAAGGGCAAGGTCAGCAACAATTCCAAGGTGCCCTGCCGCGCCTCTTCCGCAAACGCACGCATGCTGACCAAGGGCATCACCAGGATCAGCAGGATCGTCATGTTGTGAAACGCCGTGACCATTTGCCCGGTGCTGACGAAGAACAGATTGAAGCTGAACAGGTAGCCCGACAGCGCCCAGAACACGGCCACCACCACCAGCGCCACGGGCGAGCCGAAGTCGGTGCGCAGTTCTTTTCGGTACAAGGCAGGAAAGCCCTTCATGCGCGCCTCCGCAAGACCGGATCATTCGGTGCCAACGCCGCCAGCAGGCGGGTTTCGACGGCGTCGTGCAAGGACAGCACGGCGCGCACCTGGGCATGCGCCAGCACGATGCGCAGCACCTGGTCGCACACGGCGCCTGGCGCTTCGCCACCACCGGCTGTGTTCCAACTGATGCGCCACTTGCTCAACACGGCGTCCAGCACCGTGGCGTCCACCGCGTGCACGCCCGCGCAGGTCGACAAGGCGGCATGCAAGGCCGCGTGGCCCGACGTGGGCAAGGCCAGTTGCAATTGCAGCGCCGACTGCGCCTGACCCAAGGCCGCATCTTCCACCAGGTGGCCTTGGCGCAGGATGACGATGCGGGTGCACAGGGCTTCCACCTCTTGCATGAGATGGCTGCTGAACACCACCGCGCGCCCTTCGGCGCAGCGGCGGATCATGGCGCGCGCTTCCACGATCTGCACCGGGTCCAGACCGTTGGTGGCTTCATCCAGCAGCAGCACGGGCGGATCATTCAGCACCGCTTGCGCCAGCCCTACCCGTTGCCGCTGGCCCTTGGACAGGCGGCCGATGGCGCTGCCGGCAACGGCTTGCAAGTCGAAGCCGTCAATGGCGCGTTCAATGGCCTGGCGACGCGCGCGCGCCCCGCCCGCCACCTTCACGCCCGCGCCGAACTCCAGGTATTGCATGATCGTCAGCGCGTCATACAGCGGCGCGCGTTCGGGCAGGTAGCCGATGTCGGCATTGCCCCGGCCCGGCGCGGGTTCCTGCCCGCGCACCGTGACGCGGCCGCTATCGGGGGTGTAGAACCCGGCCATCAGGCGCAGGGTGGTGGTCTTGCCGCTGCCGTTCGGCCCCAACAGGCCCACGATTTCCCCGGGCGCCACGGACAGGCTCAGGGAATGCAGGACCTGGCGGGGTCCGAACGACTTGCAGACCTGGTGCAAGGCAACGGCCGGCTGCATGAGGCGCTCTTGGGTTGGGATGGCGAGGCTTGGTGCGTAGCGTCCAGCGCCTTAGTCAAAGACCTTGGTCTTGGCGTTCTGCGCGTGCTGCTCGGCGTCGTGGCTATACCAGAGCTGGCCCTGGCGCGCGTCGCGGATCTGCTTGAGCCGGTCAATCGCCTGCATCGACGCCGCCGTGTTCCAGGTAATACCCGGGATCACGCCCGCCTCGTTCTCAGCGGTATAGATGGCGTCGGCCGCCAGCAGCACCGTGCCGGTGTTCTTCAGCTTCACCTGCAAGGACTGATGCCCCTGCGTGTGGCCCTTGGTGTCCAGCAGCACGATGGTGCCATCGCCGAACAGGTCGAAGTCGCCTTCCACCTGGATGAAGTCGTAGTCGCGCGTCGTGTCGAAGTCTTTCATGACATAGGCGGCGCGCTGGAATTTCTCGGGCCACCAGGCGGCGCGCAGCTCGGCCTTTTGCACCACGTGCTTGGCCTTGGGGAACATCTTGATGTTGCCGGCGTGGTCCAGGTGAAAGTGCGAATACACCACGTACTTCACGTCACTGACGTCAAAGCCCGCGGCCTTCAACTGACGGTCGATGACTTCGTCGCGGCCCTGGATGGAATTGAAGGCGCCGCACAGACCCTGGCCCCAATAGTTGGCGCAGTTGCCGTCGGCGGTAGCCTGGTTCATACCGGTATCGAACAGCACCAAGCCGCGCGGGTGCTGGATCACATAGGCGGGCACGGGGATCTTGATCTTCGTGCCCACATCGACCATGGCGGTCATGAAGCCTTTGTCCAGCTCTATCTTGCCCACGGACAACTGCATCAGCTTGACGTCGGGCGGCGCATCGGCGGCCTGCGCCCCCGCCATCATCGCCATCGCCCCAAGCGCACCTGCAAATCTCTTCCAGCTCTTGCTCATTGTCGTCTCCTCGGACCAACAGGGATGACCGCCACCACGTGGCAACGGTCGATAGCAAGCCGCCCGGTGTGTCCCGGGTTATTTTCGATAGGGTTTTGCTGTGCGGGGTTGAAGGCGCGGCGGATCGGTTCGCCGACCAGGACGGCATCTGACGGCCGTTTTCTCTGTTGCGCACTCTGACGCAGCGCCGCGCGGCTGCCAATTTAGGATTTATTAAGCTGGGCTTCACGGCCGCTGAACGGGTAGCAACCCTAACGCGGATGCGCGGCCAAGGGCCGTCTACACCAGCGCCGCCCCTTTGCGCCGGGTGAACTGGGCCAGCGAACGCAGCGCCAGCGCGTGCATGGCCGCCACCGACGGCAGCAGCGTTTCTTCCTTGCGGATCAGCACGCCCACGATGCGCTCTACCGTGGGCTCGCACAGCGGCACGAACGCCAGCCCGCTGCTGACGGCGGGCCGCGCCAACACCGGCAGCACCGTCACCCCCAGGCCGCTGACCACGCTGGCCAGCAACGACGCGCGGTTCGACACTACCATGGCCGGGTCGTCGATATAGCCACCCAGTTGCCGGTTCTTGAGCGAGTCGAACGTGGCGTTGCCGATCAGCCTTTCGTCTTCAAGCGCCGACCACGGCACCGCCCCGCGCCGCCGCGCCAGCGGGTGCGATTTACGGCACACCAGCCCAAACGCATCGCGCGCGACGGGCGTGAAGGCGACCTCGGCCGTGCGCGGCACCTGCCCGGCTACGCCCACCTGCACCTCGCCGCCCAGCACCAGCCGGTGCACGTCCTGCGACGACTCATCCAGCGCGCGGATGCGGATGTCGGGATGGCTGCGCGCGTAGCGTTCCAGCAAGCGGGGCAGCCACTCATCGGCCAACGACGGCATCACCGCCAGCGACACGGGCCCCTTATTGCCCATGCCCAGTTGCCGCGCCGCATCCAGCACGCGGTCATGCGTGGCCAGCAATTCGCGCAGCAGCGGCGCCACCGCCAGACCCAACGGCGTCAGTTGCGCCCGCTTGCCGGCTTCAAACAGCGGCGCGCCCAGTTGCTGTTCCAGGTCTTGCATGGCGGCGGACACGGCGGCTTGCGACCGATGCGTGCCTTCGGCCGCCAACCGGAAGCTGCCATGGTCGGCCGCCAACAGGAATTGCCGCAGGTGCTGGATCTTCAGGGGCGTGGGCATGATGGGCACCGGTTGGCTTCAGGTTTTCCGAAATTAACTTGAGTTAATTTGGATTGTCAAAATTTGCTCTGGGCATGAACAATGGGCTCATCATCAGCCTTATGCGTTGGAGCAATCAAATGGCCCTGCAAGTGCGCAAGATCATCAGTTACGTCGAAAAGACCTGCATCGAAGGCGGCAAGCCGGCAGAGCGGCCCTTGGTCATGATCGTGGCCGCCGCCGTGATCCGTAATCCGTGGGCGGGCTTGCCGTTCCAGGAAGACCTGCGTCCGCAGATCCTGGAAAATGCCCCGCCGTTGGGCGAACTGCTGGTGGCCGAAATACTGCGGCAGGCCGGGTCGGCCGACCAGATCGAAGCCTACGGCAAGGCTGCCGTGGTGGGCACGTCGGGTGAAGTCGAGCATGCGTCCGCGCTGATCCACACACTGCGCTTTGGCAATGCCTACCGCAATGCCGTGGGCGGCACCAGCTACCTGGCTTTCACCAACACGCGCGGCGGCCCGGGCTGCGTCATTTCCGTGCCCTTGATGCACAAAGAGGACGAAGGACTGCGTTCACACTACCTGACCGTGCAGACCAACATCAACGACGCCCCCGCGCCGGACGAAATCGTCATTGCGCTGGGCGCGGCAACGTCCGGCAGGCCGCATCACCGCATCGGCAACCGCTATTCCGACTTGCAGGAATTGGCGCAAGAGGCGCAGTCGAAATGAGCACGCCACGCCATCGATCCGGCCGTGGCGCACCGCTGGTGCTGCTGCACGGCGTGGGCTTGGATCACACGCTTTGGGATGATGTGGCCCCGCTGCTGGAGGCCCGCTTTGACGTGCTGCGCTACGACCTGCTGGGCCATGGCGCGGCGCCGGGCCTTCAAGGGGCCGCGGAGATGCCGCGGTTTATTGCGCAACTGGACGCCGAGCTGGACGCGGCCGGCTGGGGCGAAGCGAACGTGCTGGGCTATTCGATGGGCGGCTTGATCGCGGGCGCCTATGCCGCCGCCAGGCCCCAACGCGTGACCCGGCTGGTGCTGTTGAGCACGGTGTTCCACCGCACGCCCGAAGAAGTCCGAGCCGTAATGACCCGTCTGGAGGCGGCGGCCACGCAGGACGTGGGCGCGGCGGCGGCGGTGTCGCTGCAACGCTGGTTCACGCCCGCATTCGAGGCTGCACGCCCAGCGCGTATTGCAGCCATCGGCCACCGCCTGCTTCGCAACAACCGCGCCGACTTCCTGGCGGCCTATCGCTTGTTCGCGCACGGCGACACGCTGCTGGCGCAAGCCGCGCCCGACATTTCTTGTCCGACGCTGGTAATGACGGGAGACCAGGACGTCGGGTCGACGCCCCGCATGACGCGCGCGCTGGCGCGGGCGCTGCCTGACGCCCGGGTGCGCGTGGTGGACGGCCAGCGGCATATGCTGCCGGTGGAAGCCCCCGAGGCACTTGCCTCGGCCCTGCATGCGTTTTTATTGCCGAGCGCGCCGTCGGAGGCGCTGGCGGGCGGCATGCCCGGGGGGCCGAATGGCCCAGAGCCCACAGCCTATTTCCGACCAGCAGCCCCCCGCTGAATCGCCCGCCAGACAGAGGTGATCGGCCCACGCCCCGATAACGGGCGCAGAAGGAGACAAGCGCATGAATCGCAGAACCGTTTTGAAGCAACTGGCCCTGGGCGCAACGACGCCGCTGGCCGCGTCGCTGGGCCTGTCGCTGGGCCGCAATGCCGCCGCGCGCGAGGCGCCGCTGCGCGTCATCGTGCCTTTTCCGCCGGGCGGTGGCACCGACGTGCTGGGCCGCGTTGTCGCCGCCACGCTGGAAGGGGCGCTGGACCGCCCCGTCGTGGTGGAAAACAAGCCGGGCGCCAGCGGCATGCTGGGCGCCGACTACACCGCCAACGGCGCCAAGGATGGCAGCGTGCTGCTGTTTGCGGGGCTGGTGCCGTCGGTGCGCTATTACGCGCGGCCACCGGAAGAGGTGCTCAAGCAACTGGCGCCCGTCTGCCCCATCGCGCGTTCCCCGTACATGGTGGCCGTCAACGCCGACGTGCCCGCGAAGAACCTGGCCGACCTTGTCGCACGGGCCAAGCGCGAACCCAAGGGCTTGACCTTCGGATCGCCCGGCAACGCCACGCCGCAGCACCTGGCGACCGAACTGCTTCAAGCCGCGTGCGGCATCGACATGCTGCACGTGCCGTATCGGGGCACGGGCCCGATGATGACGGACCTGCTGGGCGGCCAGATTCAGGTGGTGGTGGCCACCGTGGCGGCCGTCGAACCGTATTTGAAGAGCGGGCGGCTGCGCGTGCTGGCCGCGACCAGCCGCGAACGGCTGCCGAAGTATCCCGACATTCCCACGGTCGCCGAAAGCGGTTACGCCGGCTTTGACGCGCAGATCCAGTTCGGCACGTATTGCGCGGCCGGCACGCCCGAAGCCACCATCGCCGCCTTGAACCAGGGCATCAACCGCGCCCTGCAAACCGAGTCCGTGCGCGCCAAGCTCGCCGAACAGGGTTTTGCCCCCACGGGCGGCACACCCGCGCAGTTGCAACAATCGCTGCTGGCCGAGATCCGCGACGTGGCCGGACTGGTGCAGGCAGGCAAGGTCCGGGTGGACCTGTAGCGATCTGTAGCGGGCGGTAGCGAAGGGGCGCGCAGCCGCGCAAAGGCCTGATTAGAATTCGGACTTCTTCCCCTCCGCCCGCTCGCCATGTTCCGTCCCTATTCGCTGTTGACCGGCGCCCTGACCCTGTCCGCCCTGCTGGCTTGCGGCGCCGCGCAAGCCGCCAGCGGCCCCTGCCCCGAGGCGGCCGGCATCGTGCGCGCCGTCTACAACAACACCGACAAGCCCGACGCCCAAGGCCGCATCCGCCTTGCGGAAGGACACGCCATCGTCACGTTTTCCGATGCCGACGTCGGCGCGCCGTTTGCCGTGGCCTGCAAGGCCTGGCCCGCCAATCCGGACCTGTTGCTGGTGGCGGTGCCCTTGATGCAGGACACGCCCGACCCCGAGAACGGCCACGTCGGCGACCTGGATGTACTGGTGCTGGACAAGAAGACGCTGCAAGTGCGCCAACGAGCCAGGCTGGAGGGCCTGATGTCGGACGACGCCGTGCGCATCGCCGGGCTGGCCTTCGACACGGCGCGCTATGACGTGGCGGCCAGCCAGCGCGCCTTCGGCATCCGAATCGAACGCGAGGGCGCCTCGCGCGCCAACCCCTTCGACGAAACCAGCTTGCGCCTGTTCACCGTGCACGAAAACGAATTGCGCCTGGTGCTGGATGGCATGGCCGTCAATCGCTCATCCGGCGTATGGGACACCACCTGCGCGGGCGAATTCTCGGAAAGCGCCGTCAGCCTGGCGGTAGGCGACGCGCAACGCCGTGGCTACCGCAACCTGATAGCCACCGAATCCCACTCGGCCAGCCGCGCCGCGGTGCAGCAAGGCGGCTGCGTTGAACAAACCATCAAGCAAGGCAAGACCCGCCACACGCTTTCGTTTGACGGCAAGCGCTACCGCATCCCGAAGGCGCTGCGATCGATGGACCGCGACACCGCTGGATAACCACGATTTACAAGCCGATTCGTCTCTGTGCATGCTGCCGTGTTGATCCGGCATAGATCGGGCGCAACATGGAGACGACATGCCTAGTCAGGAATCCCTGCATACCGCCCACATCCGCGAGATCGAACAGGTGGGCCGGGGCCGCCCCACTCAGCGCGACGCGCATGTGGTGCGCAGTTGGCTGCGCTGCCTGGATCAATACCGGCTTGACCCCGCGCAGGCTTGCGAAGCCTATATCGTGCCGGATGGCAGGTTGCGAGAACATCGCCAGCAATCTGAAGCGCTGATCCGCATTGCGCGCAGCGGGCTGGACCATCTTTTCCGGCAGGTGGCCGGACAAAACTACGTGCTGCTGCTGGCCGACCGGCAAGGCGTCACCGTGGAATTCCTGGGCGACCCCGCGCAGACGGCCAAGCTGCGCAAGGCGGGCCTGTACCTGGGATCGGAATGGTCCGAGCCGCGCGCCGGCACCTGCGCCGTGGGCGCCTGCCTGGAGACGGGCGAGGCGCTGACCATTCACCAGACCGACCACTTCGACAACACCCATACCCCGCTGTCCTGCACCGCCGCGCCGATCTACAACGCCGACGGGGAACTGGCCGCCGTGCTGGACATTTCCTTGCTGAGTTCGCCCAGCCTGAAGACCAGCCAAAACCTGGCGCTGCACCTGGTCAACAGCACGACGCGCCGCATCGAGCTGGCCAACCTGATGGCGCGCACGCGCAACGAATGGGTGCTGCGCTTTGCGCGATCGCCCGAGTTCCTGGACGTGGCCCCGGAAGCGGCGATCTCGCTGGACGGCGCGGGCCGCATCCTGGGCATGACGCATTCCGGCGCCAAGCTGCTGGCCCGCGCCGCGGGGCTGGACTGGCGGCAACCGGCGGATCTGATCGGACAACCGGTCACGCGCTTCTTTGACGTGCAGTTGGACGACCTGCCCCAATACACGCGCGGCCATGCGCCGCAGGACCGCCTGATCGTCGCGCGGGATGGCAACGCGCTGTTTGCGCACGCCATTGAACCGAACCGCAATGCGCGCGGCGCCACCGTCGCCGTGCGCGGCACGCCGTCGGCGCTGCGTGGGCTGGACGGCGGCGATGCCAGGATGGCGGCCTTGCAGGCGCGCGCCGCCAAGCTTGCCCGGCAAGGCCTGCCTATCCTGCTGCAAGGGGAAACCGGGGTGGGCAAGGAATACCTGGCGCGCGCCATTCACGAAGACAGCCGGCGGCCGGGCCGTTTCGTGGCGGTGAACTGCGCCGCCATTCCGGAATCGTTGATTGAAAGCGAGCTGTTCGGCTATTTGCCGGGCGCCTACACCGGCGCCGCGCCGAAGGGCCGCAAGGGCCTGATCGAAGAGTCCGACGGCGGCACGCTGTTTCTGGACGAGATCGGCGATATGCCGCTGGCGCTGCAAAGCCGGCTGCTACGCGTGCTGGCGGAATCCGAAGTCACACCCATCGGCGCCAATGCGCCGCGTGCGCTGCGGCTGGCGCTGGTGTCGGCCTCGCACCGCGACCTGGGCGCACTGGTGCGCGAGGGGCGTTTTCGTGAAGACCTTTACTACCGCATCAATGCCGCTACGCTGACCGTGCCCGCGCTGCGCGAGCGCCAGGATCTGGACTGGTTGATCGCGCGCATGCTGGCGCGCCACCAGGATGAATCGGGCGCGCCCGTACTGTCGCCCGCCGCCTTGCTGGCGTTGAAGGCGCATGCCTGGCCCGGCAATATCCGCGAACTGGCCAACGTGATCGCCGTGGCCGCCGCGCTGTGCGAACACGGCATCATCGAACCGGCCGACCTGCCCGAGGCGCTGGCCCCGGGCGGCGTCGCGGTGTCGGCCGAGGAAGCCGCGTTGCGATCCACGCTGGACAGTTGCGCGGGCAATGTGTCGGAAGCCGCGCGGCGGCTGGGCCTGGACCGTTCCACCGTGCACCGCCAGATGCGGCGCTACGGGCTGGGCGCTCGCGGGCGGCGCTAGGGCTTTCTGCACTGCGGGTTCCTGGCGCGACTTTCCGCGATCAGGCCGTAACTTGCCGCGCCGCCGCCAGTTAGCGCGCCTGGCCGCAACTTGCCGCGCCTCGCCCGACTTGCCCCCTGCCCGCGACCCAGCCCCCCCCCACTGCGCCACACCCCCGCGCCACAGGTGTGGCGTCGCGCCACGGTGGGTCGGCAGCGTATCCGCCCGTTCCCCCGTGCCACGGGCGCGCGGCGTTGTCGGCGAGCTGGCACAGCATTTGCATGGAAGGGGTTGGGCAGCCACCGGCCGGCACAGGCCGGGGCCGCTCGCGGGCGCACGCGTCCGCCCCCCAACCACGCCCGCCCCGGGCAAGGAGACAAGTTATGCAGACCGCCCCCGCCGACGCCGCTTTGGATGCGGTGCTCGCCCGTCTGAACACCGCGCTGGGAAACAAGGACATGGCCGCCATCACCGGCCTGTTTCACGACGAATGCTATTGGCGCGACCTGGTGCTGTTCAGTTGGAATCTGCGCACCTTCGAAGGCCATGCGCAGATCCGCGACATGCTGACGCAACAACTGTCGCAGGTGGAGCCGGTGCGCTTCACGCGCGACGAACGTGAAGCGTCGACCGACGACGGCGGCCTGTTGCAAGGCTGGCTGAACATCGACACCAACCTGGCGCGTGGCTACGGCCACATCCGCGTAAAGGACGGCAAGATCTGGACGCTGCTGACCACCATGTCCGAACTTAAGGGGCATGAGGAACCCAGCGGCACGCGCCGCCCCATGGGCGCCGAGCACGGCAGTCGCCGCGAGCGTCAGACGTGGCTGGAAAAGCGCGAGCAGGAAGCCGCCGAACTGGGCTACACGACGCAGCCCTATGTGCTGATCATCGGCGGCGGGCAAGGCGGCATCGCGCTGGGTGCGCGGCTGCGCCAACTGAACGTGCCGACCATCATCATCGAAAAGAACGAGCGCGCGGGCGATAGCTGGAGAAAGCGCTACAAGTCGCTGTGCCTGCACGACCCGGTCTGGTACGACCACCTGCCCTACATCCCCTTTCCCGAGAACTGGCCCGTGTTCGCGCCCAAGGACAAGGTCGGCGACTGGCTGGAGATGTACACCAAGGTGATGGAGCTTAACTACTGGACGTCCAGCGTGTGCGAATCGGCGCGTTACGACGAAGCAAAGAAAGAATGGGAAGTCACCGTGCTTCGGGAAGGCAAGCCCGTCGTGCTGCGGCCCAAGCAGTTGGTGCTGGCCACCGGCATGTCCGGCAAGCCGAACGTGCCGCGCTTTCCCGGCCAGGACGAATTCCAGGGCGAACAGCAGCATTCCTCGCAGCACCCCGGCCCTGACGCCTATCGCGGCAAGAACGTGGTGGTGATCGGCGCCAACAACTCGGCCCACGACATCTGCGCGGCCTTGTGGGAAGGCGGCGCCAACGTGACGATGGTGCAGCGTTCGTCCACGCACATCGTGCGGTCGGACACCTTGATGGACATCGGCCTGGGCGGCCTGTATTCCGAGCAGGCGCTGGCCAACGGCATGACCACGCGCAAGGCCGACCTGACGTTTGCGTCGCTGCCCTACAAGATCATGGCGCAGTTCCAGATCCCGCTTTACAAGCAGATGCGCGAACGCGACGCCGAGTTCTACGGCAAGCTGGAGAAGGCCGGCTTCATGCTGGACTGGGGCGACGATGGATCGGGCCTGTTCATGAAATACCTGCGGCGCGGGTCGGGCTATTACATCGACGTGGGCGCCTGCGACCTGATCATCGACGGCAGCGTCAAGTTGCAATCCAACACCGATGTCAGTCACCTGGCGCGCGACGCCGTCGTCTTGAAGAACGGCGTGACCTTGCCGGCGGACCTGGTCGTGTACGCCACCGGCTACGGCTCGATGAACGGCTGGGCCGCCGACCTGATCAGCCCGGAGGTGGCCGACAAGGTCGGCAAGTGCTGGGGCCTGGGGTCGGACACCACCAAGGACCCCGGCCCCTGGGAAGGCGAACAGCGCAACATGTGGAAGCCGACCCAGCAGGAAGGCCTGTGGTTCCATGGCGGCAACCTGCACCAGTCGCGGCACTACTCGCAGTATCTGTCGCTGCAACTGAAGGCGCGGCATGTGGGGTTGCCGGTGCAGGTGCACGGCATGCAGCAGGTGCACCACAAGCGCTAAGCGGCGTTGACGCCTCGGTCGCAAGCGGCCGCCCGGCCGCTTGCACCCTGTCGATCCACAAGGTAAATTGTTGACAATCTAGCGTTTCCATAACGCCTTAACCCGATATCACCCCCACAAATCGGACAGATTGTTGACACCATGAGCAAAGTGCTGACCCTGCCGGGCGCTGCGCCCGGCGATGGCGAGACCTTGTCGGATCACATTTTCAAGAAGATCCAGGCCGCTATCGTCAAGGGCGAGATCGCCCCAGGCAGCAAGATTTCCGAGCCCGAGCTTGCGCGTATCCATGGCGTCAGCCGGGGTCCGCTGCGCGAAGCCTTGCATCGTCTGGAAGGCCAGCGGCTGCTGGTGCGCGTGCCGCATGCGGGCGCGCGGGTGGTGTCCTTGTCGCCGCAGGAATTGTCAGAGCTGTATGAAATCCGCGAGTCGCTGGAAGGCACCGCGTGCCGGCTGGCCGCCGAGCGCATGCCGCCGTCTGAAATCGCCGAGCTGCGCGAGGTCTTGCACGCGCACGAACGCGATGCCGCCTTTCAAGCCGGCGTGGGTTACTACCAGCAGGAAGGCGATTACGATTTCCACTATCGCATCGTCAAGGGCAGCGGCAACCAGATGCTGTTTCGCATGCTGTGCGACGAGCTCTATCAATTGGCGCGCATGTACCGCATCCAGTACTCGACCACGCCCAACCGCCCCCGGCAGGCCTACGCCGAACACCACCGCATTCTTGACGCCATTGCCGACGGCGATGGCGAGCTGGCTGAAATCCTGATGCGTCGCCATATCCGCGCGTCCCGCATCAACATCGAACAACAGATCGCGCAAAGCACGTTGCAGCGCACGGAGGCATGATGAACCATTCGTACCGCAAGACCCTGCCCGGCACCCGCCTGGATTATTTCGATGCGCGCGCCGCCGTCGAAGCCATCGCGCCCGGCGCCTACGCCGGCCTGCCCTACACGTCGCGCGTGCTGGCTGAAAACCTGGTGCGCCGCTGCGACCCGGCGATGTTGACCGATGCGTTGAAGCAGCTGATTGAACGCCGCCGCGACCTGGACTTTCCGTGGTTTCCGGCGCGCGTGGTCTGTCATGACATTCTGGGCCAGACCGCCTTGGTGGACCTGGCGGGCCTGCGCGACGCCATCGCCGAGAAAGGCGGCGACCCGGCCAAGGTGAACCCGGTGGTGCCGGTGCAGTTGATTGTCGACCACTCCCTGGCCGTGGAATTCGATGGCACCGACCCCGACGCCTTCGCCCGCAACCGCGCGGTGGAAGACCGCCGCAACGAAGACCGCTTCCATTTCATCGACTGGACCAAGCAGGCCTTTCGCAACATCGAAGTCGTGCCGCCGGGCAACGGCATCATGCACCAAATCAACCTGGAGCGGATGTCGCCCGTGATCTACACGCAAGACGGCGTGGCGTTTCCCGATACGCTGGTCGGCACCGACAGCCACACGCCGCACGTGGATGCGCTGGGCGTCATCGCCATTGGCGTGGGCGGCCTGGAAGCTGAAAACGTGATGCTGGGCCGCGCGTCGTGGATGCGCCTGCCGGACATCATCGGCGTTGAACTCACCGGCCGTGCGCAGCCGGGCATCACCGCCACCGACGTGGTGCTGACGCTGACCGAATTCCTGCGCAAAGAAAAAGTGGTGGGCGCGTATCTGGAGTTCTACGGCGAAGGCGCCGCCAGCCTGACCTTGGGCGACCGCGCCACCATTTCGAACATGGCGCCGGAATACGGCGCGACGGCCGCGATGTTCTCGATTGACCAGCAAACCATCGACTACCTGCGCCTGACCGGCCGCGAAGACGAACAGATTGCGCTGGTGGAAACCTATGCCAAGACAGCGGGCCTTTGGTCCGACAGCCTGGCGACCGCCGAATACGAGCGCGTGCTGCGCTTTGATCTGTCGACCGTGGTGCGCACGCTGGCCGGCCCGTCCAACCCGCATCGCCGCCTGCCGGTGTCCGACCTGGCCGAGCGCGGCATTTCGGGCGTGGTGGAAAACGAGCCGGGCTTGATGCCAGATGGCGCCGTGATCATTGCCGCCATCACCAGCTGCACCAACACCAGCAACCCGCGCAACGTGATCGCCGCCGGCCTGCTGGCACGCAATGCACGCCGCGCGGGCCTGGCTCGCAAGCCCTGGGTGAAGAGCTCGCTGGCGCCCGGTTCCAAGGCCGTTCAGCTGTACCTGGAAGAAGCCGGGCTGCTGCCCGATCTGGAAGCGCTGGGGTTTGGCGTGGTGGCGTTTGCCTGTACCACGTGCAACGGCATGTCGGGCGCGCTGGACCCGGTCATCCAGCAAGAGATCATCGACCGCGACCTTTATTCCACCGCCGTGCTGTCCGGCAACCGCAACTTCGACGGCCGCATCCATCCGTACGCCAAGCAGGCGTTCCTGGCCTCGCCCCCGTTGGTGGTGGCCTACGCGATTGCCGGCACCATCCGTTTCGACATTGAACGCGACGTGCTGGGCGTGGATGCCAGCGGCAAGGAGATCCGCCTGAAAGACATCTGGCCCAGCGACGAAGAGATCGACGCCATGGTGAAGTCGGCGGTCAAGCCCGAGCAATTCCGCAAGGTCTATGCGCCGATGTTCGGCATTCAGGAAGACCGCAAGGCAGGCGTCAGCCCGCTGTACGACTGGCGTGCGCAGAGCACCTACATTCGCCGTCCGCCGTACTGGGAAGGCGCGCTGGCGGGTGAACGCACGCTGCGCGGCATGCTGCCGCTGGCGGTGCTGGGCGACAACATCACGACCGACCACCTGTCGCCGTCCAACGCCATCCTGATGGACAGCGCGGCAGGCGAATACCTGCACAAGATGGGTCTGCCCGAAGAAGACTTCAACTCTTACGCCACCCATCGCGGCGACCACCTGACCGCGCAACGCGCCACCTTCGCCAACCCCAAGCTCTTCAACGAGATGGTGACGAACGACGACGGCACGGTGAAGCAGGGCTCGTTGACGCGCGTGGAGCCGGAAGGCCAGGTGATGCGCATGTGGGAAGCCATCGAAACGTATATGGAACGCAAGCAGCCGCTGATCATCGTGGCAGGCGCGGACTATGGCCAGGGCTCGTCGCGTGACTGGGCGGCCAAGGGCGTGCGTCTGGCGGGCGTGGAAGCCATTGTGGCCGAAGGGTTTGAACGCATCCACCGCACCAACCTGATCGGCATGGGCGTCTTGCCACTGGAATTCAAACCGGGCGTGAACCGCAAGACGCTGGCGCTGGACGGCACCGAAAGCTATGACGTGATCGGTGAACGCAAGCCGCGTGCCGACCTGACGCTGGTCATCCACCGCCGTAACGGCGAGACCGTGCAGGTGCCGGTGACCTGCCGCCTGGATACGGCGGAAGAAGTCTCCATCTACGACGCCGGCGGCGTGCTGCAACGCTTTGCGCAAGACTTCCTGGAAGCCGAATCCGTGGCGGGCGCCACCAAGAAGGCCGGCTGATTATCACTTGGACAGGCGGGTGCCCACGCGCCCGCCGCCTTCAACATTCCAGACATCAGGACAACCCATGGCTCATGCTCCCCAGACCAAGATTGCCGCCACCTACATGCGCGGCGGCACCAGCAAAGGCGTGTTCTTCAAGCTTGACGACCTGCCTGAATCCGCGCGCGTGCCCGGCCCCGCGCGCGACGCGCTGCTGCTGCGCGTGATCGGCAGCCCCGACCCTTACGGCAAGCAGATCGACGGCATGGGCGCGGCCACGTCCAGCACCAGCAAGAGCGTGATCATCGGCAAGAGCACGCAGCCGGATCACGACGTGGACTATCTGTTCGGCCAGGTCTCCATCGACCAGCCGTTCGTGGACTGGAGCGGCAACTGCGGCAACCTGTCGGCGGCCGTCGGCCCGTTTGCCATCACCAACGGCCTGGTGGACCCGGCGCGCGTGCCCGACAACGGCGTGGCCGTGGTGCGCATCTGGCAGGCCAACATCAAGAAGACCATCATTGCGCACGTGCCCATGACCGACGGCGCAGTGCAGGAAACCGGCGATTTCGAGCTGGACGGCGTGACGTTTCCCGCCGCCGAACTGCAACTGGAATTCATGGACCCGGCCGAAGACGGCGACGGCGGCTCGATGTTCCCCACCGGCAATCTGGTGGATGACCTGGAGGTGCCGGGCGTAGGCACGTTCAAGGCCACGATGATCAATTCCGGCATCCCGACCATCTTCCTGGACGCGGCCGCGCTGGGCTATACCGGCACGGAATTGCAGGACGACATCAACGGCGACGCCGCCGCCTTGGCCCGCTTTGAAACCATTCGCGCGCACGGCGCGCTGCGCATGGGCCTGATCGAAAAACTGGAAGAAGCCGCCAGCCGCCAGCACACGCCGAAGGTCGCGTTCGTTGCGCCGCCCAAGGCGTACGTCTCATCCAGCGGCAAGCAGATCGAGGCCGACAAGATCGACGTGTTGGTGCGCGCGCTGTCCATGGGCAAGCTGCACCACGCGATGATGGGCACGGCATCGGTGGCCATCGCCACCGCCGCGGCGGTACCCGGCACGCTGGTCAACCTGGCCGCCGGCGGCACCGAACGCGACAACGTCAACTTCGGCCACCCGTCCGGCACGCTGCGCGTGGGCGCGCAGGCGCAGTTGGTGGACGGCGAATGGAAGGTCACGAAAGCCATCATGAGCCGCAGCGCGCGGGTGTTGATGGAAGGGCGGGTACACGTGCCGCGGCAAGGGTTCTGAGCGCGGGCTGGTGGTGACGGGCTCCGAGCGGCGTTGATTCGGTAATGCAATTGCATTACCATTTCAACATTCCGATTAGGAGACCGCCATGCCTGCGACCCTGGAAATTGAATCGACCCTGACTGACCGCTACCAAACCACCATTCCCGATACCGTGCGCAAAGCGCTCGGGCTCAGCAAACGCGACAAGCTTCACTACAGCATCCGGCCGGGCGGGGAAGTCCTTTTGACGCGTGCCGACACGTCGAACGACGACGATCCGGCCATCTCTGCCTTCCTGACCTTTCTTGCGCAAGACATCACTGCGCACCCTGATCGCCTGCAAGCCCTTCCCGCCAGCTTGGCGGATTCCTTGCGCGACCTGGCTTCGAAGGTGGGTGAGCTGGATCTGAATGCACCGCTGTCCGAGGCAGACGAATGAGCACAAAAGCAGGCGCGGTCAGCATCCATGGCTGGACGATTTACCTGCACCCTCTGTTTCGCCAACAACTGGAACAGCTAGCCAGCCAAGTGGCCGCGCAGCGCGCCAAAGATCCTGACGGTTATACAAAACGCAATGCCGCCAAGCGTCTCGCGGCCATCACGAAGCTGGCATTCGAGATCATCCCCGAAGATCCCAGCCGGCCAGAATACCGGCAAGGCGGCACACTGGGCGCGCACCATAAGCACTGGTTCCGCGCCAAATTTTTTCAACAATACCGCTTGTTTTTCCGTTACCACGCTGCCAGCAAAGTGATTGTCTTTGCCTGGGTGAACGACGAGAACACCAAACGCGCCTATGGGCATGACGATGACGCGTATCGGGCGTTCACGAAAATGTTGAGCAACGGAAACCCGCCCGACGACTGGGCGGCGCTATTGGCGGCAGCCTCAATTCCCGCTGAAAATTGATGCATCACAACTGCGAGCAAACGCTCGCAACCCCCATTTTTACCGGGTTTTTTAGGCCTCAAGGGTAGACGCCGCCCTCGTCTATCCCTATACTCCTGGGCTGTTGTTACTCATCACCGGACTCTGACGATGCATCGTCATCCCAGGGCACCCGTCACACGGCCGCGCACAGCGGCCCGGCGCCAGCGCCGAAACACCACCACCCAGCCGCCAGGCTTATACCGGCGGCTGCGGAACAAAAACCTGCTTACCCAGCAGGACCATTGCTCACCGCATTGAGCTGCGCCTGCATCTAGGGCTTCGAGCTATGGCGTCGAATCACGCGTTCTGACTACGCGCTCGAACGACGTCTTCGTTTCCATGATGCGCCGGCCCTATGCCGCAGCAAGACACCATCATGGTGTGTCTTGTGTCTTGTCCACCCCGGGCTGCCATCCCCTGCCCGGGCGGGCAGGCACGTGATCGCGCGCGCGAAACGTACAACCCCCGCGCTCGTGATCAATGGTGTTTGGTGCCTGGCCGTCCACGAGCAAGGACCTACAAGATGCAAGAGAGTGTTTTCTTCCAGTTATCGGCCACCACGGCCATTTTGTTGCTGGCCGGCTTCTACGGCGCCACGTTCCTCATGTCGCTGTTCATCGGCGAAAAAAACGAGAACGTCGATGGCTTCATGGTGTCCAACAACGCAGTCGGTTTCGGCCTGTCGGCCGCCAGCATGATCGCCACCTGGATCTGGGCGGCATCCTTCTACGCCAGCGCCACGTCGGGATTCAAGTACGGCTTGTCGGGCCCGCTGCATTACGGCTTCTGGGGCGCCTTGATGATTCTGTTCATCTACCCCTTTGGCAAACGCTTCAGACAACTGGCGCCCAAGGCGCACACACTGGCTGAGGTGATCCATGCGCGCCACGGCACGTCCAGCCAGATGATCATGGCGGTGTCGAACATTGTGGGCAGCTGCATCAGCCTGATGGTGAACTTCACAGCGGCGGGCGCGCTGGTGTCGATACTGAGCCCGCTTACGTTCATCCAGGGCGTGCTGATCGCCGGGCTGGGCGTGCTGTCCTACACGCTGTGGTCGGGCTTTCGCACATCCATCATGACCGACTTCGCGCAACTGGCGGCGATGATCATCGCCGCCGTCATCATCATCCCGCTGATCTTCTTCAACGCCGGCGGGCCAGACTTGCTGCAAGCCAACATGTGGCGCTTGAGCAGCGATCAGGCCGACTTCTATTCCACGAAAGCCATCCTGGAACAAGGCGCGCCCTACTTCGTGGCGGTGCTGGCCTATGCCATCGGCAACCAGACCATCGCGCAACGGCTATTTGCCGTACGGGAAGACTTGATCAAGCCCACGTTTCTGACGGCCACCATCGGGTATGGCGCAGTGGTGATCGGGCTTGGCATGCTGGGCCTGTTGGCGTTGTTCGTGGGGCTTGAACCCGCCAACGGCGACATGAACAACATCATTCCGCAGATGGCGTCGACCTACCTGCCTCCGTTTGGCATCGCGCTGTTCTTCCTGCTGGTGGTGGGCTCGCTGTCGTCCACCGCCGATTCCGATCTGGCTGCGCTGTCGGCAATCGTCATGACCGACGTCTACGCCAAGAACCTGGCGCGCGGCCGCCCGGACCCGCGCCGCATGCTGTGGTGGGGCCGCGCCACCATGATCATCGCCACGATGATTGGCGTGATCTTTGCAAGCCTGCGCCTGGACATCCTGGTCATGCTGGTGTTCGTGGGCGCGTTGTGGGGCGCCATCGTCTTTCCGGTGATCGTCAGCTTTTACTGGGACCGCGTCAACAACCGCGCATTCGTCTGCTCGGTGCTGTCCGCCGTGGCGCTGTTCACGATCGCGCGCTTTGAGCTGCTGCCCATGACGGGCGTGATCGCGGTGTTCTTTGAAATCTGCGCGGCCGTGGGCGGCGGGGTGGTGTTGGGCCTGATGACGTTCGGCTTTTTTGGCCGCACGGCCGCGATTGCCGTGGGCACGATTGGTATCGTCGTCATGCTGCCCGCCTTCATCGGCAACTTGCGCGACTACATCGTGCTGCTGGCGTCCCTGACTGCCTATGGCGCCAGCGCCATCGTGTGCGTGGCGCTCAGCCTGCGCAACCACGAGCGCTTTGATTTCACGCTGCTGGCAGACCGCGTGACGTCGTTTCATCACGAGCAGGAGGTCATGTTGAAAACGCCGTCCTCAACGCTCGCCCCCGACGCCGCGCAATGATGCAACTGCCTCAACAACAAGGAGATTGATATGTGGTTGACCGCCTATTTTCTGATCTGGCCGGCGATATCCGCGGCCATTCTGGCGATCTTGTGCGTGACGCTGTGGAAGGATATCAGCGCGGCGAAGCAAAGCGGAAAGTCAATGATCTGACGCTGCGGCCAGCACCTTCAACACCGCCGCCCCCGTCGCGACCACATTCCCCGCGACGCTCAACTCCCCGCGCATGAACACCAGGCTGGACGTGGCGCGCAGCAACTGCCCGCGCACTTCCAGGAACTGGCCGGCGCGGGCCGGCGCCAGGAAATGCGTGTCCAGTTGCACGGTGACGCACGGGCGGCGGTCCAGGGCTTGCCAGGCGATGGCGCTCAGGCCGTGGTCCAGCAGTGCGGTCAAGAGGCCGCCGTGCACCAGGCCGGCGGGGTTCAGGTGATCGGCGGTCGCCAATAATCCGTACGCCCAGGCTTGCGCTTCCTTGCGTACCCCCTCGTTGAACACCCCTTCCTTGCGCACCCACAACGGCCCGATCAACCCCGCAAATCCGGGCAGCGTCTTGCAATGCCAACCCTCGGCGGCAAGTGATTCGGCGGTGACGGGTGGCGGCATGGGTTCAGCTCCGGGTGGACAACAGTTGCGATAGCGTGTGCGCTTCGGCTTGCAGGTCCTTGGCCAATGCATGCGCGCGGGCGTCGTCCAATTGCTCGGCCAGCCCGGCGGCCACCAAGGAATGCGTCATCCGGTTGTGGCTGTTCAACACCGGCACCGCAATCACGACGACGCCGTTGATGTAGTGGTTGCGGTCCAGGCTGTAGCCGTCGCGGCGCACGGCGTCCACGTCGGCTTTCCATGCGGCGTAGTCGGGCGCCTGATCCCAGCGCAGGGCCTTGAAGCGGCGTTCCAGTTCTTTGTCCGAGAGCTCGGAAAACGCGGCGACCAAGCGGCCCGTCGCGCTGATCAGCGCGGGAAAGCGGCTGCCCACGTCCACATGCAAGCGGAACGGCGCGGTGGAACGCGACAGCGCCAGCACCACCATGTGTTCGCTGCCCGCCACTTCCACGCCGATCGCGGTGACATTCGCGGCGCTGGAAAGCTTGTCCAGCACGGGCTGCACCAACGCAGGAAACGGACTGCTTTCTATCACGCTGCGCGCCAGCGTCAGCATGCCCACGCCCAGGCTGTAGCGCTTGGTGCCGGCATCGACTTTCACCAAACCCTCTTCCACCAGCACACGAAGAATGTGCAGGCAGGTGCTGGTCACCATGCCGAGTTCCTGCGAGATCGTCTTCAGGGTCATGGCTTCGCCGCCACGGCCCAGCAATCGCAGGATGGCGATCGACCGCGTCACCGCCGGCACGGCGCGCACGCGCGGGCCCGTGCCGGCAGCGGATTCCTGGGAACTGGCTTCACTCATCTGGCTCTCCGATTTTTATTGCGGCAAGCATACCTTGGGCGCGCTTTGGCCGGTGACCCCGAACCCGACGTTAAATTGTATATATACAATCAATAGACGTTATTGACAATTTAAAAGTCGACGCGCATAGTCTGTTCAACCGCTTGCCGACCCACACAGGTACGACGACATGACGACGTTGACGCAGACCACTTCCTACGCAGACGCCCAGGCGCTCTGCTCCCCGGACAAACTTTGGGAGCTGTTCGACGGCAATCGTGAACGCATGAACATCGCGCACGAATGCATCGACCGGCACGCGGGCAAGGACCAGCCCGCGATCATCCTGGTACGGGCGACGGGGGGCGATGAAACCTTCAGCTTCCAGCAGATTGCAGAGGCATCCTCGCGGTTCGCGCACTATCTGGTGGATCAGGGCATACGCCCCGGCGACCGCGTGGCCGTGATGCTGGAGCCCTCGCTGGCGTTCTACGTGGCGATGTTCGGGGCCATGAAAATGGGCGCGATCGCCGTGCCCCTGTTCACCCTGTTCGGCCCTGATGGCATCCGGTTGCGCGTGCAGGACTGCAAGCCCCGCATGCTGGTCACCAACGCGGAAAAGGCGCCCATGGTGGCGGCCGCCGACGACATGCGCGTCGTCATCGCGGACGACGGCTTCATCGCCGCGCTGGCCCCCTATCCCGCGCACTACGCCTGCAACACCCTGGCAGACGACCTGGCCATCTATCAATACACGTCCGGCACCACCCGCGAACTGCCGGACGCCGTGAAGCACACGCACCGCGCGCTGGTCACGCTGATGCTGGCGGCGCTGTACGGCACCGGCGTGCGGCCGGGCGACCGCTACATGTGCCCGTCGTCGCCGGCCTGGGGCCATGGCTTGTGGCACGGCACGCTTGCCCCCTTGGCGCTGGGCGTGACCATCGGCGCCTACGCCGGCAAGTTCAACGCCGAACGCCTGCTGCAAGCATTGCAAGAGCACGGCTTCAACAACATCTCGGCCGCGGCCACGCACTACCGGATGATGCGCAACTCCGGCGCGGCCGGCCGCTACCGCTACCAGCTCGACAAGCTGTCCTTCACCGGCGAGCCCATCGACGGCGAAACGTCCGCCTTTGTCGAGGCCACCTTCGGACGCCCGGTGTGCAGCATGTACGGCACCACGGAAATCGGCGTGTGCCTGGTGAACTATCCGGGCGCGTCCGACTTCCTGGTCAAGCCGGGCTCGCTGGGCAAACCCGTGCCGGGCTTGCGCGTGGAAGTGCAGGACGCCAGCGGCGCGCCCTGCCCGCCCGGCGTGACGGGCGAACTGAAATTGTGGCGTCGCGACGCCTGGGTCGCCACCAAGGACCTGGGCCGCATCGACGAAGACGGCTACTTCTGGCATGGCGGCCGCGCCGACGACGTCATCATCTCGGCCGGCTGGACGATGAGCGCCGTCGAAATCGAAGACGCCATCCTGAAGCATCGCGACGTGACCGAAGCCGCCGCCATCGGCGTGCCCGACGCCTTGCGCGGCCAGGTCGTCAAAGCCTTTGTGGTGTCGGCCCGCCCGGGCGACGACGCCTTCGTGGAAGAAATCCAGAACACCGTGCGCAGCCAACTGGCCCAGCACGAGTACCCGCGTCAGGTGGTGTTCGTGCCTGAACTGCCCAAGACCCCGGCCGGCAAGATCCATCGCCGAAAACTACGCGAGCAAGAGCTTGCCAATGCTGCCGCATCAACCACCGACACCCCGAAAGCCGCGCCCGCCGCGCACGTCTGACCCATCCCAGGAGACATCATGTTGACCAAGACCAAAACTGAACGTAGTTTCCCGACCATCACCGAACGCGGTCTGGACGAACTGCGCGCGCGCATCGGCGTAAAAATCGGCGCCACCGCCGAACCGTGGTGCTACGAGGCCACGCGCGACAACATCCGCCACTACGCCCACGGCATCGGTGATGACAACCCCCTGTGGTCCGACCCCGAGTACGCCGCCAAGACACAGCATGGCGGCATCGTCGCCCTGCCCAGCTTTCTGTTTTCCACCAGCCGCATCGTGTCGGGCTACGTAGGTGGCTTGCCCGGCGTGCACGCCATGTGGTCGGGCGCCGACTGGACCTGGCACAAGACCGTCAAGCGCAACGATGTGATCTCCACCGAAGCGCACTTGAAGGACCTGATCGAGCATCAGACCCGCTTCGCGGGCCGCGCGATCCAGCAGATCTACCACGTGGACTTCTTCAACCAGGACGGCGACAAGGTGGCCGAGGCCGATAGCTGGTGCTTTCGCACCGAACGCGACCACGCCCGCGAACAAGGCAGCAAGTACAAGGAAGTGCGCGCCCGCGAACCGCGCCGCTACAGCCCCGAGGAAATCAAGGAAGCCTACAAGCTCTATGCCCAGGAAGAAGTGCGCGGCGCCACGCCCCGCTATTGGGAAGACGTGAAGGAAGGCGAGGAACTGCCCGTGATGTTCAAGGGGCCGATGACGGTGACGGGATTCATCGCCTACGCGCAGGGCTGGGGCGGCCTGTACATCCGCGCCAACAAGCTGGCCTGGCAACTGATCGACGCGCACCCGGGCGTGGGCATCACCAACCGATTCGGCATTCCCGATGTGCCCGAGCGCGTGCACTGGGAAGAGGAATTCGCGTTGGAGGTGGGCGCGCCGGGCGCCTACGATTACGGTCCCGAACGCAATTCGTGGCTGACGCACCACCTTACCAACTGGATGGGCGACGCCGGCTTCCTGCGCAAGTCCATGTGCAAGATCCGCCGCCACAACCCGGAAGGCGACATGCTGTTCTTCAAGGGCCGCGTCACGCGCAAGTACGTGGAAGACGGCCGGCATCTGGTTGAAATCGAACAGGAAGCGCGCAACCAGGACGACGAGCTGTCCGTACTGGGCACGGGCGTGGTTGAATTGCCCACCCGCGGATGACGCGTGGGTTGCGTGGGCGCATCGCATGCATCGAACGCATCGAACGCCCCCGCAGCCTGATTCCCGACGGCTGACCGGCCGCCGCTGCTTGCCATGATCGCGCGCTGGCGGATCACCGCCCGTGCGTTGGACATGACCACAACGAGGTCAATGATGTCTGGTTCATCGGAGCACGCTGCACACGCCCCGCCTGCCCGCGCCGCCGGCGCGCTTGACGGCATACGGGTGATTGATCTGTCCCGGGTGCTGGCCGGGCCGCTATGCACCCAGATGCTGTCTGATCAGGGCGCCAGCGTCATCAAGGTCGAGCCGCCCGCCGGCGATGAAACGCGCGCCTTGGGCCCGCCCGTCAATGCGGACGGCGACGCCGCCTACTTCACGGCGGTGAACCGGGGCAAGCGCGCCATCGGGCTGGATCTGTCCTTGCCAGGTGGCCGCGAGGTGTTGCTGCGCTTGCTGGAACAGGCCGACGTGCTGGTCGAGAACTTCATCCCCGGCACGATGGCCAAGTGGGGGCTGGACTACGAAGCCGATTTGAAGCCGCGCTTTCCGCAACTGATTTACTGCGCCATCTCGGGCTTTGGCGAAGACGGTCCGCTGGGCGGCCTGCCCGGCTACGACGCCATCCTGCAAGCCATGTGCGGGCTGATGAGCGTCAACGGCGACGCGGCCAGCGGCCCCACCCGCATCGGCATTCCCATCGTCGACCACCTGACGGGATACACCGCGCAGTCGGGCATTCTGCTGGCGCTATACCACCGCGCGCGGACGGGCCAGGGCCAGCGCGTGGACGTGACCTTGTTCGACACCGCGCTCAGCCTGCTGGTGCCGCACGCCGCCAACTGGATGCACACGCAACGCACGCCCGGGCTGATGGGCAGCGCGCATCCCAACATCGCGCCGTACGACCGCTTTGCCTGCCGCGATGGCGACATCTTCCTGGGCGTGGTGAACGACCGCCAGTTCAAAAAATTTTGCGAGTACATCGGCTTGGCGCCGTTGCTGGAGGACGAGCGCTACACGTCCAACCGCCAACGCCTGCAACACCGCGACGCCTTGCGCGAGGCCATCGAAGGGGCGCTGCGCGATCGCGCGCGCGAGGCGGTCTGCCATGACCTGATGCGGCTGGGTGTGCCGGTGGGCCCGGTCAATAGCGTGCCCGAGGCTTTCGAGCAGGCGCATACGGCGCATCGCGGCATGCGTATTGATCGCGACGGCTACCACGGCATCGGCCCCGCCACGCGCCTGGCCGAGGCGCCCCCGCGCGTGGGCCGCCTGCCGCCCGCTTTTGCGCAGCACACGGACGAGGTCCTCCGGGAGGCCGGCCTCGACGACACCCGCATCGCAAGCTTGCGGGAGCAAGGCGTTCTGCCGCCGCGCAGGCCTCCGCCCAAGCCGTAGCAGCAAGAACGCAAGCCCATAAGAAAACCCAGGACACCACCATGAAATCACTACGTTTGATCGCCGCGCTGGCGGCGACCCTGCTGTGCACGCAGCCCGTGGCGGCGGCGGACAACTACCCTTCCAAACCCGTGCGGATCATCGTGCCGTATCAGGCGGGCCAAGGCACCGACGTGGCCGCGCGCTATCTCAGCGACTACCTGGCGCGCGAGGTCGGCCAACCCTTCATTGTTGAAAATCGCCCTGGCGCGGGTGGCAACATCGGCGCATCCGAAGCAGCCCGCGCCGCGCCCGACGGCTACACCGTGCTGATGGGCACCAACGGCACCCATGTGCTGAACCAGTACATCTACGCCTCCACCAACTTTGATCCCGCCAAGGATTTTGAACCGATCATGCTGGTCAGTTCGTTTCCGATGGTGTTGTTGACGACGCCGGCATCCCCCTACAAGAGCCTGGCGGACCTGCAAGACCCGAAGAAGGCCAAGCCCGACAGCGTCACCGTCGGCATGCCCAGCACCACAGCGCGCCTGGTGTTTGAACTGCTGAAGCAGCAAGGCGTGGCCAGCATACGAGGCATTCCCTACAAGGGCTCCGCCACCGCCACCACCGATCTGATGGGCGGGCAGGTGCAGATCGGCATCGATACCGTCAGCGCCGCGCGCTCGTTCATTACCAGCGGCAAGCTGCGCGCGCTGGCCGTCACGTCGTTGAAGGAGTCGGCCTTGCTGCCCGGCGTGCCGCCCGTGTCGGCGCAGGGCCTGCCGGACTTTCAGGTGATCGCGTGGAACGGCATGTACGCGCCCAAGGGCACGCCGCCCGCGGTGGTGCAGAAGTTGAACGCTGCATTGGTCAAGATTCTGAAGCAACCCGAGGTGCGGCAGCGCTTGCTGGAACTGGGCCACGAACCCGGCGGCGGCACGCCGGCCGAACTGGAAGCCTTTGCGCGCAGCGAACGGCTGAAGTGGGAACCGCTGATTCTCAAGGCGGGGTTGAAAGCTGAGTAAGGGTGCCGGCCGTCGGCAGGCCACCTTCTCAAACCCTCCGATGAATGACAACGCCCGGGCCTTGTGCCCGGGCGTTTGCGTTGATGCGGCTGACTAAGGCGTCCCTGGCAGTTCTGATAGCTCCAGGGTTTACCCCAGCAGAATTAATACCTATAACATCAGAGAATATAACTATTAGAACAAGCCCCCCATCCCCCTTCGGAGACAAACCATGGCGATGCCCACCCTCAAGCATTTCATCAACGGCCAGTACGCGGAGTCCAAGGGCTCTGAGTATTTTGATCTGATCAGCCCCGTTACCGGCCAGCCGATCGCCCGCTCTCCCAACGCCAATGACGCCGACGTGGACGCCGCCTATGCCGCCGCCAGCCACGCCTTCAAGACCTGGGGTCGCAGCACCCCGTCGGCCCGCCAGCAAGCTTTGTTGAAACTGGCCGACGCCGTCGCCGCCAACAGCGAGCGCCTGGTTGACGCCCAAAGCCGCAACACCGGCCAGCTCAAGCACTTGATCGCCTCGGAAGAAGTCGCGGTGTGCGTGGACCAGATCCGTTTCTTTGCCGGCGCCGCCCGCTTCCTGGAAGGCAAGGCCACCGGTGAATACATGGAAGGCCTGACCTCCAGCATCCGTCGCGAACCGCTGGGCGTGGTGGGCCAGGTCACGCCCTGGAACTACCCGCTGATGATGGCCGTATGGAAGATCGCCCCGGCGCTCGCCGCGGGCAACACCGTGGTGCTCAAGCCCAGCGACAGCACGCCTGAAAGCACCTTGCTGCTGGCCGAAATCGCCGCGCCGTTCTTCCCCGCGGGCGCCTTCAACGTGGTGCTGGGCAATGCCGCCACGGGCGCCAAGGTGGTGTCGCACAAGACCCCCGCGCTGGTATCCATCACGGGTTCGGTGCGCGCCGGCCTGCAAGTGGCCGCGTCCGCCGCCGCCAACCTCACGCGCGCTCACCTTGAACTGGGTGGCAAGGCGCCGGTCGTCGTCTTTGAAGACACCGACCTGGACCGCGCCGCGCAGCACATCGCCATGACGGGCTTCTTCAACGCCGGCCAGGACTGCACCGCCGCCACGCGCGTCATCGTCGCGGAATCCGTCCACGACGCTTTCGTTGAAAAGCTGGTGGCCGCCGCCCGCGACACGCGCTTTGGCGAACCCGACGACCAAGACGCGCTGTACGGCCCGCTGAACAACGCGGCGCAACTGGAACGCATCCAGGGTTTCATCAAGCGCCTGCCCGCCCACGCCCGGGTTGAAACCGGTGGTCGCCACGCCGCGCGCGCTGGCTATTACTTCGAGCCCACCGTCATCACCGGCCTGCAACAGCACGACGAAGCCATCCAGACCGAAGTATTCGGCCCCGTCATCACCGTGCAGAAATTCTCTGATGAAGCCGACGCCATCACCAAGGCCAACGACGTGGAATACGGCCTGGCCGCCAGCGTCTGGACGCGCGACCATGGCCGCGCCCAACGCCTGTCGCGCGACCTGGACTTCGGCACGGTGTGGATCAACACGCACATCCCGCTGACCGCCGAAGCACCGCATGGCGGGTTCAAGCGTTCGGGCTACGGCAAGGACCTGTCCGCCTACGGCTTCGAAGAGTACACGCGCGTCAAGCACGTGATGAGCTCGCACGATTAACCGGGGGAATCGCCATGACCACGACTTCACACACCACCCCGCCCAAGGCCAATGTCCTGCGTGACCTTGTCGCCCGCGCGCACCATGAACTATTCACGCTGCGCGACACCGGCGCGCTGGAGCGCTATTTCTCGCCGCGCTTCATTGAGCATTCCCCGCTGGTGAAAGACGGCGCGGACGGCTTGTTCATGCTGGTGCAGGAACATACCGACTTGCATCACGAGGTTTACCGCGTACTGGTGGACGGCGACCTGGTTGCCATCCAGGGCCGCTACACCGGCCTGGGTGAGCAAGCACTGGTGGGCTTCGACATCTACCGCGTGGCCGACAACCGCATTGTTGAACACTGGGACGGCCTGGTCCCCGAAGCCCCGCCCAACGCCAGCGGCCGCACCCAACTGGATGGCCCCACGCAACCGCGCGCGGGCCAGGACGTCGAGGCCAATCGCGCCCTGGTCATGGCCTTTTTCACCCGCGCCCTGATCGAAGGCGACTATTCCGCCTTCAACGATTACTGCAACGGCGAAGGCTTTCATCAGCACAGCCCTGACATCGCCGACGGCACGGTGGCCGTGGTCGACTTCCTGAACCAGTTGCGGGAAGCGGGCCAGGGGCTGCAATACAGCCGCGTGCACCGCAGCGTGGCCGAAGGCGACTTCGTGCTGACGCATTCGGAAGGCAGCATCGCCGGCGAGCGCCATGCCTATTTCGAACTGTGGCGCGTGCAGGACGGCAAGGTCGCCGAACTGTGGGACGCCATCACGCCGGTGCCAGAGGACGGCCAGGCGCGCCATCGCCACGGCATCTTCTAGCGCCACCATGGCATGATGCACGTTTCCCATTCCCGCCCCGGAGTCCCGCCATGACCGCCCACGCCATCGTCTATGCCCCCATCGGCCAAGGCACGCGCTCGGAGCAGGTGGTCGAACGCTTAAGCAACGCGATCGTGGCCGGCCTGCTGCATGCCGACGAGCAACTGCCCAACGAGAACGAGCTTTCACGCCTGATGGGCGTGTCGCCCGTGACCATGCGCGAGGCCTTGAACACCTTGCGCGCCCGGCAGTTGATCGATACCCGGCGCGGACGCAATGACGGCAGCTTCGTGTGCCCGGTACCGGCGCAGATGATGCACGATCGCCATCCGCTGCGGCTGGCCACGCCCGGCGACCTGGCCGACCTGGGCGAACTGCATTGCGCCGTGGTCGGTCACAGCGCGAAGCTGGCCGCGCAACGCTCCACCGCCGATGAACATCAGCGGCTGGCGCGCGAGATCGATCAGTTCCAGGCGGCAGCCGACCCGCAGGCGCGCGCCCAGGCCGACATGCGCTGCCTGCTGATGCTGGCCACCCACGCGCAGTCCGCGCGGCTGGCCAACCAGGAACTGGCGATCCAGGCGGAATGGGCGCCGCTGGTCGCCTCCATTTACCCGCACGCGGCGCTGCACACCGGCATCGTGGGCGCCTACCGCCGCCTGCAGGCCGCGCTGCTTGCAGGCGACGAGGCGGCCAGCAGCGCCTGTGCCCAGGACATGATCGGCATACAAACCGACCACCTGCTTGAACACAAACTGCGGTTGGACGCCACGGCGCCCCCGCCACAACAGACCTAGGGCCGCTGACGCTGGCGGCAAGCCTGGGCAGAGGAGACGGCAGATGAACGAAGACGCTCATATCGACCGCGCCAACGGCATTCTGGAATGCGTCCTGAACGACGCGCAGAACACCGCCGGCGCGCTGGCTGAGGCGGCGGCCCAGATCCTGTCGGGGCAGACCCCGGCGCCGGGCAGCGGCCTGCGACTGTCGGGCGAACACCGCCGCGCGCTGCAAACCCATATTCAGGTGGCGCTGCAACTCAACCCCTGGTGCAACGGCGCGGGCTTTGCCAGCTACGCGGCGCCGGTCGGACCCGAAGACGGCTACTGGACGCTGGAATGGTGGCAGCAGGAAGGCCCGTCGATGCAGCAGGCGCAGTTGGATCGCAACCAGGAAACACGGCGGCGATTGGACTTCCGCGCGTTCGCCTGGTTTGACCAGCCCGCGCGTTGCCTGCGCCCGGTGGTGGAAGGCCCCTATGTGGATTACATCTGCAACGGCGCCTACACCATCACCGCCGCGCATCCGGTGTTGGTGCAGGACGCCTGCGCGGGCGTTGCCGCCGTCGACGTGCTGGTCTCGACGCTGGACCGCATGCTGCTGCCCGCCTTGCACCATATCGGCAAGCCGGCGCTGGTGCTCAATGCCGATTCGCGCGTGGTCATGTCCACCGCCCACCGCATTCGCCCTGGCAGCCTGTGGCGGCCACAGCACGGCGACCGCCTGATCGGCGCCCCCCGCGCGCTGCGCCTGGCGGTACTGCCCGCCGCACCGCCGCGCACGGCCTTCGGCCTGCCCGGCCCCTTGGGCCTGCCGCACCTTAGCGGCCACACGTAGCGGGCCCCAGCCCCTGACGGGCTGACCCCACGCGGGCCACGCCCGCCCCCCCCTATTTCTTTGGCGTTTCCCCGCCGCCCGCACCCACCCCGGCGCGGATGGCGCACATCTTTTGCAAACAGGAGAACCTTCATGAAGTGGTATCTGCAAGCCCTTAAACACTACGCCGTCTTCGAAGGACGCGCGCCGCGTCGCGAGTATTGGATCTTCGTGCTGTGCCAGATCTTGATGGTGCTGGCAATTTCTGCCGTGGAACGCGCGCTGGCCATCGCCAACCCCGAAATCCTGTTCGGCTGGTACACGGCGGGCTTTCTGCTGCTGACCTTTCTTCCCGCACTGGCGGTATCGATACGCCGCCTGCACGATAGCGGCCGCAGCGGCTGGTGGGGCCTTCTGCATGCCGTGCCGGTCATCGGCACCCTGCTGTTGCAGCCCTTCATGCTTGCCGCCGGCGCCTCGGGCCGCAACCGCTACGGCAATGCTCCCAAACTCAAGACGGCCTGAGCCTCCGCACCCGCTTTCAGGAAACTCGACATGACATTGAATCGACGCGAATTCATCCTCAAGACGGCGGCCGCATCCACCGCCGCTTCCGCCGTCGGCGCGCTGGGCCTGTGGCCGGCGGCCTCCTCCGCCCTGTCCTCGCCACTGACCACCGTGCCGCTCGGCAACACGGCCTTGCAGCCCGCCCAATTGCTGCAAGACGCGCGCAAGACCGCCACCCGGCTGGGCATCGACCCGCGCATCTGGAACTGGCGCCAAGATGCCAGCCCGTCCGACCCCATGCCCGCCAACTATTACGAAGCGTCCCTGTCCGAGTGGCCGTCGTTTGGCACCCTGCCCGGCGACCTGGACTGCGAAGTCGTCGTCATCGGCGGCGGCCTGCTGGGCGCGTCCACCGCGCTGCACCTGGCCGAAGCCGGTGTCGACGTGGTGCTGATCGAAAAAGATCATATCGGCTCGGGCGCCTCGGGCCGCAACGGCGGGCAGATGACGCCCGGCCTGGCGCGCTGGGAAGCCGGCACCATGCTGGACAATCTCTCCACCGACGAAGCGCGCCGGCTGTGGCGCTTTGCATCCGTGGAAGCCATGGAAACGGTGGACGGCCTGCGCGACCGCTACGGCTTTGATTGCGACCGCAAGCGCGGCCACATCACGGCGGCGGTACACGCGGGCCACATGGGCGCGCTGGTTGAAAACGCCGACGCGCGCCGCCGCCTGGGCGATGACGACGTGAAGATCATCGGGCGGCACGAACTGAAAGAGCAGTACGTCAAGTCCGACATCTATTTTGGCGCCGCCATCGACGGCGGTGGCGGCCAGGTGCAGCCGCTGGCCTTGCTGCGCGGCCTGGTCCACGCCTTCGTCAAACTGGGCGGGCGGGTCTACGACAACACCAGCGCGCAAGCCATTGAAGCGTCGCCGGGCAGCACGCTGGTCAAGACCGCGCAAGGCGCCATCAAGGCCCGCCGCGCCGTGGTGCTGGCCGTGCACAGCGCCACCTTCCAGTTCATGCCCGGCAGCGCCACCACCGTGCCCTTCTTCACCTATGTGGCCGTCACCCCGCCGCTGGGCGATACCCTGGATGCGCTGATTCCGTCGGGCTTGCCGGTCTACGACACGCAATTGCAAATTGACTACTACCGCCCGGTGCGCAACAAGCGGCTGCTGTTCGGCGGCCAAGGCACGGGCAATTCGTGGTCGCCGCGCGACGTCAACAACTACCTGCTGGACCGCATCAAGACCGTGTTCCCGCAGTTGGAAAAGCCCGAACTGGAATATTCCTGGAGCGGCATCAGCGACCTGACGTTGAACGGCGCCACCGACAGCCGCAAGAGCGCGGGCGACGTGCCGGTGTACATGGTGCATGGCTGGAGCGGCCACGGCGTGGCGCAGACGGTGCGCATCGGCCGCGCCATCAGCGACGACCTGACCGGTCGCAACACCGACTACGCCATGCTGACGCGCTTTGACCACGCGGGCATTCCGCTGGGCCGGCATTTGTCGCCCGTCGCCATTCCGCTGATCAAGGGCGCGCTGGGCGTGATGGGCATCATCAACCCGGCCGACATGGTGTCGTTCTAAGCCACCACCCGCGCGCGGCCCCGGTCCAGCGCCGCCAAGGCCAAGGCCGCCAGCAACAAGGCCGCGGCCAAGGCGTACGTCCACCGCATGCCCGTCGCCAAGTCGGCGGGCGATGCGGCCCGGAGGTCGCCCGCGCCAGCCGCCCAGGCGAACACCGCGCCCATCAACGATGCGCCCGTGATAAAGCCCAGGTTGCGCGACAGGTTCAACACGCCCGATACCGCGCCACGCTGGTCCGCGCCCGCGCTGGACATGACGGCGCTGCTGTTGGCGGCCTGGAACAGCGCGTAGCCGCTGGTGATCACGACCAGCGGCGCCACGTATTCCGCCATGCGCGCCATCCCCGCCACACCGCCGACCACCAGCGGCACCCAGGGCAGCAGGATCGCGCCCGTCGCCATCGCGGCCAAGCCGGCCAGCATCACGCGCTGCGCGCCATAGCGGTCCACGCCGCGCCCGGCCGGCACGCCCACCAGCGCCGCCACGACCGGTCCGCAGGACATCACCAGCCCGACCCGCGCGGCATCCAGGCCCAACGCGCCCGCCAGGTAGAACGGCCCCACCACCAACGTCGTCATCATCACGGTGGACACCAGTGTGTTGGTCGCCACGCCCGCCCGCAGAGTGGGCTGGCGAAACAGCGCCAACTGAATCAAGGGCGACGCGGCCCTGGCCTGCATCCGCACGAATGCCACCGCCGCCACCATGGCCGCCAACAGCAGCACGGCCTGGGTTGCGCCAAAGCCGCCAAAGCCGCCACCCGCCGTCATCGCCAGCGCATACGCCGCAATGCCCAGCGCCAGCAGCAGCGAACCCATCACGTCAAAGCGCGCGCGTGGCTGGGCGACAGGCTTCCGGTGCGCCGGCAGATAAGCCCAGGCCAGCGCAAACGCCACCGCGCCCAGCGGCAGGTTGATCAGGAAGATAAGCGGCCAGCCCCAGCCGCTGATCAGCAAGCCGCCCAAGGTGGGCCCCAACGCCGTGCCCACCGCTGACATCGTGCCCAGCAGCCCCATCACGCTACCAGTCTTCTCCTTGGGCGCGGCTTCGCTGGCGAACGCCATCGTCAACGCCATCATGACGGCGGCGCCCAGGCCTTGTACGGCTCGCGCCCCGATCAAGCCCATCAAGCCGCCCAGCCAGGGTGAAGCGCCACACAGCGCCGACCCCACGGTGAACAGAACGATACCCACCAGCATCAGACGCCGACGCCCCACCAAGTCCCCCAAGCGGCCCACACTGACGATCAGCGTGGTGATGGCAAGCAAGTACGCCAACACCACCCATTGCACGTCTTGAAAGCGCGCCTCGAACGCTTGCGCAAGCGTCGGCAACGCGACGTTGGCAATACTCGTCGCCAGCGCGGGCAGCAGCATGCACAAGGACAGGCAGGCCAAAAGGGGAATGGACGAGGACGGGGAAGCGGGGGAAGCTTGGGTATGCACGATCAGGCCTGCAAGCAAGGCGGGCCACCAACACGGCGCCCTCAACACATCCTAGGCGCTACCGAAACAAGGCGGAAGGCGCAGCATTTGCATTGAATACCTGCACCAAACGCCATATCAAACCCCACAGGCAAGCGCGCATCCATGCTACGTTTGCGAGCATGGCCACGCCCGATCTCAACCTGCTTATCACCCTGGACGCCTTGCTTGACGAAGGCAGCGTGGCGCGCGCCGCGCGACGCTTGCGGCTAAGCCCGTCGGCCATGAGCCGTGCGCTGGCGCGGCTGCGCGCCACCACGGGCGACCCGCTGCTGGTGCGCGCCGGGCGCGGGCTGGTTCCCACGCCGCGCGCGCTGGCGCTGCGCGCCCATGTGCATGAACTGGTGCAAGACGTGGAAGCGGTGCTGCGGCCCGCCGACGCATTGGACCTGACGCGGCTGGATCGCAGCTTCACGCTGCGCGCCAGCGACGGCTTTGTCGAGAATTTTGGCGCCCGGCTGCTCGCCCGCATGGGCGCTGAAGCCCCCGGCGTGCGGCTGCGCCTCATGCAGAAGACCGACAAAAGCAGTGCGCCGCTGCGCGAAGGCGAGGTCGACCTGGAAACCGGCGTGGTGGGCGACGCGGCCAGCCCCGAGCTGCGCACGCGCGCGCTGTTTCAAGACCGCTTCATCGGCGTGGTGCGCGCGGGCCATCCGCTCAGTGGCGGCAAGATCACGCTGGCCCGCTACGCCAAGGCGCAACACATTCTGATGTCGCGCCGCAATCAGGACAAAGGGCCGGTGGACGACGCCTTGGCTGCCACGGGGCGGCAACGGCACATCGCCACCGTGGTGGGCGGCTTCTCCGCCGCGCTGGCGTTGGCCCGGGAAACGGACCTGATCGCCACCGTGCCGGAACGGCACACCGGCACGCTGCGCGCCGGCCTGCATAGTTTTCCGCTGCCCTTCCCGGTACCGGCGATTACCGTGTCGATGCTGTGGCATCCCCGCATGGACGGCGACGCCGCGCATCGCTGGCTGCGCGGGTGCGTGCTGGACGCCGTCCAGTAGCCCCGCGTGCCACGGCTTGCGCTTACTTCGTGGCGCTGGCCGCCAGGGCGTTGAACTGCTTGTCCAGCTCGGCCAGCGACTGGTTGATGTGCGCGCGGCGATCCTGAATCCACTTGCCCTGCTCGCTCAACTGCGCACGCGCTTCTTTCACCATGCGGTCCATCTCGGCCGGCTGCGGGCCGCCGATGGTGGCGCGGTTTTTCACGATGGCCACGGGGTCCAGCGTCGAGCGGAATTCCGCTTCGCTCATTGGCAGCTCCTTGGCGTACTTGGAGTCTTTCATGGCATCCGCGTAGATACGGCGGGCCTGCTCATACGGAAAGTCCAGCGGCTTGATGTTGTTGGCTTTCGCGTAGGTAACCACTTCGGACGCAAAGTGGTGGCCGTCGCGGAACGGCAGCTTGTACTTGCGCATCAGCACGTCGGCCAGTTCCTGCGATGCGGTCCAGTCGCTGTTCAATTCTTCCAGCGCGCGCTCGGGGCTGATGACCATGGCCTTCAACACGCGGTCCCAGCGCTTGAGCGCCGAGATGCCGCTGTCCACCATCGCGGAATTCTGCTTCACGTCCTTGGGGTCGCTCATGCCCGGCGTGATGTTGTGCGTCTGGATGATTGGCCCCATCGCCAGCGTCACGGCGGTGGAGGCGTCGCTGCGGGTGTCGTTCAACAAACCCGGGTTGCGCTTTTGCGGCATGGCGCTGGACACATAGGTGTTGCCACCGCCCTCTTGCAGCAGGATCCAGGGGCGCGACTGCGCGTACTGGGTCATGACGTCTTCAACGAAGTTGCCGGTGCGCAGCGCGATGCTGGTCACGATGGACCCCACTTCCACGGGCTGGTCCATGGACGAAATCTGCGAGGCGTCGTAGGCGTTGTCGACCAATGCTTCAAAGCCCAGGTATTGCGCCATGCGCTTGCGGTCCAGCGGCCAACTGGTGCCGTTGAGCACGGTGGTGCCCATGGGCGAACGGTCGATGCGCGCATAGGCTTCGCGGATGCGCTGCGCGTCGCGCGCCAGGCCCGCTGCCTGACCCAGCAGGTAGTGGCCATAGCTGTTGGGCTGCGCGGCCACGCCATTGGTGTAGTTTGGCACGACGGTGCCGGCGTGCTTGGCGGCCAGTTCCACCAGCGTGGTGGAAGTCTTGTTCAACTGGTCGGCCAGGTCCAGCAGCTTGTCGCGCAGGATGGCGCTGCGGTAGGTCGCGTGCATGTCCTGGCTGGAGCGGCCGGCGTGCAGCAGCGTGATGTCTTCGCCCGCCGCCTTGATCAGCAGGGGCTCGAAGCTGATGACGGTGGCCGGGCGTTTGGCGCCGGGCTGATTGCCGTCGTGGATCACCTTGGCCACGCCCGCCGCCAGGCGCGGCGCCATGGACTTGTCCAACAGCCCTTCGTCGGTGTTGATGACGGTGGTGGCTTTGTTGATTTCCCCCAACCAGAAGAAGGGATCGCGTGGGGTGGCGGGGGCCGTCGCGGGCGTGGCGCCCGCGGCCGGTGCTGTCTGGGCCAGCGCGGCGTGCGCGCTCAGCGACAAAACCAGGGCGGCGCCCAGGGTGGGAAGAAACTGTCTCATGGCGTTCTCGTTATAGGGATGGTCCGGTAGTTTATGGAAAAGCCCCCTCGCCGAAAACCCAGAGTTTCACGGATATGTGGTGACAAAAAAAAAGCCCCTGCCATCCCGAAGGCAGGGGCCAAGCCGGCGTGCCGGCGACCAGGTCGCCCGCCACCGCGCGATATCAAATTCAGCTTGTTGTCATGGACCGCCAGACTCAGCTGGCCGAATCCAAACGCACCTGCACGCTGTCGGCGTTGTACACGGCGGTGGCCTTGAAGCCCTTGACCGTAATCCCGTCGAACGTGCCATGCACCTTGTTGGCGCGCAGCACCGTGATCGTGGTGCCCACCTGCGGCGTATAGCCCGACCGGAAGTCGACGTTCAACTGGCCCGCCAGGGCGGCATCCGAGTTCACGGCGATCTGGCCGGCTTCATCGTCGCCGATCAAGGTTTGCAAAACACCCGCCGAGGTCTGCGTATAGCTACCTTGCACCTGCACGGCATCGGTGGCGTTCAGCGCCAAGGCGCCACCGCTGAGGTACACCGCGCCATCGCCCAGCGCCTTGGCCGAGTCGGCGCGCAACGTGCCGCCCGCAATCAAGGTGCCGCCCGTGTAGGTGTTGGCGCCCGCCAAGCCCAAGGTGCCGGTGCCGCTCTTGGTGAGCTTGCCCGCGCCGCTGATGTCATTGCGCCACACGTCCAGCGCATTGAAGCCGCCACGGCTGGCGGTCATGGTGACGTCCACGTCGCCATTGAAGGCGCCATAGCCGTCGCCCGCCGCAAACAGGTTCAAGCGGCCAAAGCCTTCGGCGTCGTCAATGACCGGATAGCCCGACGGCAGCGCGGTGGTCTTCAACACCACGCGGCGTTGCTCGGCCGTCAGGTACGGCAGGCGCGTTTCCAGCATGACTTCCGCGCCCTTGGGTACGACGGCCGGTTTGCCGGTGTCGCCAATCTGCGTGAAGCTGAACGTCAGGCGGCGACGGTACTCGGCTTTGTTCGCGGCATGATCCGCAAAGCGGTCCTGGTTCACGTCCTGCGAATGCGCGAACGCCAGGAACTGCTCGGGCGTGCTGGCGCCCACGGCGGCCATCAGCGTCTGATGCGCCTGCGCATACGCGACCGAGCGCGTGCCTTCACTTGCGGCATAGATGTTGCCCAGCGCCGAGGCCTGCCCCAACATGCGGCCGCTGATCACGTCCAGCGGTGAATGCATGCCGGCGATGATGCGGCTTTCGCCCAGCTCCAGGCCGCGCGCCAGCAATTCGTGGAAGCGCTCCGGCACCAGGTAAGCCATGCCGATGGCGTTGCGCACGGATTCCGCCGTGTGGCCGCTGGGGTAGCCGCCGTCGGTCGGGGCGGTCAGGCTCTTGGCGGGTTCAAGCGTGGGCACCACCTGTACGGCGGCGCTCCAGCGCCACGGGCGCGCGTACTTGTAGTAGCGTTTGCTGGGCTCGGTGGACGCATTGCCGCCCATGCTCTCCACAAAGGCGATGACATCGCCAAAGGCCGGGTTGGCGGCGCCGCTTACCCCCGTGTTGTTGCCGGTGTCGTCGTACTTCACCGTGGTGGCGTCAGGCGCCACGTCGTTGATGCTGGTGGTCTGCTGGGCGGCCGTGCGCCATGCCGGCGTCAGCGGGCCCAGGCCATCGGTCACGCTGTAGTTCTTGCCCCGGCGATCATCCAGGTAGGCAGCCACGGCCTGCTCCGGCGTGCGCGCGGCGGTGGTGCGCACGACAAAGTCAATGTTCTCGTCGTGCACGGCCTTGTTCTTGACGCGGCCATCCGTGGCGTCGCCGGGCACGCCCGTCCAGTCCGACGCGATGATGCCGGGAAAGCCGTCTGCGCCTGCTGCCGTGACACCGGCATCCACCAGGCGCGTGCGCGGTTCCCAGATATCCAGGAAGCCGCCCAGCACTCGCACGCCGGCATTGGTTTCCAAGGTGGCATAGCGCGGGTCGCCACGCTGGTTCGTGCTGGCGAAATCCACAAAGGCGGGCGCATCGGGCACCGGCGCGGTATCAACTCGGCCCAGCCCGGCGGGCGGTGCCGGGATGACATACGCGACGTCATCGTTCTGGTCTGAGGCGTCGCTGTCGTCATCGCCGCCGCAGGCGGACAAGGCCAGGATTACGGCCAGGGACGTTGCGCGCAAGGCGTAGGCTGGGAACCCCCTGCGCAAGGGTCGTGCTTGAATCATCAGGATCAACCAAACTGGTTAGAGAACGCAGCATGGTAGGGAGAAAATATTTACGCCCGATGACATCCCACTGGCTAAACCCGCGGCTTGCCCGTCATGGCGGATCGGCCGCCGCCACGCCGGAAATGTAGGGATCGAAGAAGCTGGCCGCGCTCATGCCGGGGATGTATTGATCCGAGATATACGCGCGGCAGCGCTGCATGAATGCTTGCGTCAGGCGCGAGGGTTTCATCGGCTTGTACGTGGCCAAGCCCAGCAGCATGGGGCGTTGCTCACCGGCCAGACGCAGGCGCACCAGGCGCTTGCCGTCCAATGATTGGGTCGACTTCGGCCGCACGTTGAAGAGTGCGTAGCCGATGCCGTTGGCAACCATCGAGCGCACCACGTCTTCGGATCGTGAGCGCGCCACGATGTTCGGTTCCAGCCCGGCCTTGGAGAACAGGGACAGGAAATACTCCCGGCTCATGGGCAGGTCCAGCAGCACCATGGGCAACTGCGCCAGCTCATCAAGCGTGACGGCAATCTGCTGCGCAAGCGGGTGCAGTTCGCTGACCAGCACGTGCGGAGGCATGTGCGCCAGCGTTTCAAAGCTGATCTCTTCGCCCAACTGCAGGTCGTAGGTCAGCGCGACGTCAATGTCCAGCGTATGCAGCTTGTTGATGAGCTCTTGCTGGTCGCCCTCGGCCATATGCAGCTCGACCTTTTCAAACGCGCGCGAAAAACCAAAGATGACCTCGGGCGCGATCATTGCCGCCAGCGGCTGGAAGCAGCCCACGCGCAGCACGCCCTGGATCGCGTCCGTGGAGTTCGAGGCAATCTCGTAGAGCTTGGTCGCGCGTTCCAGCAGGTCTTCGCATTCCTGCATGACCTGCATGCCCAGCGGCGTCAGCGCCAGGCCCTTGGAGGGATGACGCACGAACAGTTGCACGCCAAGCTCGGTCTCGATGTGGGCGATGGCCGCCGAGATGGACGGCGGCGAGATGTGGATCTGGGCGGACGCCGCGGCGATGCTGCCGTGCTTGGCCGTCGCCACCAGGTACTCCATCTGGCGCAGGGAAATGCGATTGAGCATGGTCCAACTTGAGGGAACAGGGAATGTTGCAGAGTATCCGGTCTGCCCGTGGCGGTGGGCAACATTTTGCTCAGCCTCAAAGATCGCCCGGCACGCCGAAGCTGGGCGCGTCGCGCGGATCACGCGCGCGCGTCACGTAGGCCGCAAGCTGGGGCTCGTAAATTTTCCACGCGTCGTACAGCGCTTCCACCGGCCCGGCCTCAACCCAATCCAGCCGCAGATCCACAATCGGCCAGTCCAGGTCTTGATACACCAGCAGGCCGGCCGAATGCACCGGCCCCGCTTCCCCACCCGCCGCCTGACCCGCCAGTAACGCCTGCATCAAGCGTTCGGCCAGCGCGCCTTCTGCACGCTCGAACGCGGCCAGCATGGCGCGCGGCACCTCGGTGCTGGCCAGCATGTTGCCGGCGCAGGCGGCGTGTTCGCCCGCCACGCTGGCCAATACGCCCAGCGCGCTGGCCCCCGTGTAAATCGCCGGCGGGTTCGTGGCGTCTATCGCCATCAACTGGCGGTACGCGATGAAGGGCCGCGCTTGCAAGCCATCAAGCGCTTGTTGCGGCGTATGCCCCGCCGCCATCGCGTCCAGCGCCAACGGCCCGAGCGCGGGGTCGGTGATGTTCTGGCTGACGGCGGCCCCCACCCCCGCGCGCGCACGGATGCAGCGCGAGGCCACGGCGGGCGAAGACGACGAGACGGCCGCGCCGAACTGGCCGGAGGCGGGGCAGCGGGCAATGATCGAAAAGGTCATGGTCGGTGGCCTGAATGGATATCAATCGGGGATGACGGCGGTGGCGTCGATTTCGACCAGCCATTCCGGGCGCGCCAGGGCCGACACCACGATGCCCGTGGACACCGGGAATACCCCTTTGAGCCAACGCCCCACCACGCGGTAGACGGCCTCGCGATAGCGCGGATCAATGATGTAGATGGTGATCTTGCAGATGTCCTCAAGTTCGCCACCCGCTTCCTTGAGCAGCATGGCGATGTTCGCCATGGCCTGCTCTGCCTGCCCGGCGGCGTCGCCGATGCACACGCTTTCAGAGGTATCCAGGTTCTGCCCGATCTGTCCCCGCAGGAAGACGGTGCTGCCCCGGGCCACCACGGCCTGGCACAGATCGTTGTCCAGGCTCTGTTCCGGGTAGGTGATCTTGGTATTGAAGGTGCGGATGCGCTTGTGTTTCATGGCTGCGTGGGTAGGTGGGTCAATGGCATGGCCCCCATCTTCAAACCCGGACAACGCCACCGGCTATTTGTTTTTTCCTTTGCCCGCTCTCGGAATTTCCGACTCAGACGCAGGCAGGCCAAGTTGCGCCCCTCGCGGCGCGCCTCAGGAAATTCGAGCCAGGCCGAAGGAAAAGGCGACTTGGCCCCCGCTGCCCCCTCTTCCATCATCTGGCTTCCAGTCGGAAGCGCTCGGCGGAACCAACATAGACAAGGGGATTTCAATGATTCGCAAACTTACGGTAGCCGGCCTGCTTGCCGGCGCGCTGCTTGGCAACGTCGCCTGGGCCCAGGAAGCGTTGGTGGTCAGCACCTGGGGCGGCAGCTTCCGCGACCTGATCGACGAAAACATCGGCAAGGAGTTCACCCGCCAGACCGGCGTGCCGGTCAAGTACATCACGGGTGGCACGATCGACCGGCTAAACAAGGCCAAGCTGACCAAGACCCCGGAAAGCGACATTACGTTCACCACCTCGCACATCGGCTGGCTGTATGTGGACGGCGGCCTGTTCGAAAAACTGGACACCGCCAAGCTGCCCAACTACGCCAACCTGGTGGACCGCGCCAAGGTCAGCCCGTATCACGTAGGCAGTTGGGCCTACGTCTACACCATCGGCTACCGCCCCGACCTGACGCCCAAGAACATCAAGTTCGATAGCTGGAACGACCTGTGGAACCCCGAGCTCAAGGGCAAGCTGTCGGCGCCGGACTTCGACCCCAGCCACATCATCAATGTGTCGGCCATGCTGTCGGGCGGCGACGCCAAGTCGTGGGAAAAAGGCCAGGACAAGCTGCGCGCGCTGAAGCCTAACTTCAAGGCCTTCTACACCAACGACGCCAACAGCCAGCAACTGATCGCCACCGGCGAAACCCCGGTGCAGATCCTGTTGTCAATGAACGCCTACTACATGATCAGCCAGGGCGTGCCGATCAAGGTGGTCATGCCCAAGGAAGGCGCCGTGCTGGGCATCGACACCATGGGCATCATGAAAGGCAGCACCAAGGCGGACCTGGCCTACAAGTTCATGAACATCGCCTTGTCGCCCGAGGTGCAGTCCAAGATCGTGGCCTTCAAGAAGGCCAGCCCGGTCGTCACGAACGCCAAGGTATCGGCCGAGGACGCGGCGCTGCCCGGCGTGTTCACCACCAAGGAACAGTGGGACACGCAAGCCATCGTCATCGACGACAAGCTGCGCGCCGAGAAGACCGCGGAATGGCGCAAGTGGTTCACCGAGAACATCATGAACTGAAGCCCGCGCCGGTTGCACCGCGCCGCGCCTGTGTCCCGGCCTTGAATGTGGCGGGACACAGGCGTTTCCAGCAAGCATCAACGCATTCGGATTGACAAGCCCCTATGAATACACGTTCCAGTCTGCGCGGCTGGTTGATATCACCCGCCGGTCTCATCGCCCTGTGCATCTGCGTGTCGATGGCGGCGGTGCTGCAATTCAGCGTACGCGCCTTCATTCCCGGCTCGTTGGACGTGGGCGGGCTGACGCTGGCGAACTTCACCGGGCTGGGCAAGTCCGTCTACCTGTCCGCCTTCGCCAACACGCTGCTGCTCAGCATCGAAACCACGGTCTGCTCTCTGCTCGTGGCCTACCCGCTGGCTTACGCCATGGTGCGGGTGCGCAACCGCCTGTTGAAATCGTTCATCCTCATCGTGTCGATCACGCCGTTGTTCCTGGGTGAAATCGTCCGCACGTATTCGTGGATCATCGTGCTGGGCAACAACGGCTTCATCAACACGGTGCTGCGGAAAATTGGGCTGATCGACGTACCGTTGAACCTGATGTTCACGCACCTGGGCGTGCTGATTGCGCTGGTGCACGTGACGATACCCGTGGTGGTGCTGATGCTGGCCACCGCCATTTCGCACATCAACCGCGACTATGAAAAAGCCGCGCAAAGCCTGGGCGCCGGCCCCGTGCGCACTTTCCTGACGGTAACGCTACCGCTGTCCATGCCGGGCATTATCGCCAGCATCACCACGTCGTTCGCGTGGACCTTCAGCGCGTTTGCCACGCCGCAGATGATCGGCGGCGGCCGTGTGCCGACGGTGTCCACACTGGTCTACCAGTTGGGTTTCTCTTCCATGAACTTCCCCCTGGCCGCGAGCCTGAGCGTTGCCGGCCTGGCCTTGACGGTCGTGTCGCTGATGCTGCTGGGCCGGGGCACCAAGCGACTCAAAGCAATGGGAGCGCACTAGCATGGCCATCAAACACACTCTGCCCTTGCCGCTGCGCATTGGCGCGCCGCTGCTGATCACCCTGATCATGGCGTTCGTGCTGTTGCCGGTGGTGGTGGTGACCTTGGCATCGTTCAACGACAAGGCGCTGCTGACGTTTCCGCCCGAGGCCTGGTCGCTACGCTGGTTTGAACGGGTGTTCACGTACCCGGACTTCCAACAGGGCTTTCGCGCCAGCCTGATCGTGATGGCCTGGGCGTCGTTCCTGGCGCTGTTCATCGGCACCGCGCTGGCCATCGCCGTCAAGCGCATGGGCTTTCCCGGCAAGGACATGTTGCAGGCCATCTTGCTGTCACCGCTGGTGATCCCGCATTTCACGCTGGGCCTGGGGCTGCTGATTCTGGTGGCGCAGTTTGACATGGACCGGGGCTACGGCCTGGTCATTTTGTGCCATGTGATGCTGGTGCTGCCCTTCGTGATGCGCAGCGTGTATGTGTCCATGGAGAACATTGACGAACGCCTGGAACAGGCGGCGGCCAGCCTGGGCGCGTCGCCCTTGAAGGTGATGTTCACGGTGACCGTGCCCTTGCTGGCGCCCGGTCTCTTCGGTGGGTGGTTGTTCGCCGCCATCATGTCGTTCAGTGAATTCACCGCGTCGCTTTTCGTCACGACACAACTGACGCAGACGCTACCGGTGTCGATGTACAACTACGTGCGGGAATTCGCGGACCCGACCCTGGCCGCGCTGTCGGTGGTGTATATCGCCGTGACGGCCAGCCTGCTGGCGCTTGCCAACGCCTTCCTGGGCCTGGGCAAGATCCTGAATATCGAAGAAGTGGATTAGGCGGCCGGCGATCCGGCGGCCCGGCGATCCGGCGATCCGGCGGTCCGGCGGTCCGGTGGCCCGGCGGTCCGGCGGCCCCGCGATCCGGCCGCCCGACGCTCAGTACCCGCGTGACGGGTCGATCTGGTTGGCCGGGGCATCGCCGCAAGACACGCGCGCGATGTTCTCGGCGATCTGCGCCGCCGCCGACGCCGGAATGGCGACGGACGCCAGATGCGGCGTGATCAGCACGTTATCCATGCGCCAGAGCGGGTCATCGCTGGGCAGGGGCTCGCGTTCAAAAACGTCTAGCGTGGCCGCACCGATATGCCCGCTTTGCAGCAGCGCCGTCATGGCCGCCTGGTCCACCAAGGCGCCACGCGCCACGTTGATCAGCGCGGCCCCGCGCGGCAGCTTCTCAAGCCGCGCCTGGTTGAGCAGGCCGCGAGTTTGCGGCGTCAACGGCAGCATGATCACCAGGATGTCGGCCTGCGAAATGACGGTATCCAACGCATCCATGCCCGCGTGGCACTGCACGCCTTCAATCTGGCGTGGGCTGCGCGACCAGCCCAGCACGGTGAAACCTTGGCGCTGCAGTTCATGCGCCGCATAAGCGCCCAGCTCCCCCAGCCCCAGCACCGCCACGCGCGTGTCCTCTGGCGCGCGCGGATGCCGGTACGCCCACTCGCCACGGCGCTGCGCCTGTTCAAACCAGGGAATATCGCGCGCGTGGCGCAGCGTGGCGAACAGCACGTAGCCGGCCATCATGCGAGCCATTTGCGGGTCGGTGATGCGGGTAATGGGCACGCCGGCCGGAAGATCGTTGCGGCCGACCAAGGAATCCACCCCCGCGCCCAGGTTGATGATCAGGCGCAGGTTGGGCATGGGGTCGAAAAAGCCGGTGGGCGGCTTCCAGGCCAGTGCGTAGTGGATGGCGGCGGGGTCGTCGACCTCGCTCTCGTGCAGGACGCGCAACTGAGGCATGCGCGCCTGCAATGCGTGTTTCCACGCGGCGAAATCGTCGAACTGGCTGTAGAAGACCAGCGCGCCAGAGGGCGCGGTGGGGGTTGCGGGGTTGCCTGCGGTGTTGTTTGCGGTGTTGCTCGCAGTGTTGCTCGCTGTCATCGGTATCGCCTTCTCAAGCCGGGCGCGCGATCAGGCGCGACATGGCTTCAATGGCCAGCTCGTAACCCTCGCCGCCCAGGCCCGCGATGACGCCGTCGGCTGCCTTGGAAATATAGGAATGATGGCGAAACGCCTCACGCCGCCAGATATTGCTCATGTGGACTTCGATAATGCGGCCGGGAAACGCCAGCAAGGTATCCAGGATGGGAATCGAGGAATATGTCAGGCCCGCGGCGTTGATGATGATGCCTTGCGCATCGCCGCGCGCTTCCTGTATCCAGTCGATCAACTGGCCTTCATGGTTGGACTGCACGAAATGCAGTTGCAGGTTCAGGCTGGCCGCCTTCTTTTCGCAACGGTCGCACAGCGCCGGGAAGCTCTCGGCGCCATAGGTCTTGTTGGCGTCCAGGCCGTATAGATTGGCGTTCGGGCCGTTGAGAAACCAGATGGTGGCGTTCGTGGTGGTGGTGGATGGCGTCATGGCGGTGGTCCGGAATGTGGTCTTGGTGATGCAGCCTTAAGCTTCATGAGGAAGCGTTGCCTGCATGGCGGGCAGCTTGCGAAACGCCGCTTCCCATTGCGCGGCGCGCGGATGGCTGGCGCGCCAGTCCAGTTCAGGAAAACGAAAATCCAGATAGCCCAGCGCGCAGCCCAAGGTGACTTCACCGATGGTGGGCGCTGGCGTGGCAAGTGCTGCCCCCTGCGGGTCGGTCAGCGGGTTGATCAACTCGCCGGCCTGCTGTTCGATCTGCTCCAGGCAGGCGCCGACCTTGACCAGTTGCGCCTCGCGCCACACCGGCCACTGATACTCGGCCGGCCGAGCAGTGCGTTCATAGCGCGCCAGCAGGGCTGCATCCAGCAGCCCATCGCCCAGCGCCTGTTGCGCCAGGGCGACCCAGCGGCGCGGCCCGACGGCAGGAAACAGATCGGCGTTGCCGCCCAGATGGGCCAGGTATTCGCAGATGACGCGGCTGTCGTACAGCGACTGGCCATCGCCCAGGATCAGCGTCGGCACCTTGGCCAAGGGGTTGTGGGCGGCGATACGGGCATCACGGCGTACGGGGTTGGCCGCGCTGTCCAGCCATTGGATCTGCTCCACCACGCCCGCCAGATGCGCGCTAACCATGACTTTTCGGACGTAGGGGGAAGTGGGTGCGTAAAGCAGCTTCAACATGGGGTCTATTCCTTTATCGCGAATGCAAAACGAACCACGCAACGCATCAAGGACGCAGCACGACCTTGCCGAATACGTCGCCGCGTTCCAGCAGGCGGTGCGCCTGCGCCGCCTCTGACAACGGCAGGCTGGCATGGACGCGCGGGGCGACGCGGCCGTCCAACACCAACGGCAGCACATGCCGGATGATGGCCTGCGCCATGCGCGTTTTCTCTGCCGCGCTTTGCGGCCGCAGGGTGGATGAATGCAGGCTCAATTGCTTTTGCATCAGGGTCAGCAGGTCGATGTTGACCTGGGACCCTTGCAGAAACGACAGGCTGACGTGGCGGCCGCCAAAGGCCAGCGCCTGAAGGTTGCGCCGCACGTAGTCGCCGCCCACCATGTCCAGCACCACGTCCACGCCTTGCCCTTGCGTGGCGTCCAGGCAGGCCCGCACGAAATCCGTATCGCGATAGCAGAGGGCATGGGCCGCGCCCATCTCGCGCAGCGCAGGCAAGCGATCCGCGCGCCCGGCCGTGGCCACCACCCGCGCGCCCGCCGCGTGCGCCATGCGGACGGCCAGCGTACCAATGCCCCCCGCCGCGCCATGAATCAACACGGTCTGGCCCATGCGCAGGCGGCCAAGCTCAAAAAGGTTGTGCCACACGGTGAACAAGCCTTCGGGCAAGGCCGCCGCCGCATCGTCGTCCAGGCAGTCCGGTACGACAAATGAATGATCGACGCGCGCCACGCACCAGGGGGCATAGCCGCCGCCAGGCAACAAGCTCATCAGCCGTTGGCCCCGCAGCGCTGCGGGCACGCCGGGGCCTGCGGCGACGACCTCACCGCAGGCTTCCAGGCCCAGCACGTCGGTGACGCCGGGGGCCGGCTGTGCCGCCCCTTGCCGTTGCATGATGTCCGGCCGGTTGACGCCGGCGGCGCGCACTCGCAGCAGCACTTCGCCCGGGCGTGGCGCGGGCACGGGCCGGGTTGCCAGCGTCAGCACACTGGCATCGCCGGGTTCGCGGGCAACGACTGCCTGCATGGTGGAGGGAATGACGGGCATGGCGGGCATTACGACACGTTGAACACGCTGATGCCCTGGCCGGGCAGCGCCAGGCCGGTCACCGAGCCCACCGGCCAATGCTGCAAGGCGTCCAGGCCAGCGCTGCGCACCATCACGCGCTGATGGCCGGCCACCGGGATATCGACGTCGATGTAGGAATCAATGTGATCGCCCTGGAACACATGGTTCACCACCGTGCCGCTAAGCACGGATTCGCTATGCAGGTTCTCTAGCCGTATCTGTTCCGGCCGCACATAGATGTCCAGGCGACGGCCTTCGTGCGAGCCGCCCACCAACCGGTCTCGCGCCACGCGGATCAAGCCCGCGCCCAGGCGCAGCAAGATGCCGTCCGGGTCCGAACCGTGATAGTGCGCGGGAAGAATGTTCACATCGCCCAGGAACGAGGCCACGAAGGGATCTTGCGGATTGCGGTAGAGCTCGTCGGGCGTGGCGATCTGGCGGATGACGCCGCTGGACATCACCGCGATGCGGTCCGACATGGCCAGCGCCTCGCCCTGGTCGTGCGTGACGAACACCGTGGTCACGCCCAGCTTGCGCTGGATCTCGCGAATTTCCACCTGCATCGAGCCGCGCAGGCCTTTGTCCAGCGCCGAGAACGGCTCGTCCAGCAGCAGCACCTTGGGGCGGATCACCAAGGCGCGCGCCAGCGCCACCCGCTGCTGCTGGCCGCCGGACAGCTCGCGTGGTTTGCGTTCGCCCAGCCCGTCCAGCTTGACCAGCGCCATGGCCTCTTCTACGCGCTGGGCAATCTCACCAGCGGGCATCCGGCGCATGCGCAGGCCGTAGCCGATGTTGCGCACCACCGTCATATGGGGAAACAGCGCGTAGTTCTGGAACACCATGCCAATCTGCCGCTGATAGGGCGGCAGATCCGTAACCAGTTGATCTTCGATGAAGATCTCGCCGTTGTCCGCTTGCGCGAACCCCGCGATCAGGTTCAAGAGCGTGGTCTTGCCGCAACCTGACGGCCCCAGCAGCGTCAGGAATTCACCGCGCCGGATTTTCAGCGACAGCTCCTGCAACACCGTCTGCTGACGGTACTTCTTGACCACTCCTTCCAGGCTCACCGCGCTGGACGATTTTGGGGACACGGGGCTGTTCTGCATGGCGGCTCTATCTGTTGCGCGATGCTTTGCAGAATAAGGGAAGCGGGGTCTACCGGCCGTTTGTGGATATTGATGCGGTCCATCGGAAAAAACGAAACGAGATCCCGGCGTTGGCTCTGGGGGAGTGATTTGCTTTTTCCTAAGCCCAGCGTCCAAAAAACCAAGTTATCAAGCGCGGCCATCTGGCTCACACTGCGCCGCATCGATGCACGTATGCGGTCTTGAACCTTCTTAGGAAAAGCAATGTCAGTGGAAAAAACCAATACCTTGGTGATCGGCGCCGGCCAGGCCGGCATCGCGATGAGTGAGCACCTGGGCGCGATGGGCATTGACCACATCGTGCTGGAACGCAAGCGCATCGCCGAACGCTGGCGCTCGGAACGCTGGGACTCGCTGGTGGCCAACGGCCCCGCCTGGCATGACCGCTTTCCCAGCCTGAAATTCGACGACATCGGCGCGGACGTGTTCCCGCCCAAGGAACGCATGGCGCAGTACTTCGAAGACTACGCCAGGATGATCAATGCGCCCGTGCGCACCGGCGTCGAGGTCCTGCGCGTGCAGCGCAACCAGAAGCGCCCCGGCTTCACCGTCACCACGTCAGACGGCGTATTCGAGGCGCTGCATGTGGTGACGGCAACCGGCGCGTTCCAGATTCCCAGCTACCCGGCCATCGTGCCGGAAGACGCGGGCATCCAGCAGGTGCATTCATCCGCCTACAAGAATCCCGGCCAACTCGCTGACGGCGCGGTGCTGGTGGTGGGTGCGGGCGCATCCGGCTCGCAGATTGCCGAGGAATTGCGCCGCGCCGGGCGCACCGTGTACCTGTCCGTGGGCGAGCACTATCGCCCGCCCCGTTCCTACCGCGAACGCGATTACTGCTGGTGGCTGGGTGCGTTGGGCATGTGGGACGAAGTCAAGAAAAAGCCCAAGCGCGAGCACGTCGCCTTCGCGGTCAGCGGCTACGACAACGGCAAGACCATCGATTTTCGCCGCCTGGCGCATGCGGGCATCCAGTTGGTCGGCATCACGCAACGCTTTGAGAACGGCGTGATGGCGTTCCAGGAGGGCTTGGCCGAAAACGTTGCGCAAGGCGACGCGGACTACTTTGAAGTGCTGCGCGAAGCCGACGCCTACATCGAACAGAACGGCCTGGACCTGCCGCCTGAACCCGAAGCGTGGAAGCTGCTGGACGCCCCCGACTGCCTGACAAATCCGATCCTGAGCCTGAACCTGGCCGAAGCCGGCATCAAGAGCATCGTCTGGGCAACCGGCTTCAAGGTGGATTACCGCTGGATGGAAGTGGACGTGTTCGACGACCAGGGCTACCCCGTTCACAAGCGCGGCATTACCGCTGAAAAAGGCATCTACTTTCTGGGCCTGCCGAACCAGTCGAACCGGTCGTCGTCATTCATCTGGGGCGTGTGGCACGACGCGAAATACATCGCGGACCATATCGGCATCCACCTGGACTATCTGGCGTATGAGAAGGACGGGGGAATGCCTCGAGCGTGAATTGGGAATGCGCGGCGCGCACCGCCCCGTCCGTGTGCCCGCCCGCGCTCAGCCCAGATACTCCACGTTGCCACACACCGAGATGCTCTGCCCGCTGATGACCGCGCCTTCGTCGGAGCACAGGTAGGCCACCTGGTTGGCCACGTCTTCGGGGCGGGTCATCCGGCGTAGCGAGACTTTCTCGACCAGTTGTTCGCGCATCGCATCGTTGCTGACACCGCCTGCCTGTGCGCGGGCGGCAATGACGCGCTCGACGCGATCGCCCGACACCACGCCCGGCAGCACGGAATTGACGCGAATGTTGGATGGCCCCAGTTCCATCGCCCACGTCTGCGTCAGCCCCGCCAGGCCGAACTTGCTGGCGCTGTAGGGGCTGCGCAGTGAAAAACCCAGGCGGCCCGCCACCGACGAAATATTGACGATGGCGCCGCCACCGGCCGCCCGCAGCAAGGGCACGGCGCTGCGCGCGCACAGGAAAGTGCCGGTCAGGTTGACGTCCAGCGTGTTCTGCCAGGCATCCAGCGTGGTGTCTTCCAGGCGGCTGGTGGGGCCGGACACGCCCGCGTTGTTGATCAAGGCGTCAAGCTTGCCCCAGCGCGCGGCCAAGTCCGCGAACATGGCCGCCACCTGCGCTTCGCTGGACACGTCGGTCACGCTGACCGTCATACGCGGGTTCGCCCTGCGGGCCGCTTCGCAGGCTGCCGCGTCCACGTCGCAGATGTGGACCTCGGCGCCGGATGCCAGGAATTTCTGCGCGATGGCCAAGCCGATGCCCTGCGCGCCCGCCGTGATCAGGACGCGCTTGCCGTTCAGGGATTCAATCATGATGTCTCGTTAAAGATGATGCGATCAGACCGCGAACTCGGGGCGGATACCGCTTTGCAAGGGCAAGCCCATGATCTCGCGCGCTTCGGCCGGCGTAGCCGGCTCCATGTCCATTTCGCGGATGATGCGCACGATGCGCTCGGTCAGTTGGACATTGGTGGCCAGTTCGCCATGCCGGTAGTACAGGTTGTCTTCCAGGCCCACGCGCGCATGGCCGCCCAGCAGCAACGCGCTGATGTTGGCCTCAAGCTGCGACGGACCAATACCGCTGACGCAGAAAATGCTGTTCTTTGGCAGCAGGTCCACCATCATTTGCAGATGCCGGGGCGAGAACGGCATTGCGTTCTGAAAATTCCGATGCACGTTCATGACCAGGTTGATGAAGTGCGGCCCTTCGTCCAGGCCTTCATCAATCAGCGTCGTGGCGTCTTGCAGGATATGCGTGGGGCTGAAGACTTCCCACTCGGGCTTGATGCCGCGCGCCTTCATGCCGGCCGCCAGTTCGCGCGCCTTGCTCAGCGGCGTATTCATCAGGTATTCGCGGTCACCAAACGCCAGGTTCAGCGTGGTGGCGTCCAGCGTGCACATTTCGGCGCCGGCATCCATGCCCTTGAGCCGTTCTTCCCACAAAATTTCCCAGGTGCCGGGCGACGTTTCCTTCACCATGTCGCCATGCACGCCGCCGCCGGTGGAGTTGTTCAGCACGATGTCGCAACGCTCGCGGATGCGCTGGTTCATGTCGCGGTAGATGGCGGCGTCGCACGTGGCCTGGTCGTCGGGCCGGCGCGCGTGCAGCGCCACCACGCTGGCGCCCGCGTTGTAGCAGCGGTAAACGTCTTCCGCGATTTCAGCCGGTTGCGTCGGCAGATGCGGGTTCTGGGTCTTGAATGCCATGCCCCCGGTCGGGGCGATGGTTACGATGACTTTGCGTTTGGCCATGGGGGTCTCCGGTTCACATCCACAGTGCGCAGCGCGTCTCGGCCTGCTTGGTGAAGGCCTCGTTGCCGTCAATCGTTTGCAGCACCTTGAAGTAGTCCCAAGCCTCTTTGGACTCGTCCGGCGTCTTCACTTGCAACAGGTACATGTCGTGCACGACGCGGCCATCCGGACGCACCACGCCGTCCTTGATGTACATGTCATTCAGCTTGTTCTCGCGCAGGTATGCCAAGACGCGGTCGGCGTCATCCGTGCCCAAGGCCTTGACCGCGCGCAGGTATTGCAGCGCCACGGAGTAGTCGGCCGCTTGCAGCGACGACGGCATGGCGTTGCGGCGTTCAAAGAACTTCTGGCTCCAGGCGCGGCTCGCATCCGAGGCGTTCCAGTACCAGCTATCGGTCAGGTACATGCCCTGCGTGGCGGGCAGGCCCATGGCGTGGATGTCGTTGATGAACATGATCATGCCCGCCAGCTTCATCGTCTTGGTGACGCCAAATTCGTTGGCGGCCTTGATGGCGTTGGTGGCGTCGGCGCCGGCATTCGCCAAGGCAAGAATCTCGGCCTTGCTGGCTTGCGCCTGCAACAGGAACGACGAGAAATCGTTGGCCGACAAGGGATGCTTGACCGATCCCACAACCTTGCCGCCGCCCGCCTCGACCACCTTCGTCGTATCGGCTTGCAGCGCGTGGCCGAAGGCGTAATCGGCCGTAAGGAAGTACCAGCTTTTACCGCCCGCCTTGACCACCGCCGCGCCCGTGCCACGCGCCAGCGCCACCGTGTCGTAGGCATAGTTCAAGGTGTAGGGCGTGCATTGCTCGTTGGTCAGCGCGGGTGCGCCCGCGCCCACCACGATGATGGGCTTCTTCTTGTCCGCCGCCACCTTGGACATGGCCAGCGCGGTGCTGGAATTGGTGCCGCCGATCAGCATGTCCAGGCCGCGCTGGTCGAACCATTCGCGCGCCCTGGCCGATGCGATATCCGCCTTGTTCTGGTGGTCCGCCGTCAACAGTTCGATCTTCTTGCCGTTGATCTCGCCGCCCATTTCCTCAATGGCCATCTTGATGGCTTCCGCCCCGCCCGGGCCGTCGGGGCCGGAGTACACACCGGACAGGTCGGTGATGAATCCGATCCGAATGACATCGTCCGAAATCTGCGCGTGCGCGGCCGTGGCGCTTAGCAGCGACACGGCGGCAGCGCAGGCGAGCGCGCGGCCGGACTTGATGCGTGGCATTGACAACATACCTGTCTCCTCTTATGTTTTTTGGCTCTTGATGCCTCAAGTATTCTGGGACCGCCCCCAGGCGCGTACAGTCATCATGGTGACAAAGCGGCCTAGGGTTTACCTGTGCGCCCTTTTCCCCATTTGCCCTGTTGTTGAACGGAGAAACCATGCCTGGACCGACCGCCAACGTAGGCAGCCAGACCCGTGGCCCCGCGCGCAAGCCGGCCGAATGCCCGGTGGACAAAATGCTGAGCGTTGTGCCCTGGTACAACGGCTTGCCGGCGCTTGAGCGCAACCTGGTCCGATCGGAACTGCGCACGGTGTCGCTCGCCACGGGCGAATACCTGTTTCGCGCGGGGTCGAAATCGCTGGGTTGGTATGGCGTGGTGGAAGGCCTGGTGAAATGGACCTCGCCCGGCGCGGACGGCAAGTCCCTGTCGCTGGCCGGCTTCAGCATCGGCAGTTGGTTCGGCGAAGCCACCATGCTGCGCCGCGAGCGCTTTGAATATGAGGTGATCGCGCTGCGCCCCAGCCGCATCGTCATCCTGCCGCGGGACACCTGCGAACGCCTGTGGAACCACAACATCGAATTCACCAAGGCATTGACGATGCATCTGGCGCAGCGGGTCAACTGGCTGATGGCCAGCTACACCGGCAACGTGCTGCTGGATGTGGACACCACGGTCGCCCGCGCCGTGGCGGCGCAATTCGATGCCGAACGCCATGCGGATACGCAGGGGCGATTGAAGATATCCCAGGAAGAGATCGCCAGCTTGTGCGGCGTGTCCCGCCAACGCTGCAACGCGGCGCTGACGCGGCTGGCGCGCGCGGGGGTGCTACGGACGCACTACGGCGGCATGACGATTCTGGATAAGGATGCGCTGTATCGGCTGGCGTTGATTGATGATGATGCTGGCGATTCGCCGTCGATGATGCGACGTTGAGTTGGGAAAGGAATTCACGGACGAGCAGCTCGCGGCCATGGATACGGATGGAAGAATCAGCCAGGCCGAATTCATCGCGCATGCGAAGAAGGGTGTTGGGGAGTGAGGAGATTGACCCCGAAAATGCAGCTGCCATTGCAGTGCTTCACTTTGGAATTTTCCGACTTTTCCTATAGGCATATGCCCTGACCAGAGCCCATTATTGGCAAATCGAAAATCGGTCTATATCCGTGCCAACGGTATCGAACCCAAACAGGGAGCCGGTAATGTTTGCCAGTGTGGAGTTAGTCAGAAGATTTGGCGCAGGTAATTACGGTGGAAGCTATGTATCCGAAAGCTTGGTAAGCGTCTTGGCCGAGGTTCACGACGCCTTCCTTGAAGCAAGGGATGCCACTGATTTCCAAGATGCCCTGTTCACGCTCATGAGGGACTTCGCTGGGCGCGAAACCCCAATGTTCCATGCCCGGCGCCTCTCGGGCCAACTTGGCAGAAACCTCTTTCTGAAGCGTGAAGATCTACTCCACGGAGGCGCCCATAAAACCAATAGCACGCTAGGCCAACTGTTACTTGCCCAGCGCATGGGAAAGACCCGCATCATTGCCGAGACAGGCGCCGGCCAGCATGGTGTGGCGACGGCGATGACCGGCGCGGCCCTGGGCCTTCCTGTCGAGGTGTACATGGGGGCCGTTGACATAGCGCGTCAACAACAGAATGTCCGACGCATGGAATTGTTTGGCGCGAAGGTCCATCCCGTGACTTCCGGAGGGGCCACCCTGAAGGACGCCATTAACGAAGCCATGAGGGACTGGATTACCAACGTCGGCAGTACCTACCACTGCTTCGGCACGGCTGCCGGTCCGTTCCCCTACCCGTCGATGATCAAGTATTTCCAGTCCGTGATTGGCACGGAATCACGAAAGCAGATTCTCGAACGGACGGGACAGTTGCCAGAGGCGGTCTTTGCCTGCATCGGTGGCGGAAGCAATGCGGTTGGCTTGTTCTCAGGCTTTGAAGACGATGCTGGTGTTTCCCTATATGGTGCAGAGCCAGCGGGTAAGGGCGACGGCACCAATCATCATGCAGCAACGCTTACTAAAGGAACTATTGGCGTATTCCACGGAATGCGCTCCCTATTCCTTCAAAATCATGAAGGTCAGATCGCCGGTACTCATTCCGTCGCCGCAGGGCTGGACTACCCCGGCGTAGGTCCGGAGTTGGTTGACCTTCAAGAGTCGGGACGCGCCAGGTTCTCCGCCATCAGCGACGACGAGGCGCTGGCAGCTTTTGAACAGCTTTCACTACTAGAGGGCATCATCCCAGCCTTCGAATCAGCTCACGCCGTCGCGCTAGCCATCAAGAGCAGCCAAGACTTCGCGCCGGGCAGCAATTTGATCGTCTGCCTATCTGGCCGAGGCGACAAAGATCTCGACGAGTACTGGAAAATTAAGGGGTTCCCATTATGAATCGCTTCAACCGTCTCTTTGCCGACGCATCCCGTCGAGCCTTTATCCCATTCTTCACGTTGGGGGACCCCAACCCCGAATCGAGCTTTGAGCTGATCTGCACCGCGGTCGAGGCTGGCGCGGATGCCGTCGAGCTCGGCTTTCCGTTCTCGGACCCGATTACGGACGGGCCTGTGAATCAGCGATCCATGCGACGGGCGCTCGATGCGGGCACGACTTACGGGACTTGCCTGGACTTGCTCCGCAAAATCAGGACCCGTTATCCGGATCTCCCGATTGGCCTGCTCCTCTACTACAACTTGCTGCACATGCGCGGCGACAGCGCTTACGGAGAACTGTCAGGGATAGGTGTCGATGCCGTTGTTTGCTCAGACCTTCCATTTGACGAAAGCACGAGCCATATGATGCAGCTTGCACAGAGCCGCATCGGGTGCATCCAGATGGTTGCTCCGAATACACCTTTCGAACGCGCGATTATGCTTCTCAATCATTCATCAGCGTTCACCTACGTCATCAGCCGATTCGGCACCACGGGCACTAGCGAGCGTTTTGAAGAAGAATCAACGGAACGCATTAGGCGTCTAAGCCGCGCGTCTAGCCAACCTATCGTCGTTGGATTTGGAATCAGCAAAGTCGATCAAGTGCGCGCATTTTGGCAGAGCGGCGCGCATGGTGTCATTGTCGGAAGCTTGTTCAGCCTGCGCATCGAGAACCACCTCGCAGATATGCCCGGAGTTAAGGCCTACATCCACGATTTCATCGGCCAAGTTCAGGAAAGATGACGCGCATCGTCACGATCCGGTTCCCACTTTCCACAATGAAGCGAAGCACTCAAGACTGCCGCGACGCAAGGAGAATTTTCAATGCGAGGCGCGGATTGGTTGCGCTTATTGGTGCTCAGCGCCGTCTGGGGCGCGTCGTTCATCTTCATGCGCGTGCTCTCGCCCGTGCTCGGGCCGGTCGTTACGGCCGACTTGCGCGTGGCGATCGGCGGCGGAGTTCTGTTGCTGTATTTCGCCGCCATTCGATTCAAACCCGATTGGCGAGCACATTGGCGTCAGTACGTAGTGATCGGCAGCTTCAACGTCGGCCTGCCATTCTTGATGTTCTCGTACGCCGCCCAGCATGTTCCCGCTTCCTATTCGGCGATCATCAACGCCACGACTCCGCTATTTGGGACCGCTTTTTCCGTTCTCTGGCTGGGCGATGCAATGACTCGGGGCAAGGGTATCGGTCTGATGCTAGGCGTCATCGGCGTCGCAACCATGACGGGTATCAGTACTCCCGAGGCAACGTCGATGACGTTCTTTTCTGCCATCCTGGCCTGCTTGATTGCTGCGGCGTCCTATGCAGGAGCCGGCGTCTACATCAAACGCTATGCGTCCCATGTCAATCCACTTGAATCGGCAGGCTGCGCCCAACTGTTCGCGGCCGCCGCACTCCTGCCGTTCTGGTTTGTAGCGCCCGCGCAAGGCAATATCGATTTCAGCATCGTGCTCAACGTACTTGGCTTAGGCATACTGAGCAGCGGCCTAGGCTTTTTGCTTTACTTCCGATTGGTCCGCGACATCGGCCCGCCACGTGCGATGATGGTCGCCTTCCTGGCCCCCCTATTCGGGATTGTGTTCGGCGTCGTCTTTCTGGAAGAAGCCTTGACACCCGCGATACTGTTGGGAGGCGGACTGATCATTGCTTCCACAATCCTGATTCTGTGCGGCGGAAATAAGCCGAAGCCAAGTTTGTGATCGACAAGGGCTCACCGGCTTTTTCCGTTGAAACAACTTATTTATTGGAGATCCCTTGATATTCGACGACCGCAAGGGGACAAGATTTGCTCGAAGGGTTTGGGTGTCTATTGGATTACTGCTCTTGCTCTGTCTCTTGCTAAGTTGGGCGGGCTGGAAGATCCTGAAGTCGCGCTATGAACCCAAGGGCGCCACATCGGCAGCGTCGGCGTTTATCCGCGACATCTACGCAGAAGACTGGCAACGCGCTTTTGACCTGACGTTCAAGAATAGCAACACCGGCCGCACAATCGATGAATTTCGCGCCGTTGCGGCTCACCAATTCTGCGGACGCGTGTCCGTGCTGAAGTATTGGAATCCGCCACAAACCCATGGCAACCGACTGCGCCGCTGGTTAAACGGCGTGCCGCTGGATCAAGACCAGGTATGGGTGGAATTTCATGACTCGATATCGCTATGCATGATGTCGTTCGAAATCCGGCGCACCCAGGACGATCAGTGGAAAGTCTTCAACTTCCAAAGCCATGCGGGGTGAAAGCAGGTCAGGCAAATGCGCGGTCGAAATCCACGAGGTCGGTAGGCCGCATGCCTAAACCCTTGGCCATCACGCGCCAGCTGTCGACGGCTCGCGCCACCTCGGCCCACATTGCATTGGCTTCCTCCGCCGTCAATCGGAAGTAAGGCGCCCCTTCCATGAGCACGTCCCGACTGTCAATGGGGCCGGATTCTTCGGTCAGCCATGTCTTGCTTTCGCGTCGGTCTCCGGGCATTGGATTGAGGTCGAATGCGGGCGACAGACGCCATCCATGTTGGCGCGCGTCATACAGAAACCCACTATTACGCAAATGATCGTCGGTGTTGCAGATCAAAAAATTGAAGACCAGCCTGCGCCACAACTCATGGATGTCGGCAATAGGATTGGCGCCCTCCTGCAACAGGACGTCCACCAGTTCCGTATACGCGTGCACGGCATCTCGGCCAGTAGACTGAAGCATCGTCGCGGCCGACACGTAGGGAATACGACCGCCATCAACGGTGCGGTCGAATCGCCGAATGATGGCGACGGCTGTTCCATTGATCAGTTCTACACGCGCTGCGGCCACGTTGATGCCCGCCTTGGCGGCGAGATGCATGGCCAGCACCTCGCCTCGAATCACGTCTCGCTGGTCAGACTGGCTGGGGAATTTTCCCAAAGCCAGGCGGCCATCCGTATCTCGAACGGTCGACTTGGGGCGGGCCCCGCCCAGCGAGGTGCCTTGCCCCAGCAGATATTGCAGGTCTTGCTCGCTTTCTGTGCCGGCTTCTAACGCGCGGGCCGCGTTCACGACCCTGCCCAGCTCCACCAACGGGGGAATGTGCCAATGCGTTCCACCCGATCGCAAATAGACGTTGGCTTGAGGATCAAACAGACGCAACGCGCCGACACGGGCCTCGTCATCCACCCACATCAAGAAATCGACAGGTTCAAGCACAGGCGTATCTCGGTCTTGTTGCCTCAACCGAGCATGGGCACGCCTGATCACGCGTTCGCCCCAGGAGTCCGGCCCCGTGTCCTCGAGCGCGCGAAAAAAGACCTCTTGTGGATGTTGAACACTTAAAACCGGCAACAGGTCAGGCGATAGCGCAAAAAATCGAGAATCCCGCAGCCAACGCTCGTCGTAACTGAACGCGCTGCGCTTGCCGCTGCCCAGATGAAGTCGCCCTACGACCTGGCCTTTGGAACCTAGATGTACCTCGAGATCCTGACGCCGTGATGCTTTGGTAGCCATCAAAAGCCCTCCAACTCATCGGTGTCATCCACATCGCTCTTTTTGGCTGTCGCGGAATACGCTGTCTGCGCGCTGCCACGTCGAGAGCTGCGCACCCGTTGGGGCAGTTGCTCCCGCACCAGTTCCATCCCCAGGGAGTCATTCTCGGTAGCCATCACCCTCACCAAGTCCTCAAGGCGGCCAAGCACGTGCAAGGCGCGGAGGAAAGTATGGAAGGCAGTGCCAGGATAGCCATCTTCCATGCGCCTTACCGTGCTCAGCGATGTGCCAATGCGCTGCGCAAGATCTTCCTGACTTAAGCGGCGCACCCGGCGCGCGGCCGAGATGTCTTGCCCCAGGCGGTGCAACGCGCGGTCTACAGGGCGTGGCATCGCAACGCGTGGGCCGGGAGTTTTCTGCGTGGAAGTTGGCATACGCGCACCTGCTCAGATATGAATAAAAATAGCCGTTAGGCGTTCATATTTGAACACATGGTCAAATTTTGATCAACCGAACGATCCGGCAATAACAAGTCATATATGAATTTTTATATGCTTATATAAGTCAGATTTGATCAACTATGACGAAAACCGGTCAGCTCCATGGCAGGTTAACCATAAGCGGCTAGGAAAATACGAGATTGGGAGTTTGCAGGCAGGCTCAACGCAGCCAGCAATAAGCGGCGGAGAAATCTGAAAAGGATTGTGGAGCGGGTGAAGATAACAGCAACCACCAGCTATGGAACTGAAAAATAAAGAGCTTTCCTGATTCGAGACCAACACCCCCAGGTCCAGCAACGCAATGTCTCCGAAGACGAACGCGACATTGTCCACCTAAAACCAGATGGACACCAAGGACAGAGAAGAGCTCAGAGTTAGGAGCAGTCAGGCTGGCGCGAGATGGCCGAGGAACGGTTACGCGCTTACAAGCGTGAGCGATTCGGCGCCTCCAGCGACTTCCGCACGGCCGATCAGTTGGGCCTGTTCAACGAGGCCGAGGCGCTGGTTTGAGATCGGCGTGGAAACCAGCGAGCAGGTCGACATCATCCCGGAGCAAGTGCGCGTACTCCAGCATCAGCGGTTCAAGTACGCCTGGGCGCATGTGCGCCGCGGCTTCATCAAGGCCGAGCAAGCCACGCCCCAAACCGCGAGCGGGCCAGAGCGGCCTGCCGCGCAGGCCATGTCCGTACGGCGTATTTAATTGATTGCTTACCCTTCCGGAGTCGCCGTCCCAGCCTGATCCTCGCTCACTTCCTCGAGGCCATTCGCCCAGTCCCCTGGTTTCCCCTCTACCCAGGAGCGGTCGTCCGACCGCTCGGTCACCTTGCCGATAATTTTCTGCGGCGCGTGTTGACAGTCCAATTCATTCAAACCTAATATGAATACAGCGCTGCACACATTGTATGTGCAGCGCTGAGTTTGCACCTTCCTACAAGAACGAAATCATCGGAGAGGTCAAAATGGCTCGGTTCCTTCCTCGCTCCATCCGCAACATGCTCGTGTGTGGTGGCGCCATTGGCGCGTTGCTCGCTCAAGTCCCGGCCCAGGCGGCCGAGGTTTCACTCTGGAAAGACATTCAGAAGGCGGGAGTTCTGCGCTGTGGGGCGGCCGTCGCCGCGCCTTACGTCATGCGCGATGCCCGTTCGGGTGAATACAGCGGCTACTTCGTCGATCTGTGCCGCGACTTCGGCGAGAGGGTGTTGAAGGTCAAGGTCGAATTCGTCAGCACTAGCTGGGACAACCTGGTGGCCGGGCTGCAAGGCGGCAAGTGGGACATGGCGATGGCGCTCAACCAGACGCCCGAACGCGCGCTGGCGGTGAGCTTTTCCGTGCCGGCCACGGACTATCAGGTCTCGCTGCTGATCAACAAGGACAATCCGAAGCTGGCGAACGTCGGCACCACCATCGCGGACTTCGACAAGCCGGAGGTGACCTTCGCGGTGATGTCGGGCACCGCCCAGGACAAGGCAATTTCCGCGGTGCTCAAGCAAGGCAAGGTCATGCGTCTGCCGGGCATGGACGAGGTGCGCATGGCAGTCATGTCCAAGCGGGCCGATGTCCTGGTCGATGCCAGCGAGACCAATCATCTGTTCGCCCTGGCCAACCCGGCATGGACCAAGGAAGTCCTGCCCAAGCCGGCCCTGGCCAAGCAGGGTGTCGCGTTCGGGGTGCGCCGGGACGTCAGCGCGGCGGACTTGCAGACGCTGAACATCTACCTCACCCAGCGCCGCGAGACCGGTGAAATCGACAGCCTCGTCGACAAAGCCTCGCAACTGGCCAACTCCGACAAAACCCTCCCGTAATTCCCGCCGGTGCCGAGCGCGCACATGGCTGCGCACTCTCGGAGAATGTTCGATGAAAGCTTCCAATCTGGCGGCGCTGCCGTCACGGCCCCCGCACGCCTGCGAAACCACGGGCAGCGAGTTCATCCAGTTGCGCGATGTCTACAAATCCTACGGTGAAAACCTGGTGGTGATGGATCATCTGGACCTGGATATGCGCGCCGACGACCGTCTGGTGATCATCGGCCCCAGCGGCAGCGGCAAAAGCTCTCTGCTGCGGGTGATGATGGGGCTTGAGAGCATTCAGGGCGGCATCATCCGTTTCCAGGGCAAACCCTATATCGACGGCAATGCCCGGGGCAAAGGCAAACCCATGGACGGCGCGCTGCAAACCCAGGTGGGCATGGTGTTCCAGCACTACACACTGTTCCCGCACCTGTCTGTCCTGGGCAACCTGATCCTGGCGCCGATGAAGGTGCATGGCCTGTCTCGCGCCAAGGCGACCCAGAGGGCGCGCCAGCTGCTGGCCCGGCTTGGCCTCGAAGCCAAGCTCGAGGTGTATCCCAGCCAGCTGTCCGGCGGCCAGAAACAGCGGGTGGCGATCGCCCGGGCCTTGATGCTCGAACCCAAGCTGATGCTGTTCGACGAAGTCACCTCGGCGCTCGACCCGGAGATGGTCATCGAAGTGCAGAACGTGATGCTGCAGCTGGCCGAACAGAAGATGGCGATGATCATCGTCACCCACGACATGCATTTCGCCCGGCATATCGCCACCCGCGTGGTGTTCTGCGCCAACGGCAAGGTGGTCGAGCAGGGCCATCCCGACCAGTTGTTCACTCAGCCTAGGGAACCCCGCACCCGCGAGTTCCTGAAAAAAGTGCTGCACCTGGATTGAGGGAGCGATCATGAACTATCAATTCGACTTCAACTTCCTCAACGGCAACTTCGGCCTGTTGTGGGATGGGCTGAAGGTCACCCTGCAACTGGCGCTGGTGTCGAACATCGTCGGCCTGGTGCTGGGTTTCGGCCTGTGCCTCTTGACCTTGAGCCGCTGGTTTTTCCTGCGTTGGCCGGCGCAGCTGTTCATCGAGTTTTTCCGTTGCACGCCGGTGCTGTTGCAGATCGTCTGGTTCTTCTACTGCGTGCCGATGCTGTTCGATGTGTTCATCGACCCGATCACCATGGGCGTGCTGGCCCTGGGGTTGAACCTCACGGCCTTCAACGCCGAGGCTTACCGCGCCGGTGTGCAGGCGGTGCCCCGCGAACACCTGGACGCTTGCGTCGCACTGGGCCTGCGCCCCTGGCAGCGCACGCTCTACGTGATCCTGCCGCAGGCGCTGCGCAGCGCCACCCCGGTGCTGATGACCAACGGCATTTCGATCCTCCAGCAGAGCGCCCTGGTGGCGATCGTCGCTGTGGCCGACCTGATGTACGTCGGCAAGAGCATCGCCACCGAAGCCTACCGGCCGCTGGAAACCTATACGCTGATCGCGCTCATCTACTTCGCCCTGTCGCTGCCCATCGCACAGTGGGTGCAGTGGCTGGAGCGTCGCCAGGATGCCGCACTCGCGCGCTGAGGAGAGCGCCATGAATCTCGATTTCACTGTGGTGTTCTCCTACTGGCAAGCATTGCTGCAGGGGCTGGCGCTGACCCTGGCATTCACGGTCGGGTGCGCCATCCTGGGCAGCCTGTGCGGTTTTCTGCTGAGCCTGCTGCGCATCTCCGGCCGGCGCTAGCTGAGTGTGCCCGCCGGGCTCTATGTGGAACTGTTCCGCGGCACCCCACTGCTGATCCAGCTGTTCTGGGTGTTCTTCTGCTTTCCGGTGGTGTTTGGCATCGACGTGCCGCCCTACGTGTCGGTGTTGCTGGCGCTGACGCTGTACATGACGGCGATCACCAGCGAGACCTTCCGTGGCGCGCTCAAGTCCATACCCAGCGAGCAGCATGACGCATGCGTCGCACTGGGACTGGCGTCGTGGGACAAGACGCTCTTCGTAGTGTTTCCCCAGGCTTTGCTCAGGGGCATCCCGCCGCTGCTCTCGAACGTGGTCTCGCTGTTCAAGGAGAGCGCGCTGATTTCCTCGGTGGGCATCGCCGACCTGATGTTCGTCGGCCAGAACATCTCCAACAGCACGGCCCGCCCGGTCGAGTTCCTCTCGGCAGTGGCGGTCATCTACTTCCTCGTCGCGTTCCCGCTGACCCGGCTGGTCGGCGTGATCGAGGCACGGATGCTGCGCCGTTACGCGTACTAGTCCCCAACCCCGTCATCCAACTGAAGTGGAGCATCTCTAATGACTCAACTCAAAGGCATCCTGCCTGCCCTGGTCACGCCTTTCGACAAGAACGGCCAGGTCGATTACGACATGCTGGGCAACATCATCAAGTTTCAACTTGAGGCCGGCGTCAAAGGCTTCGTGCCCCTGGGCTCGACCGGCGAGTACTACGCCCTGACCAACGAAGAACGCCGCCAGGTACTGGCGACCGTGCGTGAAGGGGTGGGCGAGCGTGGCGTGCTGATCGCCGGGGCCAACGGTTCTTGCACCCGCGAAGTGATCGAGCAGGTGCAGCAGACCCGCGACGCCGGCTATACCAATCTGCTGATCGCACCGCCGTATTACGCGCTGCCGTCCCAGGAGGAGCTGATCGGTCACTACCAGGCGATTCTCGACGCGGCGCCCGATATCAACGTGGTGCTCTACAACTACCCAGTTCGCACCAACGTCGAGGTCGGTTTCGGCGTGCTGGAAGCGTTCAAGGACCATGAGCGGGTGATCGGCATCAAGGAAAGCAGCGGCAACCTGTTGCGCGCCATCGAGATCGGCGGCACTTACAAGGACCACTATCAGCTGTCCTGCGGCTCCGACGACCAGGCCCTGGACTTCTTCCTGTGGGGCGCTACCAGCTGGATCTGCGGCCCGGCCAACTGCCTGACCCGGCAGGTTTGCGACTTTTACCGCAAGTACAGCAGCGGCGACCTGGCGGGTGCCCAGGCCATCGTCCGTTCGCTGTTCCCGGTACTGGCGGACATGGAGTCCGGCAAGTTCATCCAAAAGGTCAAATACGGCTGCGAGCTGGCCGGTTTCGAGGTCGGCAACGCGCGCATGCCCCTGCAACCGCTGACCGATGAAGAAAAGGCCGGCTTTCGCAAGGCTTTCGAACTGGCCCAGGGTTGATGGCCCTGCCGCATCGACCGCTACGCCCGGCCGATGCGGCCCCTTGGAGAGACGAGATGACCCGACACGTTTTCAACTGCATCGAAGGCCATACCGAAGGCATGCCGGTGCGCATGGTGGTGGCAGGAGCGCCGACGCTCGAGGGCGCCACCATGGACGAACGGCGCGCGCACTTCATGGCGGGCTTCGACTGGATCCGCCGGGCCCTGATGCTCGAGCCCCGCGGGCATTCGCACATGTCGGGAACTATCTTCTACCCGCCGATGCGCGACGACAGCGACTTCAGCCTGCTGTTCATCGAGACTTCCGGCTGCCTACCGATGTGCGGGCATGCCACCCTGGGTTCCATTACCTTCGCCCTCGAGGCCGGCCTGATCGAGCCGAAGGTGCCGGGCAGGGTGACGGTGGACGTCCCGGCGGGGCAGATTCACGCCACCTACAGCCGCAGTGGCGACAAGGTCGGTTCGGTGCGCTTCACCAATGTGCCGTCCTTTCTTTTGCACCGCGACCTGAGCCTCGATTTCCCGCCACTGGGTCCGCTGACGATCGACATTGCCTACGGCGGCAACTTTTACCCGATTGTCGAGGTGCAACCAAATTACCCGGGGTGTGAGCATTTCAGCCCACAGCAGTTGCTGGACTGGGGGTTGCAGATGCAGGAACTGGTCAACCGTTCGGTGGACGTGGTCCACCCGCAGAACCCGGCGATCAGGGGCGTCAAGCATTGCATGTGGGCCGGCGCGCCGTTGGCGGCCGAGTCTCAGGGGCGGGCGGTAGTGATCGCCGGCGCGAGCCTGATAGATCGCTCGCCCTGCGGCACTGGCACCTCGGCCCGGGTCGCCCAGCGGTTCGCCCGGGGCTGGCTGGCCGCGGACGCCGCCTATCGCCACGAAAGCCTGATCGGCAGTTTTTTCGTCGGTCGCGTGGCACAGCAGCTTGAATTGGAAGACGGTCGCGCCGCGATTCGCCCCAGCGTAGAAGGACGCGCCTGGATCACCGGGCAGGCCGAGTTTATCGTCGACGATACCCAACCCTGGTGGGATGGCTTCAGCCTGGAAGATCATGCCGCCCCGGCCCCTGTGCGAGAGACTTCCCCATGACACCCCTGCAGTCCGCTGTACCCAATCCCGCCCCGACTGAAAAGGCCGTCGTGGTCGGCGGGGGCATCGTTGGTGTCTGTTGCGCGCTGTATCTGCAGCGGGAAGGTTACGCGGTCACCCTGATCGATCCGGCAGCGGCCGGTGACAGCACCGCCAAGTGGAGCTGTGGGCAGATGGCGGTCAGCGAAGTGATCCCGCTGTCCAAACCCGGGATACTGAAAAAGATTCCCGGCTGGCTGCTCGACCAGAACGGCCCGCTGGCACTGCGGCCCGGGGCTCTGCCCGGGCTCCTGCCGTGGTTCCTGCGGTTCCTGGCCTGCGCCCGGCAGTCGAAGATCGTCGAGATCGCCGAGGACATGGCGAGCCTCACCCACCATGTATATACCGACTATGCCCCCCTGCTGGAGGCCTGCCCGGACAAGCGCCTGCTGGGCAAAAGGCCGGTGATCGAGCTGTTCGATTCAGCCTCGGGGCTGGATCACGAGTTGCCGCATCTGCAGTTGCGCCAGGTCCTGGGCTTCAAGTCCGAGGTGCTCGACCGCGCTGCGATCGCCGACCTTGAACCGGCACTGGCGGGCCAGTTCAGTCATGGCCTGTTGTTTCCGGACTGGCACGCGGTCAGCGATACCGAAGGCTTTATCGCCGCGCTGACAGAAAGCCTGATCGATCAGGGTGGCGTGCGCGTACGAGGCCAGGTCAAGGGCATCGATGAAATGGCTGACCGCGCCGCCGGCGTGACCTTGAGCAACGGTGACCGCTACGCAGCCGACTATGTGGTGATCGCCGCGGGCACGGGCTCGCGTCAGTTTTTCCAGCAAATCGGCGCGCAGGTGCCGCTGGCCGGGATCGCCGGTTACCAGGTGTTGTTGCCCGCGCCGGGGGTGGAGCTCCGCCACTCGGTGATCTACGCCGATGGCGGCTTCTGTTTCAGCCCAATGACCCGAGGCCTGCAGATCGGCGGCACCATCGAGTTCGCCAGCCCGAACGCCGAACCCAACTTCAAGCGTGCCGAGATCATTCTCGAGAAGGCACGAAAGATCCTGCCGCAACTGCAATTGGAAAACATCGAGTACGGGGTCGGCTATCGGCCGTTCCTGCCTGACACCAAGCCGGTGATCGATCGCAGCCGCCGCCTGGGCAACGTATGCATGGCCTTCGGCCACGGCCAGCTCGGCCTGACCCTGGGCGCCACGACCGGGCGGCTCATCGCCGACCTGGTGGCCGGCCGCGCGCCGGCCCAGGACTTGAGCCCCTTCAGCGCCAAGCGCTTCAGCCTTTTGGGAGGCCACGCATGAAATCCTATGATCACCTCTACATCGACGGCCAGTGGGTTCGCCCGAGGCTCGGCGGCACCTTCGATACGCTCGACCCCAGCCATGAGTCGGTGATCGCCCAGGTCGCCGCGGCGACGGCGGAAGATGTCGACCTGGCGGTAAGGGCCGCGCGCCGCGCTTTCGACGAAGGCCCATGGCCGCACATGAGCGGTGCGGAGCGGGCGACCATCCTCCGGGCGATCGCCAGCGGCATTCGTTTACGCCAGCAGCAGCTCGCCGAGCTCGAGGTGCGCGATAACGGCAAGCCCTTGTCCGAAGCGCTGTGGGACATTGGCGATACGGCCGGCTGCTTCGATTTCTACGCCGATCTGGCCGACGACCTGGACGGCCATCGCGAGCAGAGCGTGGCGCTTGCCGACGAGCGCTTCACTTCCATTGCGCGCAAGGAGCCGGTGGGCGTCGCCGGGGCCATCATTCCCTGGAACTTCCCGATGCTGATGGCGGCCTGGAAGGTCGCCCCGGCCCTGGCTGCTGGTTGCTGCATGGTGCTCAAGCCGTCCGAGCTGACGCCGCTGACCGCCCTGGAACTGGCGGATATCGCCCATCGGGCGGGCCTGCCTGCCGGAGTTCTGAATATCGTCACCGGCCTCGGCGCACAGGCCGGCGCACCGCTGAGCGAGCATCCAGGGATCGACAAGCTGGCCTTTACAGGCAGCGTGCCGACTGGCAGCCGGATCATGCAAGCGGCGGCGCGGGACATCAAAAACATCAGCCTGGAGCTGGGGGGAAAGTCGCCGTTCATCATCTTCGACGACAGTGATATCGAGGCGGCGGTCGAATGGATCATGTTCGGGATTTTCTGGAACCAGGGCGAAGTGTGTTCGGCCACCTCGCGGGTCCTGGTGCAGCGTGGGCTGTACGAGCCATTGCTCAAGCGCCTGGTCGAGCAGACCCGGAGCCTGAGCATCGGCAACGGTATGGACGAAGGGGTGTTGCTCGGTCCGCTGGTGAGTCGCGGCCAGTATGACAAGGTGCTCGACGCCATCGCCCGAGGCCAGGAGGAGGGGGCGACGCTGCTGACGGGCGGGACACGTCCGGCGAACTGTGAAAAGGGTTACTTCCTGACCCCGGCGATCTTCGCCGATGTGCCGCAGGACAGCTGGATCTGGAGCGAGGAGATCTTCGGCCCGGTGGTCTGCGTGCGGCCTTTCGACGACGAGGCCGAGGCCCTGCGCAGCGCCAACGACTCGCGCTTCGGCTTGGCGGCGGCAGTGATGTCGCGCGACCTGCCGCGTGCCGAGCGGGTGGCTCGCCGCCTGCGCGCCGGCATCGTCTGGATCAATTGCTCGCAACCGACCTTTACCGAAGCCCCCTGGGGCGGCTACAAGCAGAGCGGTATCGGTCGCGAACTGGGGGAGTGGGGGTTGAACAACTACCTGGAAACCAAGCAGATCACCCGCTATGACAGCCAGCAGCCGTGGGGCTGGTACATCAAGTAAAGGAGCCCGCCATGCGCTGGAAAAAGACGCTGCAACTGGCCGACGTGCACTGCGAGGGTGAGATCGGCAAGGTCATCACCGGTGGGGTCATCGATATCCCCGGCAAGACCATGCTCGACAAGATGAACTACATCAATGAAGTCGACGACAGCCTGAGACGACTGGTGGTGCTGGAGCCGCGCGGCTGCCTGCAGATGTCGGTGAACCTGCTGCTACCGCCGACCCGTCCGGAGGCCCAGGCCGGCTTCATCGTGTTGCAATCGGACAAGGCGCACCCCATGTCCGGCAGCAACTGCATCTGCGTGGTGACCGCCTTGCTGGAACTGGGGATGCTGCCGATTGAGTCGCCTGTGACCACCGTGGTGCTGGACACGCCGGCCGGGCTGGTCACCGCGCGGGCGCAGTGCGAGGACGGGCGCTGCCTGAGCGTGTCGCTGGACATGGTGCCGTCCTTCGTCGAGCACCTGGACTCGCCGATCCAGACGCCGGAGTTCGGAACCCTGATGGCGGATATCGCTTTTGGCGGGGTGTATTACGCCCTGGTCGATGTGGACCAGGTCGGGCTGAGCATTGCCCCGGAGCATGCCCGGGCGCTGGCGACCCAGGGCGTGCGCTTGAAGACGCTGATCAACCAGCAGATCAAGGTGCGTCACCCGTTGTTCAAGGAACTCGACGAGGTGGCCTATGTGATGTTCCGCAACCGGCTCGACGCTCGCACTTACCAGACCTGTACCACCTTGCCGCCCGGGCGGGTCGACCGTTCGCCCTGTGGCACTGGCAGCTCGGCCAATCTGGCGACCCTGAGCGCGCGCGGGCTGGTTGCGCCGGGGGATCGCCTGACGTCGCGCTCTACCATCGGCGGAGAGTTTCAGGTCGAGTTGCTGGGGCTGACGGATGTCGGCGGCAAGGCGGCGGTGCTGCCGCGCATCACCGGGCGCGCCTGGGTGTATGGCCTGCATCAGATCGGTGTCGATCCTGACGATCCGCTGGCCGCGGGGTTCATGCTGAGCGATACCTGGGGGGACGGGTTCTAAGTGGGCCGGGGCCGGTGTTAAAGTTGCGCGCCGACCATCTGGCCAGCGCGTACTGCAGAGAAAATGTCCCTATGAGCAAAGAAACGACTGAAACGGCGGGTGCTGCGAAACGCCATGGCGGCCGCTACATCTACGAGGAACTGCGCAAGCAGATCCTGACGCTGAAACTCAAGCCCGGCATGCCTCTGGACGAGGTGTCGCTGGCCGCCCAGTTCGGTCTTTCCCGTTCTCCCGTACGCGATGCGCTGGCCCGTCTGATCAGCGAAGGGCTGGTAACCATCCTGCCGAACCGCGCGACCCTGGTCACACCCTTCGCGATCGAGGAGTTCCCCAACTACATTTCCGCCCTCGACCTGATTCAACGGGCTGTCACCCGGTTGGCGGCGCTGCAGCGCACCGATGAGGACCTGGCGCGGATCCGCGAGGCCGACGCGGTCTATCTGGAAGCGGTCAGTAGCGGCGACTTCCAGGCGATGTCCGAGACCAACAAGGCGTTCCACATGACGATCGCCGAAGCGGGGGGAAACCCGTACTTCATCAGCTACTACGAAAAACTGCTTGGTGAGGGACAACGCCTGCTGCACCTGCATTTCGACTACATCATCAGCACCGCCAGCACCGCCAGCACCTCCACGCGACTGGGGCGCGACCACGACGAAATCATCAACGCCATTGCCGCGCGCAAGGCCGACGAAGCCGAGCATGCGGCGCACGAGCACACGATGCTGTTTCAGCGTCGTTTTCTCGCCTATATGCAGCAGAACCTTACCGACAAGATTTCGGTTGTGTGAGATTCGGAAATAGATGGCCTTAAAAGTGGCCTTAAAAGCCTTGGCTCTTAGAGGATCTCAGTAGATCTTGCTGGACTGATTTTTAAGTAAAAACCTTATAAATCAGTAGTTTCTGGACCACTGTGGAAGTACTGGGAAACTGAAGTGGAGCGGGTGAAGGGAATCGAACCCTCGTATGAAGCTTGGGAAGCTGCCGTTCTACCATTGAACTACACCCGCTCGGGTGTCGTGCCGCAGCGCGGGGCCGGGGCACAGCCGATGATTATAGCGCGGGATTTTCAGATTCCAGGGGTGATTTTTGCGTGCGTTTTCGACGGTATCGGCCTTCGGAATTAAATGCGTCCCCAATTTAGTCCGTCCGGCCGACTCCGCCCCGCCGCACCTGCCACTACAATTCGGGGCTATGAAACCCAACAACCCCGCGAACTCCTCCGCGGACACCCCCGCGACGCCTTCCGTGAACACCTCCGACACCCCCGCCGACTCGTCGGCATCGGCGCCTGCCGCAGCGCCCGTTTCCCCCGAAACCCAGGCGGCGTTGGCCAGCACGGCCCACGCGCCGAACAGCCCGGGCGCCACGCACATTCGCAGCTTCGTGCATCGCCGTGGCCATATCACCCAGGGCCAGTTGGCTGCGTTGGAACGTCTGATGGGCGAATGGTCCATTCCGTACGCGCCCCGCCGCCTGGATCCCGCCGCCGCGTTTGGCCGTCAAGCGCCGACGGTGCTGGAGATTGGCTTCGGCATGGGCGAAACCACCGAGAAGATCGCGCTGGCGCGCCCCGAAGACAACTTCCTGGGCGTGGAAGTGTTCAATGCCGGCGTCGGCTCGCTGCTGCGCCGCATTGAAGATTCCAAGATCACGAACCTGCGCATCATCCAGCACGACGCCGTGGAAGTCGTGCGCGACATGATCGCGCCGGACTCGCTGGCCGGCGTGCACGTGTACTTTCCGGATCCGTGGCCCAAGAAGCGCCACCACAAGCGCCGCCTGCTGCAACCGGCGTTCGTGTCGCTGCTGGCCAGTCGCATCGCGCCGGGTGGCTATATCCATTGCGCCACCGACTGGGAAGACTACGCGGTGCAAATGCTGGAAGTACTTAGCGGCGAACCGCTGCTGGCCAACACGGTGGACGGCTACGCGCCCCGCCCCGATTACCGCCCCCTGACCAAATTCGAGACACGCGGCCTGCGCCTGGGCCACGGCGTCTGGGACCTGATCTTCAAGCGAGTCGCCTAATGCTCTATCCGCCGATCGAACCCTACCGCCACGGCATGCTGGATACCGGAGACGGCCACCAGATCTACTGGGAAATGTCGGGCAATCCGAACGGCAAGCCCGCCGTGTTCCTGCATGGCGGACCGGGCAGCGGCTGTTCGCCCGTGCATCGCCAGTTGTTCGATCCGCAGCGCTACAACGTACTGCTGTTCGATCAGCGCGGTTGCGGCCGATCCAAGCCGCACGCCAGCCTGGACAACAACACGACCTGGCATCTGGTGTCCGACATCGAGCGCCTGCGCACCGAGATCATGGGCGCGGAAAAGTGGCTGGTGTTCGGCGGCTCGTGGGGCTCGACCCTGGCGCTAGCCTATGCGGAAACGCACCCGTCGCATACCAGCGAACTGGTGCTGCGCGGCATCTTCGGCCTGCGCCGCGCGGAAATCCAATGGTTCTACCAGGAAGGCGCGTCGTGGCTGTTTCCGGATCGTTGGGAAGAATACCTGGCGCCCATTCCGGAAGCTGAACGCGGTGACCTGGTGGCGGCGTATCACAAGCGGCTGACGGGCGATGACCCGGCCGAACAACTGCGCGCGGCCAAGGCCTGGAGCAAGTGGGAAGACAGCACCATCACGCTGCTGCCCAGCCCGCGCCACCAGCAAAGCCACGCCGCCGACCGCGCCGCGCTGGCGTTTGCGCGCATCGAGAACCACTACTTCGTGAACGCGGGCTTCATGGAAGAAGGCCAGTTGATTCGCGATGCGCACAAGCTGCGCGGCATCCCCGGCACCATCGTGCAAGGCCGCTACGACGTCTGCACGCCGGCCCGCACGGCCTGGGACCTGCATCGCGCCTGGCCGGAAGCGGATTTTCATCTGGTGCCCGACGCCGGCCATGCCTTTGATGAACCCGGCACGCTGGCGCGCCTGCTCGCCGCCACCGACGCTTACGCAAAACAGTGAGGACACCTGACATGCACATCACCCTGAATGGCGACGCGCGCGAATTTCCCTTGGACACCACCGTGATTGAACTGCTGCAAACGCTGGGCTATGCCGGCAAGCGCGTAGCGGTGGAACGCAATGGCGAGATCGTGCCCAAGAGCCAGCACGAACAGACCACGCTCACCGACGGCGACCAGATCGAAATCGTGGTGGCGGTGGGCGGCGGCTGATCGCCGTTATCCACATCCCTCGCGGCGCGAACCGGCGCCGCAACCGCAAAGGCCGCTGTCAGTTCAGCGGCCTTTTTCATGGCATTGCGCACCACGTCGCTACGCATGACATCCCGCGCCCGATGCGGTTTGCGTTTGCCGTCCGACACGCCCTGCGAAGTGACGAGCATTGTTGCGTAGTCTGCCAAGCAGCTAGCAACCTGTTACACGATACCCCCTCGTCTCGCGGCGAATACGCGAGTAATAATCGTTGCTGCTGGCGTTGTAGGTTGTCGTGTTGTTGTTCTAGCGTTGCACATCGCCCCATCGGGGCAAGGAGGCATCATGAACACCGCGGTCATCATCAATCTTCTCATCCAGCTCGTTGCTGGCGCAGCGAGCGGGAATGGACTGGGAAAAATGCTCCAGCAGTTCAATTTGGGCCCGCTGGGCAACACCATCGCGGGCGCCATCGGCGGCTTGGCGGGTGGCTCGTGGCTGGCGCCCATGATCAGCGCCGGGGCGGGCGCCGCCACGGCGGCCAACACGGGGATGGACCTTTCAGCGATAGCGGGTAGTGTGGTGGGCGGCGGCGTGGGTGGTGCCGTGCTGACCTTGATTGCCGGCATCGTACGCAAGATGTTCGTGGGCCGCGCGCCCTGATCGCACTTCGTTTTCTCACCGCAACATAGATAAAGGAAACACTATGGGTCTGCTCAATTTCATCAAGGATGTAGGCGAAAAGCTCTTCGGCGCCAGCGAGGCCAAGGCCGCTACAGCGGACGAGTTGAAGAAAGAGTTGGATAAGCACGGCCTGAACGCGGATGGCCTGCAAATCTCGGTGGATGGCGACAAGGTCACGGTGGCTGGCGAGGCGCTCAGCACGGAAGACGCCGAGAAGATTTCGCTGGCGCTAGGCAACACCGTGGGCGTGGCGGCGGTGGACAACCAATTGAAGGTGAAGCAGGCGACGCCCGAAGCCAAGATGTACACGGTGCAAAAGGGCGACAACCTGTGGAAGATTGCCGAAGCGCAGTACGGCAAGGGCCAGGGCGCGAAGAACACGCTGATCTTCGAAGCCAACAAGCCGATGCTGACAAGCCCGGACAAGATCTACCCGGGCCAGGTGCTGCGCATTCCGCCGGCGGCGTAAGCGGTCATTGAACTCGACAAGCCGGAGAACACCCATGCGTTTTCCGGATTGTGTCGCGGCACGGCGCCCCCTGCCTGCCGCGATTGCTTGGCCAGACGCAATGTCTGGCCATTTTTTTAGCGGATTTTTCCCGCCGGGCCGCCCCAAGGGAAAAAAGCCGCCTCGGGGGGCAGGAAGCGCACGCAGTGCGCGCGCCGTGGGGGCCCTTTTTCCCGCCGGGCCGCCCCAAGGGGAAAAAAGCCCCCTTGGGGGGCAGGAAGCGCACATAGTGCGCGCACCGTGGGGGCCCTACTTCATTCCAAAACGGCCTAGCCCCTTCATGCCGCCCATGGCGCGCATCATCTTTGCCATGCCGCCCTTCTTCATCTGCTTCATCATCCCCTGCATCTGCTCGAACTGAGCCAGCAGGCGGTTGACCTCCTGGACCGGCACGCCGGAACCTGTCGCGATGCGGCGCTTGCGCGACGCCTTGATCAGCTCGGGCTTGGCGCGTTCGGCGGCCGTCATGGAATTCAGGATGCCTTCCGTGCGGCGCAATTGCTTTTCGGCCTGGCCGCCTTGCAACTGGCCTGCGGCCTGCTGGAACTGGGCCGGCAGCTTTTCAAGCAGCGAACCCATGTCGCCCAGCTTTTTCACCTGGCCTAGCTGTTCGCGGAAATCGTTCAGGTCGAACTTGTTGCCCGACTTGATCTTGGCCGCCAGCTTTTGCGCATCGGCGATGTCGATGTTCTTCTGCGCCTGCTCGACCAGCGACACGATGTCGCCCATGCCCAGCACCCGTTGCGCCATGCGGTCGGGGTAGAACGGTTCCAGCCCGTCCAGCTTTTCGGACACGCCGACAAACTTCAGCGGCTTGCCGGTAACGTGGCGCACAGACAGGGCCGCGCCGCCACGGGCGTCGCCGTCCAGCTTGGTCAGCACCACACCCGTCAGGGGCAGCGCGTCCGCGAAGGCGCGCGCGGTGTTGACCGCGTCCTGGCCCTGCATGGCGTCCACCACGAACAGCGTTTCCACCGGCTTGACCAGGTCATGCAGCGCGCGGATTTCGCGCATCATGGCTTCGTCGATGCCCAGGCGGCCGGCCGTGTCCAGGATCAGCACGTCGTAGTGATGACGGCGCGCATGGTCCACCGCGCCACGCGCGATGTCTTCGGGTTTCTGGCTGGGGTCAGACGGCAGGAAGTCCACGCCGACCTGCGCGGCCACGCTTTTCAGCTGGTCGATAGCGGCGGGACGATAGACGTCGGCGGACACCACCAGCACTTTCTTCTTGCCGGTCTTGCGGCCGTGCTGCGTGTGCTGCCCTTCGGACAGCCAGCGGGCCAGCTTGCCGGTGGTGGTGGTTTTACCCGCGCCTTGCAGGCCGGCCATCAGGATGACGGCGGGCGGCTGCACGGCCAGCGACAGTTCGTTGGAATCGGCGCCCAGGTCGCCGCCCATCAGGGCGGTGAGTTCCTTGTGGACGACGCCGACCAGGGCTTGGCCCGGGCTGAGGCTGGCGGCCACTTCTTCACCCAGCGCTTTTTCCTTCACGCGGGCGACAAATTCACGCACGACGGGCAGCGCCACGTCGGCTTCCAGCAGCGCCATGCGCACTTCGCGCAGCATCTCCTGGGTGTTGGCCTCGGTCAGGCGGGCTTCACCGCGCAGCGTCTTGACGACACGCGAAAGGCGTTGAGTTAGGTTATCGAGCATGAGAGGCGTTTCCGCTTAAACTAGTTGATTGAACGGTGGCCGCAGGCGCGGATTCTGCGCTTTCGGGTGGCACGCACCCCAAGGCCCCATCCAGACAACGGTTTTTATGTCACTAGGCATTGTATTTCACACAGCGGCTGCCTTGGCGTACGCAGTGCTAGGGGGGTCTCTCTGGGCCCGCCTGGCCGGCGCCGGGGAAGTGGAACGGACGGGCAAAATCGGCCGTCTGTGCCTGCTGGGGGCCTTGGTCCTGCATGGAATCGGGCTGCAACAATCCATGCTGGGCGCCCAGCATCTGTTCATTGGGTGGGCACTGGCCCTGTCCGCGGCCATCTGGCTGGGCATGGTGGTGTTCTGGCTGGAAAGCCTGCTGGTACGTATCGACGGCCTGCAATTGCTGCTGCTGCCCGCCGCCGCCATCGCCAGCGCCCTGGCCGCCGTGTTTCCCCAGGGGCAGTTCGTGCCCCACGCCGACAACGCCTGGCTGCGCGTGCACCTGCTGATCGCCCTGGCCGCCTATGGCCTGATCACCATCGCCGCCCTGCACGCCATGATGATGGCCCTGCTTGACCGCCATCTGCACCGCCCGCTGGACGCCCCCGCCGAACGCAGCATCATCGGCCGTGTGCTGGACTCCCAGCCGCCATTGCTGGTGCAGGAACAACTGCTGTTCCGTATTATCTGGATCGGTTTCATCGTGCTGACCCTGGCGGTGGGCTCGGGGTCGGTCGCGTCCATGAAGCTGACGGGCAAAATCTTGCCGTTTGACCACAAGACCGTCTTCACCCTGTTGTCCTGGCTGACGTTCGGCGTGCTGCTCGCTGGCCGCCACGTGTGGGGCTGGCGCGGGCGCGTTGCGCTGCGCTGGACGTTGACGGGTTTTGGTTTTTTGATTCTGGCGTACACCGGCAGCCGGTTCGTGCTGGAAATGATTCTGCATCGAGGCTGACGTGGGCAAGTTGTTGTTCTGGATCGTTTTGATCATCGCGGTGCTGTTCGTGGCCCGCATCGCCGCCCGCATGGCGGCGGCGCGCCAGGCGGGCGAGCAGCCCAAGGGCCGCAGCCAGCCGGCCCCGGCCAAGCACGCGCCGGAATCCATGGTGCGATGCGCGCACTGCGGCATCCACCTGCCCCGGTCCGAAGCCGTGCTGCTGAACGGCCACACCTGGTGCAGCACCGAGCATTCCAAGCTCGGCCCGGCCAGGAAATAAGCGGCGCGCAGGCGGCAGCGATGTCGCCACCGGCTGCGTTTTACGCGCGGCCCCATGCAAAGGCGCGGATTTGGGAGGCGGCGACGACCACGGCATAATGCCCGTTGGATTCACCACGCATGCTCTCTCTTATGGCTCTGCTTCTGGATCGACATGGCTGGCTGGCGCCGGCCCCGGGTGTAACCCTGCTGCCCTCGCCCAACCACGACGCGCGTCCCAACGGCGCGCAGGTCTCGCTGCTGGTGCTGCACAACATCAGCCTGCCCCCCGGAAAGTTTGGCGGCCCCGAAGTGGCCGGGCTGTTCCTGAACACACTTGACTACGCTTCGCACCCATGGCTGGAACGCCTGCGCGGCTTGCGCGTATCGGCCCACTTCTTTATTCGCCGCGATGGGCGCATCATTCAGTTCGTGTCCACCGACCAACGCGCCTGGCACGCCGGGGTGTCGCGCTTTGGCACGCGCGAACGCTGCAACGACTTTTCCATTGGCATCGAACTGGAAGGCACGGACACCCTGCCCTACGCCGACGAGCAATACCTGGCGCTGCGCAAGCTGACGCCGATGCTGCGCGCGCGCTACCCCTTGGCCGCGGCCTGGGGCCACGAACACATTGCCCCGGGACGCAAGACCGACCCCGGGCCGGCTTTCAACTGGACGCGCTTTTCGCGCGACAGCGGCTTTGCGCGGCGGCAGTTGCCGCCCGTCTGACACTACTCAAGGACTGGTTATGTTGAAGATCTGGGGACGCCTGACGTCCGTCAACGTGCAGAAAGTGATGCTGGCCGTGCGCGAACTGGCGCTGCCGCACACCTTCGTGCAGGCAGGCGGGCCGTTCGGCGTGAACGACACGCCGGAATTCGCCAAGCTCAATCCCAACCGCACCGTGCCGGTCATCGACGATGGCGGCTTCGTGCTGTGGGAATCGAACGCCATCGTGCGCTACCTGGCCTCGCGCTACGGCGTGGGCACGCTCTGGCCCGAAGACGCCTGCCTGCGCGCCGACGCCGACCGCTGGATGGACTGGCAGGCCACCGAATGGCAAGGCGCGATGGGCCCGGCCTTCCTGGGCCTGATCCGCACGCCCGAAGACAAGCGCGACCACGCCGCCATCGAGACCTCGGTCAAGCGTTCCAACGCACGCGCCCTGATCCTGGACCAAGCCCTGCAAGGCCGCGAATTCATCGCCGGCCGCCATCTGACCATGGGCGACATCGCTCTCGTCTGCGCGGCGCACCGCTGGCTGGCCCTGCCCATTGAACGCCCCGACACCCCGGCACTATCCGCCTGGTACCGCCGCGTGATGATGCGCCCCGCCCCGCAAGGCGTGCTGACGCTTCCGCTGGAATAGCGCGCCCGAATGATCGTGCGCTCCGCGCCACGGGGCGTGCGCAGGAATAGAGAAACGTAGGATGGGTGTAGCGCGAAAGATCGGTGTGAAGAACACCGCTGCGGATCGCGCGAAACCCATCAAGCGGCAGAGGCGCTGTGGCGGGTTCCGCTTGGGATCAGGCGTTGTGACGGGTTCCGCTTAGGACCATGCGCTGTGGCGGGTTCCGCTTAGCACCAGGCGTTGTGGCGGGTTCCGCTTAGGATCAGCCATTGTTTGATGGGTTTCGCGCGATCCGCGTTTGCGTTCTTGCGCGCGACCTTGCGCGCTACACCCATCCTACGCACTGCGCTGGCTCAGCCGCGGTCGACCTTCCAGCCCATTTCCGCCGAGATGCCCGCCGCCGCGTCCTGCACCACAGGGATCATGTCGCGCATGCGCTCCAGGGACATGTACGGCACCGTGCTGGACACGCTGATCGCCGCCACGATGCCGCTTGAAGCGTCGCGCACGGGCGCTGCCACGCAGCGGATCGACGGCTCGTTGTCTTCCAGGTCAAACGCGTAGCCTTGCGCCGCGTATTCGCGCATGCGGTCGCGGAACGCTTCCCAGGTCTGCTGGCCGCCCGGCGCGCGCGACGACACCGGCGCGCCGATGCGATGCAGCGCCTTCCATTGCGGTTCTTCGGTATCCAGCAGCAGCGCCTTGCCCACGCCCGTGGCGGCAAGCGGCATGCGATGCCCCACGCGCGACCGCATCTCTAGCCCTTTCTTGCCCGAGATCTTTTCCAGGTACAGCACGTCGTCGTTGTCACGCACGGCCAGATGGATGGTGTCGCCCGTTTGTGCGGCCAGCGCAGCCAGATAGGGGCGCGCCAGGGTCGCCATGGGAAACGCTTCGCGTGCCTGGAAACCCAGCTCGATCAGCTTGGGCCCCAGCACATATCCCACCCCGGGCAAGGCCCGCAGATAGCGTTCCTGCACCAGGCAACTGGCCAGCCGGTGCGTTGTGCTGCGCGCCACGCCGATGCGGGCGCAGATGTCTTTCAGGTCTCGCGCACCGGACGCAACCGCCTGCACCACGGCCAGGCCGCGCATCAAGGTTTGCGTACCGGCAGGCGCGACGGCGTCGGGGTCCAGCGTGGGGGTGGAATCTGCAGTCGGGGTGGTGGTCATGAAACGTGAATACACAGCGAGAACGGGGGCAAGCATACCCGGGATGGCGCAGGGCGCGGAGGCGGTGGGTTGCGGTGGGGCTGTTAGGGGTTGTAGTGGGAGTGGCGGGATCGCGGCGGGGTCGCGATGGGGTTGCGGCCGAGTTGCGGCAGGATTTCTACCCCGGCGGCTGCCCGATCGCGTCAGGTCATATTCCCTATATATGGGATTTAATTCTACATTTTGAGATTTTTCAAGCTCTGATCTAGAATTTTTTCCCAACGCGCGCAGGCTGTTATGAAGGCCCGGCGCGCATCAAGACAACAAGGTCGCAGCGCCCCGTATCGCACGCCTTGCCCGCGCCACCTCGGCGCCACCGGCAAGCGACTTCGGGCAAGGCGGCCAACGATGAGACACATCAGATGACACCCGCAACACCCGCCCGCGCGGCGCTTATCGCGCTGGATTGGGGCACCTCTTCACTACGCGCGTACCGGCTGGACGACACGGGCCGCACGCTGGACACCCGGCATCTGCCCTGGGGCATCATGCGCCTGCCGCAGCCCTTGCAGGACGGCGCGGCCAGCACCGCCCTGTCCGGTTTCGACCTGGCGTTTGAACAAGCTTGCGGCGACTGGCTACGCGCCGAGCCGACGCTGCCCGTCATCGCCTGCGGCATGGTCGGCAGCGCCCAGGGCTGGCAGGAAGCGGCGTACCTGGACGTGCCCGTCGACCTGGAACGCATCGGCACCTTGCTGACCGTGGTCCAACGCACAGGCGCCGGCCCCGACGCCACGCCGGTACACATCGTGCCCGGCTTGATCCAGCGCCATGGCCTGCCCAACGTGATGCGCGGCGAAGAGACACAGGTGTTCGGCGTGCTGTTCGACCAGGTGGGCGACGTGGCCGCGCAGCCGGGCGCAGCGCCAGAGGCAAAGCCGGATGCAAGGCTAGATTCAAGGCGAAATGCAGTGCTAGATGCAAAGCCGGATGCAAAGCCAGATCCCGCATCAGGCCCAACGTCAGAACCAGATCCAATCGCCCCCCCCGCCGACACCGTACTGATCGGCCTGCCCGGCACGCATTCCAAGTGGGTCAGCTCCCGCCAGGGCCGCGTCACGCACTTCGACACCTTCATGACCGGCGAGGTCTACGCCGCGCTGCGCGGCCACACCATCCTGGGCCGCACGATGAGCGATGCGCCCGCCGCCGACAAGCAACCCGACCAGCAAGCCGAAAAGCAGGCAAACAAGCAGGCCGACCTCGCCGCCGACAACGGCGCCTTCATGCGCGGCGTGAAAGTGGCCGGTGTGCCGGCCGGACGCGCCGGCGTGTTGTCCACCATCTTCAGCACGCGCGCGCTGGGCCTGACCGGTGAGCTGCCTTCGACCTCGCAAGCCGACTATCTGTCAGGCCTGCTGATCGGCCACGAAATTGCCGCGCTGGCCCAGATGCTGCGCGAGCAAGGCGAACTGCCCCGCATCGTGCTGTGCGGCGACCCCGCACTGTGCCAACGCTACATCCTGGCCATGCAGCACTACGGCCTGGGCACGCCCGAGCAAGCTCAGAACGCCACCGAACGCGGCTTATGGCACCTGGCCGTCTGCGCCGGGCTGGTCAAGACCGGGCAGATCAAAGCCGGACCGGTCAAGGCAGAACCGGTCGACACCGACACCCCCACTTCGGCACCCGTCTAGGAACCTCACATGACCCACACCGGACTGCAAACCGCCATGGCCCATTGCGGGCTGATCGCCATCCTGCGCGGCATCCAGCCGCACGAAGCGGAAGACATCGGCAATGCCCTTTACGCGGCGGGCTTTCGCCTGATCGAAGTGCCGCTGAATTCGCCAGACCCGCTGGCCAGCATCCGCGCCATGCGTGCCGCCCTGCCCACCGACTGCCTGATCGGCGCGGGCACCGTGCTCAATCCCGACGACTGCGCGCGCGTGCAGGATGCGGGCGGCGAATTGATCGTGATGCCGCACAGCGACGCCGCCGTCATCCGCGCCGCGAAAAAACTGGGCATGGCGTCCTGCCCCGGCGTTGCCACGCCCACCGAGGCCTTTGCCGCGCTGGCCGCCGGCGCCGACGTGCTGAAGATGTTTCCCGCCGAACAGCTAGGCCCGGCCGTGCTGAAGGCCTGGCGCGCAGTGATGCGCCCGCCGATCGCGCTGGTGCCGGTAGGCGGCATCACGCCCGACAACCTTTCCGTTTTTGCCCAGGCGGGCGCCAGCGGCTTCGGCCTGGGCTCCGCCTTGTACAAACCCGGCCTGACGGCCACCGATGTCGGCCAGAACGCGCGCGCATTTGTCGCCGCCTGGCAACGCGCCTATTCCGCCCAGGAGACCCAAGCATGAAGATCACCAAGCTCACCACCTACATCGTGCCGCCCCGGTGGTGCTTCCTGAAAATCGAAACGGACGAAGGCATCGTCGGCTGGGGCGAGCCCGTCGTGGAAGGCCGCGCGCATTCCGTGGCCGCCGCCGTTGAAGAACTGTCCGACTACCTGATCGGCAAAGACCCGCGCAACATCGAAGACCACTGGACGGTCCTGTACCGGGGCGGCTTCTATCGCGGCGGCGCCATCCACATGAGCGCGCTGGCCGGTATCGACCAGGCGCTGTGGGACATCAAGGGCAAGCACCTGGGCGTGCCGGTGTCGCAATTGTTGGGCGGCAACGTGCGCGATCGCATCCGGGTGTATTCGTGGATTGGCGGCGACCGCCCGGCCGATACCGCCGCCGCCGCCAAGAGCGCCGTGGACCGTGGTTTTACCGCCGTGAAGATGAACGGCACGGAAGAACTGCAATACATCGATTCGTTCGACAAGGTGGATAAGTGCCTGGAGAACGTGGCCGCCGTGCGCCAGGCCGTCGGCCCCAACGTGGGCATCGGCGTGGACTTCCACGGCCGCGTGCACAAGCCCATGGCCAAGGTCCTGATGAAAGAGCTGGACCCGTTCAAGCTGATGTTCATCGAAGAGCCGGTGCTTAGCGAACACTACGAAGCGCTGAAGGAACTGGCGCCGCTGACGTCCACCCCCATCGCCCTGGGCGAGCGCCTGTTCTCGCGCTGGGACTTCAAGCGCGTGCTGTCCGAAGGCTATGTGGACATCATCCAGCCCGACCCGTCCCACGCGGGCGGCATCACCGAAACCCGCAAGATCGCCGCGATGGCCGAAGCGTATGACGTGGCGCTGGCGCTGCATTGCCCGCTGGGTCCCATCGCGCTGGCCACCTGCTTGCAGATCGATGCCGGTTGCTACAACGCCTTCATCCAGGAACAAAGCCTGGGCATTCACTACAACGCCGCCAACGACCTGCTGGACTACGTCAGCAACCGCGAAGTCTTCAAGTACGAAGACGGCATGGTCGCCATTCCGCAAGGCCCGGGCCTGGGCATTGAAGTGAATGAGGAATACGTGAAGGAACGCGCCGCCGTGGGCCACCGCTGGCGCAACCCGATCTGGCGCCACGCCGACGGCAGCTTCGCCGAGTGGTAAGGCCAGCCCGATCACGCTGACTGACCGCCATGCGGCGTCTCATGCTTCTGTCACGAGCGCCGCTTTTTCTTCTTTATATCGATAGCCCACCGGCAATCTAGCCGATGGCCCCCGCCCCGAGATGGGCGCACGAGGAGACAATCCGTGTCGACCGCCACCCACGCCGGCTTGCAACATACCCAGCGCCCCACGCGCAGCCGGTACATCATCATGGTGATGTTGTTTATCACCGTCGTCATCAACTACCTGGACCGCAGCAACCTGTCCATCGCCGCGCCCGCGCTCAAGGACGAGTTCGGGCTGGACACCTGGCATGAAGGACTGATCCTGTCCGCCTTCGGCTGGACCTACGCCGCCATGCAGATCCCCGGCGGCTGGCTGGTGGACCGCGTATCACCCCGCGTGCTGTACGCCGCCGCGCTGATCCTGTGGTCGGCCGCGACCTTCTTCATGGGCTTTGCCAGCAGCTTCATCATCCTGTTCGTGTTGCGGCTGGCGGTGGGCGCGTTGGAAGCGCCCGCCTACCCCATCAACAACCGTGTCGTCACCACCTGGTTTCCTGAAAAAGAACGCGCCACGGCCATCGGCTTCTACACGTCGGGCCAGTTCGTGGGCCTGGCCTTCCTGACGCCCGTGCTGGCCTGGTTGCAACACCACTACGGCTGGCACATGGTGTTTGTCAGCACCGGCTTGCTGGGCATCGTCTGGGGCGTGCTGTGGTACCTGATCTATCGCGAGCCACGCCAGTTCAAGGGCGCCAACGCCGCCGAGATCGAACTGATCCAGCAAGGCGGCGGCGTGGTCGACCTGGACCGCAACGCGCGCGCCAAGAAGGCGCCGTTCAACTGGAATGACCTGGGCCTGGTCATGTCCAAGCGCAAGCTGTGGGGCGTGTACCTGGGCCAGTTCTGCCTGACGTCCACGCTGTGGTTCTTCCTGACGTGGTTCCCGACCTATCTGGTGAAGTACCGGGGCATGGACTTCATCAAGTCGGGCTTCCTGGCGTCGGTGCCCTTCCTGGCCGCGTTCGTCGGCGTGCTGTGCTCGGGCGTGCTGTCCGACTTCCTGGTTCGGCGCGGCGCCACCGTGGGCCTGGCGCGCAAGCTGCCCATCATCCTGGGCCTGCTGATTTCCACATCGATGATCGGCGCCAACTTCACCGACTCCACCCCCTGGGTCATCTTCTTTTTGGCCCTGGCCTTCTTCGGCAACGGCCTGGCGTCGATTACGTGGTCGCTGGTGTCCACCTTGGCGCCGGTGCGGCTCTTGGGCCTGACGGGCGGCGTGTTCAATTTCGTGGGCAACCTGTCGTCCATCTGCACCCCCATCGTGATCGGCTTCCTGGTATCGAAGGACAACTTCGCCCCCGCCATCGTGTACGTGTCATCGCTGGCACTGCTGGGCGCGCTGTCGTACATCCTGCTGGTCGGCAAGGTGGAACGGATAGAAGCGTGATTGATGTGTGTGGGTGAGATGAAGGGTGCCGGATGAACGGCACCCTTTTTTTGTGCGCTGTGCAAGTAGTCAACTTGAGCTATATTCGTCTATAGACGAATATTACGAAGCGCGCGGTACGCGCTTGGCAACATTGGAACCAGAGAACACCATGAAAAGCAGACCCCATGATGAAGCGATGGCCGAGCTGTACCGTGATGACCCAGCATTGGCTGTTGACTTGATCAACAGCGTGCTGGAAGACGGAACCCAGGCTGAGCTCTTGATCGCGCTGCGGCAACTGACGCAGGCTTTTGGTGGCGTGCAGACCGTCGCGGCGCAAGCGCACCTGAATCCCACCCAGCTCTACCGCACGCTGTCACCCAAGGGCAACCCCGCGCTAAGCAGCCTGACGGCAATCCTGAAAGCCTTGGGCCTGCGGCTGGCGGTACAGCCGCTGACGCCCGCGGGCGCCAGATAATGCGAATGGGCGGGTTGGGCGACAACACCCAAACCCGCCCAGCGAATAGCTAATGCTCGACGCGCCCCTCAGCAGCCCTGCATCGCCAGCTTGCGGCGGCGCACGTTGCCGGCCCGCTGCACCAGCACCAGCGCCAGCCCGGCCACGGCGATGACGGCGCCGGCGATGGGTACCGCCGAGTAGCCCAGCCCGGCCGAGATCACTGCGCCGCCAGCGGCCGCGCCGACCGCGTTGCCCAGGTTGAACGCGCCCACATTCACCGACGATGCCAGCCCGGGGGCCGCCGTGGCGGCGCGCATCACGCCCATCTGCAAGGGCGGCACCACGGCGAAGGTGGCGACGCCGAAGATCAACAGGGAAATGGCCGCGCCGATCTGGGTGGAAGCGATCCACGGGAACGCCAGCAGGTCGATGATGACGATCACCAGGAACGTAATCAGCGTGCCATCCAGCGAGCGGTCAGCCATGCGGCCACCCACGCCGTTGCCCAACGTAAAGCCCAGGCCAATCAGCACCAGCATGCCGGTAATGAAGGCGGGCGATGCGCCGGTGATATCGGCCAGCGTGGGTGCAATGTAGGTGTACAGCGTGAACATCGCGCCCGCGCCCAGCACCGTGGTCAACAGCGCCAGCAGCACGACGGGGCTTTTCAGCACGGCCAGTTCATGACGTACATCCGGGCGGCGTCCGGCTTCGCCCGCGGGCAAGGCGAACCACAGCGACAACATCGCAATCAAGCCCAGCACGGCGGTGGCGAAAAACGACATGCGCCAGCCGATCACCTGCCCCAGCCAAGTAGCGGCGGGCACGCCGCCCACGTTGGCGATGGTCAAGCCCATGAACATGGTCGCCACCGCGCTGGCCTGCTTGTGGCGCGGCACCACGCTGGCCGCCACCAGCGAGCCCAGACCGAAGAACGCGCCATGGTTCAGGCTGGTAACCAACCGCGCCAGCAACAGCGTGGTGTAGTTGGGAGACAGCGCCGACAGCACGTTGCCGATGGTGAAGATCAGCATCAACAGAATCAACGCCTTGCGCCGCGACCAGCGCGAAAACGCCAGCGTCATCAGCGGCGCGCCCAGCATCACGCCGATGGCGTAGGCGCTGATCAGCATGCCGGCGCTGGGAATGGAGACGTTCACGCCCTCGGCAATAACGGGCAACAGGCCCATGGGAGAAAACTCGGTCACGCCAATGCCGAACGCACCGACGGCGAGCGCCAGCAGCGGCAGGCCGGACTTCACCGGCGGATTATCTTGCGGGTTCATGCGGATTCCTTGGAGCACGTCGGAAAGACAGGCGTGCAGTATGACGGCGCGATCCTTGCGGAAAAAGCCGTCTGGCGGGCAAACACTTTTGACTTCAAGTCACGAATCGCCCCCAGGCACGGTGGGCTACGTCAGCCCCAGCAAGCGCTCCGTCTCGCGGGCCAGGGCGACCAGCCGGGGGCCGATGTCCGCCGCCCGCTCGCGGTAGGGTCCGTCCCCCGACGGAACGCCGCAGTTAAAGACATACAGCAGGGACTGATAAGGCCGCCACAAAGGCGCGGCAAAGCCATAGGCATCGGGGCGCCACTGCACGTTGTTGCCGCAATACCCCTTGCGTTCCAGGTCGCGCGATGCCGCCGCCAGGCTGGGGAAATGCTCGGCGTAATGGCGCGCGTCGGCCACGCGCAACTGGTTCAGCACCACCGCCCGCTCGGCGTCCGACACGCGGCACAGCCAGGCCTTGCCCGCCGCGCTGGACAGCAAGGGCAAGGCCGCGCCGATATCAGGCCGGGTCTGCAAGGCGTCGTTTGACCTGGCGGTTTCCACGTACACCATCTGCAAGCGGTCGCGCACCACCAGCGACACCGCACCGCGCGCATGGTCGGCCAACTGCTTCATCAGCGGCCGCGCCAACTGGCGGATCTGCATGCTGGCCAGCAAGGGGTAGCTCAGCGCCAGCACCGACGCGCCCAGCCGATAGCGGGCGGGCGACCCCAGGCGCTGCAAGAAACCCAGTTCGACCAAGGTATGCGTCAGGCGCGCCACCGCGCTTTTGGACAGGCCGGTCTGCTGCGCGAAGTCCTTGTTGGCCAGCTCCGGACGGTCCGCCCGAAAGCACGCCAGGATATCGATGCCGTGCGCCAAGGTGGTGGCAAAGTCGCGGTCGGGGGTGGGGTTGGGCTGGGGATCCCGGGCGGGACCCTGTTCAAGTTCAAGCGGCATCCTGGCGCTCCAGCATTTTTTCCACCCGCGTCACCAAGGTCAGCAGACGTGGCGCGATGCGTCGGCGCAAATCGCCCGGTCGCAGCCGCCGCGCCGGCACGCCGCAATTGAACACGAACACCTGCCCGTCAACGCGACGACACATCGGCACCGCCACGGCATGCACGTCGGCATGCCATTCGCCTTCGGCCACGCAGTAGCCGTGCGCGGCATAGTCCCGGCGCGCCTGCTCCCAACCCGGCGCATGCCGTTGCCAGGCGGCGGGATCTTGCCGTCGCAGCGCCTGCAACAGCCCTTGCGCCTCATCGTCATCCGCCTGCGCCAGCCACGCCCGGCCCATCGCCGAGGGCAGCAGCGGCAGCATGGCGCCGATGTCGGGCCGGAACGCCACGGCGTCATGGCCCCGGCAGGTTTCCACGTACACCATGTGCGTGCCGTGATGCATGCCCAGCGACGCCGACCCGCCCGCCGCGTTGGCCAGCCGCGTCATCAGCGGGCGCGCCAACTGCCGCAGCTTGATGCTGGCCAGCAAGGGATAGCTCAGCGACAACAGCGCCGTGCCCAGGCGGTAGCGGCGCAGGCTGGCGTCATAGCGCAACAGGCCACGCTGGACCAGCGTATAGGTCAGCCGCGAAATCGTGGCTTTGGACAGGCCGGTGCGGTCGGCCAATTCGCGGTTGCTAAGCGCGGGCTCGCCATGGCGAAAGGTCTGCAACACCGCCAAGCCGTGGGCCAGCGTGGTGGCGAAATCAGGGTCGGGGTGGCGGCCGCCCAGGGGCGTGGTCATGGTCGCAATCCGGGTGGAGATTCCGCGCTGAATAGTGACAGGCGGAACGTGAAAGGCGAGAAATGAAAAACGCGCAATAAAAGCGAAAAAGTGGGGAATGTTGATGCCGATGATAGAGCAAGCGCGGCCCATATCGAGCAATAGGCGTTCAAGATATCAAAACACTTGTCTCGCATTTCGCTTTGCTTTGCTAGCCTGGGTTCCATGTTGCCCCGGCGCGGATTCCTCCGCCCGCAGGCCAGACAATCAAAAAAATCGGAGACACCCCATGATCAGGGACCCTGACGGCTTTCCCGCCTTCATCGAATCGCTGCGGCGCTTTGTCCGCCAGCAACTGGTGCCGCGTGAAGCCGAAGTGGCGCGCCTGGACGAAGTGCCCGACGACCTGGTGCGGGCCATGGCCGACCAAGGCATGTTCGGCTATTCCATCCCGGAAGCCTATGGCGGCGCGGGCATGAGCACCGAAGAACTGATCCGCGCGGCGATTGAGCTGTCGCAATGTTCCGTGGCGTTTCGGGCGCGCGTGGGCACCAACACCGGCATCGGTTCCGAAGCCCTGGTGGCCGACGGCACCGCGCAGCAGAAAGACCACTACCTGCCCCGGCTGGCGTCGGGCGAATTGACCGGCTGCTTCGCGCTGACCGAGCCGCAAGCCGGGTCGGACGCCACCGCCTTGCGCACGACCGCCGTGCGCGACGGCGACAGCTATGTGCTGAATGGCGAAAAGTGCTTCATCACCAACGCCCCGCTTGCCGGCCTGTTCACCGTCATGGCGCGCACCGACCCCGACGCGCCCGGCGCCAAGGGCATATCGGCCTTCATCATGGAACGCGGCACGCCGGGTTTGTCCACCGGCCAGCCCTACGACAAGATGGGCCAGGCCGGGTCGCCCGTGTCCGCCGTCTACTTTGAAGATTGCCGCGTGCCCGCCGCCAATCTGATCGGCGGCCAGGAAGGCATGGGCTTCAAGACGGCCATGAAAGTGCTGAACAAGCAGCGCATTCATCTGGCCGCGCTGTGCATCGGCCCCGCCATTCGCATGCTGGACGACACGCTGCGCTTTGTGGCCGAACGCCAGCAGTTTGGCAAGCCGCTGATGGACTTCCAATTGATCCAGGCGATGCTGGCCGATTGCCAGACCGACATCCAGGCCGCGCTGGCGCTGGTGCTGCAAACCGCGCGCGAACGCGACGAGGGCAAGGACGTGACCATGAACGCGTCCATCTGCAAATACTTCGCGTCGGAAATGTGCGGCCGCGTGGCGGACCGCTGCGTGCAGATGCACGGCGGCTACGGCTACATCGCCGACCAGGGCATTGAACGGTTTTATCGCGACGTGCGCCTGTTCCGCCTGTACGAAGGCACCAGCCAGATTCATCAACTGACCATCGCCCGCCACACGCTGGCGCAGGCCGGTTACACGCCCGGCCGCTAGGCCAGGGCGCTATCCCGGGACCGCAGCCAACAGAAGCCCGCGGCCCATCAACCCAAGGAGACTCTCATGCTGCACAAGCACCTGCCGAAATGGATCGGCGCCATCGCCGCCGCATTCACCTGCGCGGCGCTGCCGCCCCAGGCCGCCGCCGCGTATCCCGACAAGCCGATCCGGCTGATCGTGCCGTTCGCCCCCGGCGGATCCACCGACATCCTGGGCCGCCTGCTGGCCGAAGCGCTGCACCCCATCCTGGGCCAGCCGGTCATCGTGGAAAACAAACCGGGCGCCGGCGGCAATATCGGCGGGGACTTCGTGGCGCGCGCCGCGCCGGACGGCTACACGCTGCTGCTGGCGGCGGCCGGCCCCACCGTCATCAACCCCAGCCTGTACGCCAACATGCCGTTCGACCCCGCCCGAGACCTGACCGCCATCACCTGCCTGGAACGCGAACACAACCTGATGGTGGTGACCAAGTCCATGCCCGTGAAAACGCTGGAAGAATTTTTGACGTACGCGCGCAATAACCCCGGCAAGCTGTCGTTCGGTTCGCCCGGCAATGGCTCGCCCGCGCAACTGGCCGGCGAACTGCTCAAGCAGAAGGCCGGCCTGCAAGCCGAACACGTGCCCTACAAAGGCAGCGGCCCCGCCATCACCGACCTGGTCGCCGGCCATATCGATTTCATGATCGACAACATGCCCGCGCTGCTGCCGCACGTAAAAGCGGGCACCCTGCGCGCGCTGGCGGTGCCCAGCGATGCGCGCGCGACCGCCTCGCCAGACATCCCCACCTTCAGCGAAGCGGGCATGCCGGGTTTTGAGGTCATGGCGTGGAAAGGGCTGATGTCACCCGCCAACACGCCGCCCGCCGTGGTGGACCGCTTGCACGCCGCCGTGGCCAAGGCATTGCAAGACCCCGAGTTGCGCGCCCGCTTCCAGGAATTGGGCGCCGAGCCGCTGGTCAACACGCCCGCCGAATTCGCCAAGCAGATCGCGGACGAGACCTTGTGGTGGAGCAAGCTGGTGAAGTCCACCGGCACCCGCATCCAGTAAGCGTCCGCATTTAAGCCTCTGCATTCAAGTCGCTTCAAGCAAGCCCTGACCGCAAGCCTTCACAAGCCAGCCTTTACAAAGGGACCGCCATGCCCGCCCAGCCCATCGGCGACGCCGCCATCGAAGACCTGTGCGAACGGGTTCGCCGCTTTGTCGATGACATCGCCATCCCCGAGGAATCCCCCGCCATCGCCCGCGACGTGACGGCCCTGGACGCATGTGTAGCGCGCTTGCGCGTGCAAGCCCGGGACGCCGGCCTGTACGCGCCGCAGCTGCCCGTGGAACTTGGCGGGCTGGGCCTGGGCTGGCGCGCGCTGGCGCAAGTGCTGGAAGCGGCCGGTCGCGGCTTTCTCGGGCCGGCCGCCTTGAACTGCGCCGCGCCCGACCAGCCCAATATGCTGACATTGCTGCGGCTGGGCACCCCCGCCCAACGCGAGCGCTTTCTGCTGCCCCTGATCCGCGCTGAACAGCGCGCCTGCTTCGCCATGACCGAACCCGCGCCGGGCGCGGGGTCCGACCCGTCCATGCTGCGCACCCGCGCAACCCGGCGCGGCCAAGGCTGGGTGTTGAGCGGGCACAAGCAATTCATCAGCGGCGGCGTCGGCGCGGACTTTGCGCTGGTGCTGGCGCAGGCCGATGCCGGCGCCACGCTCTTCGTCGTGCCCGCCGACACGCCGGGCTACCGCGTGGTGCGCGACATCGGCATGGTCACCGGCTACCAGATCGGCGGCCATGCGGAAATTGAATTGGACGGCTGCGAGGTCGGCGACGACGCCGTGCTGGGCGAACCCGGCCGTGGCCTGGAATACGCGCAACTGCGGCTGGAGCCCGCGCGCCTGTCGCACTGCATGCGCTACATCGGCCGCGCCCGCCGCGCCCTGGAAACCGCGCAAGCCTACGTCAACACGCGCGAGTCTTTTGGATCGCGCCTGGCCGATCTGCAACAGATTCAGGCCATGGTGGCCGATTCACACATCGACCTGCACGCCAGCCGCTTGATGACGCTGGATTGCGCGGGCCGCATGGACGCGGGCTTGTCCGTCAAGCAGCACAGCGCCATGACCAAGGTATTCGTATCCGAAGCCGTCAACCGCGTGGCCGACCGCGCCGTGCAAATGATGGGCGCATCGGGCCTGTCCGACGACACCCCCGTGGCAATGATCTGGCAAGAAATGCGCCCCTTCCGCATCTACGACGGCGCCAACGAACTGCACCGCGCCAGCCTTGCGCGCCGCCTCTTGGCGCGCGGCTGACCCATCCCAGGAGACCCGCATGCCCATCCCCACCTTTCAGGCCTACCGGCTGCACGGCGGCGCCGACGGCGCGCCCCCGCAAGGCCGCTTCGACACCTTGTCGGAAGATGAACTTTCCCCCGGCGATACGCTGATCAAGGTCGCCTACGCCGGCCTGAACTACAAGGACGCGCTGGCGCAGGCCGGACGCGGCAACGTCGTGCGCCAGTACCCCCGCATCGGCGGCATCGACCTGAGCGGCACCGTGGTCCACTCCACCGACCCCGCGCTTGCGCCCGGCCAGCAAGTCGTCGTGCATGGCTTTGGCATCGGCGTGGACTGCGACGGCGGCTATGCGGAATACGCGCGCGTGCCGCATGACTGGGTGCTGCCCTTGCCCGCCGGCATCACGCTGCGCGACGCCGCCGTGCTGGGAGCCGCCGGGTTCACCGCCGCGCTGTCCCTGCACTGGATGGAACACTGCGGCCTGGCGCCCGACCAGGGCGAGGTGCTGGTCACGGGCGCCACCGGCGGCGTGGCGGGTATCGCCATCGACATCCTCAGCCAACGCGGGTATCGCGTCTGCGCCATGTCCGGCAAGCCGGATGCCGCCGACTACCTGCGCTCTCTCGGCACCGTCGAGGTCATGGCCCCGCCCGACCTGTCCGCCCCCATCAAGCCCTTGATGAGCGCGCGCTGGGCCGGCGTCATCGATTCCGTGGGCGGCCCCTTGCTGGCCCACGCGCTGGCCAGCGTGCGCCCCGACGGCGTGGTGGCCGCGTTTGGCAACGCGGGCGGCGCGGACCTGCCCACGTCCGTCATCCCCTTCATCTTGCGCGGCGTGAAGCTGCTGGGCATCAACGCCAACAGCCCCATGCCGCTGCGCCGCGCGCTATGGCAACGGCTGGCCACCGACTACCGCCCGCAGCGCCTGGACCTTACCGCGCGCGTCATCAACCCCCAGGACTTGCCCCAAGCGCTGGCCGCCATGCTCGAACGCGGCAGCACCGGCCGCAGCGTCGTGCGCTTTTCCTGAACCACCCCGCCCCCATCATGACTACGCATTCCGACCCCACCCTGTCCCGCCTGTTCACCCCGCGCAGCATCGCCATCGTGGGCGCGTCCGCCACGCCCGGCAAGATCGGCGCCATGCCGGTCAGCCTGCTGCGCCAGCATGGTTACGACGGCCGCATCCTGCCCATCAACCCGCGCGCCGGCAGCATCCAGGGCTTGCCCGCCGCGCCCGACCTGGCCGCGCTGGATACCGACGTGGACCTGGTCATCCTGGCCGTGCCCGCCGCGCACGCGGCTCAAGCGCTGCAAAGCGCGCGCCCCGGCCAGGTGGGCGGCGCGGTTGTCTTCACGTCGGGCTTCTCGGAAACGGGCGCGGAAGGCGTCGCCATGCAAGAGGCGCTATGCGCCATCGCGCGCGAGCGCGGCATCCGCCTGCTGGGGCCCAACTGCCTGGGCTTCATGAACGTGCGCCACAAGGTCTACGCCACGTTCTCGCCCGCGCCCGCCAACGGCGCCGTGGCGTTGGGCGGCATCGGCATGGTGTCGCAAAGCGGCGCGTTCGGCGCCTATGCCTATTGCATGGCGCGCGAACGCGGACTCGGCCTGTCGCACTGGATCAGCACCGGCAACGAAGCCGACATCGACGTGGCCGACTGCATCAACTGCCTGGCGCACGACGCCGATACGCGCGTCATCATGGCCTACATGGAAGGCTGCCGCGACGGCGCCAAGCTGCGCCGCGCGCTGGCCGCCGCGCGCGACGCCGGCAAGCCCGTGGTCGTCACCAAGATCGGCCGCACCCAGGCCGGCGCGCAGGCCGCCGCGTCACACACCGCCGCGCTGGCGGGCGATGACGCCGTCTACGACGCGCTGTTTCGCCAATACGGCGCACTGCGCGCGCGCAGCATCGAAGACTTCTTCAACCTGGGCTATGCGCTGGACACCTGGCAGCAACGCCCCCAAGGCAAGCGCTTGGGCATCTTCACAATATCCGGCGGGGTCGGCGCCTTGATGGCGGACGAGGCCGAAGAAGCCGGTCTGTCTCTGCCCGAACCCGACGCGGCCGCGCAGGCCAGACTGCTGGAACGCGTGCCCTTCGCCGGCCCGCGCAACCCGGTCGACGTCACCGGCCAGGTGGTGTCCGAACCCGGCCTGCTGCTGGCCACCGCCGACGACATGCTGGCCGACGGCCGCTACGATGCGCTGGCGGTCTTCCTGGCCGCCGCCGGGTCGTCGGAAGCCTTGTGGCCCACCTTCGAGACCTTTGCCCGCGAAATGCGCGCCCGCCATTCCGACGTGCCGCTGGCCTTATGCGCGCTGTTCCCGCCAGAACGCCGCCGCGAGCTTGAGCGCCTGGGCACGCTGGTGTTCGAAGATCCTAGTGCCGCGATACGGACGATAGGCGCGGTGGCGGGGTTGGCGGGGATGTCAGGGACCGTATCGGATGCCGTATCGGATGCCGTATCGAATGGCAGCACGGATGGCACCTCCAAGGCCGCCTCGGATGCTCCCGCGCACGCCTGCATGCCGCCAGCTGCGGCAAACACCGCGCCGCTGCGCGACACCTACAACGAAGTGCAGGCGATGGACGTCCTGCGCCAAGCCGGCCTGCCCGTGCCTGACTGCACGCTAGCCACCGACGCCGACACCGCCGTGGCCGCCGCTGCCCGCGCGGCCGGCCCCGTGGTCTTGAAAGTGGTGTCGCCCGACATCCTGCACAAAAGCGATGTGGGCGGCGTGAAGCTCAACCTGTCGGGCGAAGACGCCGTGCGCCACGGCCACGCCGCCATCCTGGACAGCGTACGCACGCACTGCCCCACTGCCCGCATCGACGGCGTGCTGGTCGCGCCCATGGCGCCCAAAGGCGTGGAGTGCATCGTGGGCATGCACAGCGACCCGGTCTTCGGCCCCGTCGTCATGTTCGGCCTGGGCGGCGTCTTCGTCGAAGTGCTGAAAGACGTCAGCTTCCGCCTGGCGCCCTTCGACCACGCCCAGGCCCTGTCGATGATCCGTGAAATCAAGGGCTACGCGCTCCTGCAAGGCGCACGCGGCGCACCGCCTTGCGACATCAATGCGTTGGCAGACGCCTTGGTGGCGCTGTCGCGCTTCGCGGATGCGCGCCGGGCAGACTTCAGTTCCGTGGAGATCAACCCGTTGTTGGCGCTGCCGGATGGGCAGGGGGTGCTGGCCTTGGATGCGGTGCTTATTCCCAGCGCTGGGCGTGGCGGCGTGCGTTCGTCTTGATCCAATTGCCCAGGCGTTCGATCAACGTGCGTTCGGACCCGGCGGCGGACTGCGCAAGCAGGCTCGCCTGCACAACCTCCAGTGCCGCGGGCAACGCGGTCATCAACGCCCGCGCGACCGTCACGCCGTAGCGCGGGTGAAAGCCCAGGTCCGTGGCCATGGCTTCGATCTGTTCGCGTCCGATGCTGCCCGGGGTCATCACGCCGCCCACGGAAAACGCAAAGCGGCGGGAAAGCCCCGGGTACATCGCGGTACACATCAGGTCATAGAACGGTGCCAGCCGGTATTGCCCGTTCGGCGACTGGAGCACGGACAGGTTCTTGGCGTGGCTATCGTTGTTGCCCACATAGAGATTGAAAATCACCCATTGCAAGAATCGCTTATGGTCGCCCGCGCCGACGCCCATGCCCGCCAGCAAATGGCGACAATCCGCCAGCGTCGGGCCGCCGTCCGCTTCGTACTTCACGTCCGACGGCGTGCCTGCCAATTGGCACAGGTCCAACTGATGCAAGCGCAGCAAGCCGCCTTGACCATCGTCCAAGCGGTCATAGCGCTTGATCAGGCAGGCGCGCGTGTCGCGTTGATAGTGCGCGTCCGCCACACCCAAGCCAAGCTGCGCCGCCAATTGCATCACCAGGGTTTCGTTCAATGCCGACGCCCACACCCCTTTCAGGCCGCGGATGTCGGGCTTCAAGATATGCGATGACGGCGCCGAGCCTTCGGGCAGCGCGGGCGAGCCGTCCGGCAACACCGACAGCAATAGCTTGTCTTGCGCGCCTGCCAGGGATATTCGCGCGCCCTCGTCGCTTTCGGCTACCAGCGCCGGCACCGCGCCATGCTTCAAGCGTTCGGCAATGGCTTGCCACGTTGTGGGCCGATAGTGCGCGGGCGCGGGCTTTTCGCCCTGCGGCAATATCGTCAGCCCACTGGCCGTGTCGCCGCCCACGCTACGCAGCAATCCGAATACCGTCGTCGCGTGGCGGCTCACTTGCAAGAACTTGCGTACCTGCCCTTCAGGCAGCAGGTTTTCAAAGAAGGCATGAACGGCGTCGCCAGCGTGATCGGCTTGCGCCAACGGCATCGTCGGGGAAATGGCCTGCGCGTCCGAACCTTTCCGCCACGACTCGTCGTACACAAAGCGCAACGGCCGCTCGTCATACAAGCGGCCTACCTTGCGCAACCCTTGATAAAGATCCAATGCGTCCGAGGCTGTCATGGCAGCCTCGGGCGTTTCGGCACAACTTGCACTTCAAGGCCAAGCAGATCCAGCATGTCCAACACCTTCTGCAATTGCAGCGTGGGCTTGCCGCGCTCAAGGTCCCCCACAAAGCGGTTACCCGAACCAGACAGGCCGGCAAGATCGGCTTGAAGCAAGCCTTGATCGCGTCGCACGGCTTTCACCAGTTCGCCCAGGTCGGCTGCGGTGCGTATGGTTGCTGGCAACGTGGGCTGGGCGTGGTCGATAGGCATGGATGCCTCCAAAATTACCGTTCGGTAAGTTTATGGTGTTTCGGCGATGAATCCAATTGAATATTCCCGATCGGTAATATTTCTTATGCAGCACTGCGATTTGGTCGAAATATTACCGATCGGGAATATTTAGCATTTTGGTAGGTGTCTGGCGAAAAAAAGAGCGCCTGGTTTCCCAGGCGCCCTCTCATCCCACCACCCCGCCGCTTACTTCAGCAGCAAGGCATTCAAGCGCTTCACAAACGCGGCCGGGTCGGCAATTTGCGCGCCTTCAGCCAGCAGGGCCTGATCCAG